>NZ_NUQC01000021.1:0-479032 GCF_002585125.1 Bacillus sp. AFS029533 | reverse complement strand
GGGCTGAGCCCCCGCAGGCTTGCCGAGGAGGCTAAGAATCTCGCCCCATGGAAAGCGAACATCCTGAAATGGAAATCAACTAACATTAACTTGTTTTACCCCAACACTCAAAAGGTTTACTTTTTTATTGATGACATCGACAAGTAGTAAAAATACCTTAAAAATATGTAAATATACTAAAATCAAAATATTTCAAACAGACTTATAATTAAAATAGAATCAAAATTTAATGTGGGATGGAAGGGTGAGTATATTGTCAAAATCGTATTGGTTAACAAATGTGAGTCTGGAAAATGGTTTTACTTATAATGACAATGAAGTTATCAACGGAACTGCAACTGGAAAGTACAATGTTAAAATTGAAAATGGAAAAATTGCATCTATTCAATTAGTTAGTGATTTAATTACAGATCAATTGCCTCAATATGATGTGCAAGGCCTTCTAATGGTTCCTTCATTTAAAGAAATGCATATTCATATTGATAAAACTTATTATGGTGGACCATGGAAAGCGTGTATGCCAGCAACAAATGGTGTAAAAACACGTATTGAAGAAGAGCAAATTTTATTACCAAAATTATTACCAACTGCTAAAGAAAGAGCAGAAAAAATGCTAGATCTATTATTAAGTTACGGTACGACTCACATTCGTACACATTGTAATATTGATCCAGTCATCGGGTTAAAAAACTTAGAAGCAACGCTGCAAGCTTTAGAAGGATATAAAGATAAATTAACACATGAAATTGTTGCATTTCCGCAACACGGACTATTAAGAAGTCACTCTGTCGAACTAGTAAGAGAAGCGATGAAATATGGAGCAAATCTAGTAGGTGGTGTTGATCCAGCTTCAATCGATGAAAACATCGAACGTTCTCTTGAGACGATTATGGAGATAGCAGTTGAATCAAATTCTGATATCGATGTTCATTTACATGATCCAGATCATCTTGGATTATTTACAATGCAAAGATTAGCAACATTAACTGAAAAAGCAGGTTGGCAAGGAAGAGTTACAGTAAGTCATGCAAGTGGTTTAGCAGATCTTTCTGTTCCAGATGCTACTGCGATTGCTGAGAGATTTGCTGATTTAGGCATTTCAATTACTTCTACGGTTCCAATTTTTAGAACAATTCCAATTCCTTTACTAAGTGAAAAAGGCGTAAAAGTTGAACTAGGTAATGACAGCATTACAGATCATTGGACGCCATTTGGAATTGGAGATAATCTTGAAAAAGTTGGACGACTTGCTGAAAGATTTAGATATATTGAAGAAAAAACACTTGCTAATAGTCTTGGATTTATTACAGGCGGGGTAACCCCTTTAAATAATGAAGGTGAAAGAGCATGGCCAAATATTGGAGATGAAGCAAATATCGTACTTGTAGAGGCTACTTGCTCAGCTGAAGCAGTTGCGAGACGAGCAAAACGAGCTGCAGTTATATTTAAAGGTAATGTTGTAAGTGGTTCAATTTCAAATCTTGAATCAACAACAGTTTAAGTTTTATTAAAGAGAGTGATGAGATGAATCAATCATATTGGCTTAAAAATGTAAAACTTGATAGCGGATTTGTATTTGAAGATGGAAAAATTGAACGTACTGAGACTACTCTTTACAATTTACGAATTAATGATGGCAAAATTGAACAATTACAATTGGCGAATTTTCCATTACAAACAGATCTACCAGTTCAGGACGCAAAAAATTTACTGGCTTTACCTGCTTTTAAAGAAATGCATAATCATTTAGATAAGACCTATCTTGGACTTCCATGGAAGGCTTGTATTCCTGCTGCAAATTTAGTAGAGAGATTAAATTTAGAAGCAACTGAACTTGTTGAACTAGCTGAAACAGGTCAACATCGTGCTGAACAAATGCTTCATCTATTATTAAAAGGTGGCGCAACCCATGTACGATCACATGTTAATATTGATCCGTATATTGGCTTGAAAAATTTAGAAGAAATTCAAAAAGCACTTTATACGTATAAAGATAAAATGACCCATGAAATAGTAGCCTTTCCTCAGCATGGATTACTTCGCACAAATAGCAAATCATTTATGAAAACAGCAATGCGAGAGGGAGCAACGATTGTCGGAGGATTAGATCCTGGTGGTATTGATCAAAATATTGAACTTTCATTATTTGAAATGGTTGATCTAGCAGTACAGTTTGATGCTGATATAGATATTCATATTCATGACCCAGGCCATCTTGGTTTTTATACAATACAAAAACTAGTTTCATTTATTGAACAAGCTGGTTGGTATAATCGCGTAGCAGTAAGTCATGCATTTGCGCTTGGTGACGTACCGCAGAATGAATCAGTTGAAATGGCTAGCAAACTAGCAAGCTTAGGCGTATCAATTATGTCGACTGTTCCGATTAATAGAGTAATGCCTCCTGTTGATTTACTACATTCAAAAGGTGTACAAGTTGCTTTAGGTTGTGATGGTTTCTATGATTCTTGGTCTCCACATGGAACAGGAGATATGTTAGAAAAAGCAGGAAGATTAGCTGAGAGATATAATTGGAAAGATGAATACGGACTATCTCAAACATTGCAATTTATTACGGGTAGGGTAAGGACTCTTGATGAAAAGGGTAACCAATTATGGCCAAATGTAGGAGATGACGCAAACATGGTTTTAGTAGATGCATCATGTTCTGCTGAGGCTGTAGCAAGACGTGCAAAACGTGCTGCTGTTATTGCTAATGGAAATATTGTTTATGGTGAACTAAAGTTATGAATCAGTTTTGAAATAAAGTATTGATTACAAGAAGGGGTGAAATTCATGAAATCTAGCTATTGGTTAAAAAATGCTCGATTAGAAATTGGGTTTGAAAAAGAAGATGGAAAAGTGATCGGTACTGCTACTGAATTATTTCATCTTTTTATAGAAAATGGAAAAATCACTCGAATAACAAAAGAAGAAACGGATATTACTAGTGAATTTACAGTTCAAGATGCAGACGGATTACTAGTTTTACCTTCTTTTATTGAAAAGCATGTACATCTTGATAAAACTTTAATGGGAGATGTATGGAGGGCTTGTACGCCAACTTCTAGTGTAATTGATCGATTTGAAAATGAAAAAATGGTATTACCAACAATTGCTTCAAGTACGAAGGAGCGAGCAGAAGCTTTACTTGAAATCCTTTTAGCTTCAGGCTCTACACATGTAAGAACGCATGTAGATATTTACCCAGAGGTTGGAATAAGAAATTTAGTGCAAGTCGAACAAGCCTTAACTAATTATTCGAATCGACTTAGCTCAGAAGTTGTAGCATTTGCTCAGCATGGTTTATTAAGATCAAATGCATTCAATTATGTGAGAGAAGCATTAAGAAATGGAGCAGGAATTGTTGGCTCAGTAGATCCTGCTGTTGTAGACCAAAATATTGAAGAGTCATTATATCAGCTTTATAATTTAGCAGTTGAAGCTGATGCAGATATTGATATACATTTACATGATCCAGGTCATTTAGGAACATTTACGATGAAGCGTATAGTAGAATTTACTAAGCAAGCAGGCTGGGAAGGCAGAGTAGCTATCAGCCATGCATTTGGAATAGGTGATGTTCCAAGAGAAGAAGCATTTGAACTAGCAAACAGCTTTAGAGACGCAGGAATTTCGATTGTTACAAGTGTACCTATTAATAGACAAATGCCTCCAGTTGATTTACTAAATGAACGCGGAGTCGAGGTAGCTGTGGGGAATGATAATATTTTTGATGTTTGGTCTCCACTCGGAACAGGAGATATCCTTGAAAGAGCGGGAAGACTAGCTGAACGCTTTAGATGGATTGATGAAGTATCACTAGCGCAAACATTAAAATATATTACAGGTGGAAAAACTCCTTTAGATATAGAAGGAAATCAAGTATGGCCAAAAATAGGTGATTCTGCAAATCTAGTTTTAGTTGAAGCAAGCTGTTCGGCAGAGGCAGTTGCTAGACGCTCAAATCGAAAAGCAGTAATTTATAATGGGAAGATCGTTAGTGGTTCCTTAAGTGAAGAAAGACTGATTCGTAAATAAATAGAGCAATTAGAAAGAATTCGATAGGAAAATGCTAAGTGGGCTTCCGCTAAACCCACTTAGCTAAGAATAAAAAAGGATGCCAAAAAAAGCCTCCCCAAGGAAAATAAACATCCAAACATAGACTTTAAACTACCTATCCAGTTCGGAAAAATAGGAACAAAGCTTTGTAAAAAGCCTAAATAATAGAAGAAAAAGGATCTCTAGAATTTTCTAGATTTCCTTTTTCATTTTTTCACATTAAGAAAGGATAAATTTAGAATGGCGTAGCCAATTTTAGGAATTAAGTATACGTACAATTATGACTCTATTTTCCCTAAAGGAAGGTTAGGCGAAGAGTTTTCTTTAAAATAATTGAGAAAGCAGGCTGTAAAATGGTTCGTTCTTATCTATTATTACTTTTCTGTGTAATCTGTTGGGGAAGTAATTTTATTTTTGGTTCAATACTAGTAAAAGAATTTCCACCAGTGTTATTGTCAGCGTTAAGATTGTGCTTTATATTACTCTTTATGGCTTTCTATGCATTAATGAAGAAAAAGTGGAAAAAGATTAAGACAAAAGATTGGTTTATGATTATTTTACTTGGGTTAATTGGTACTTGTATTAATCAATGGTCATTTTATTCCGCTTTAGAAACAACCCATCCTACAACTTCTGCATTAATACTTGCGCTTGCTCCTCTTACTACATCTTTTTTAGCTTCAATATTTTTAAAGGAAAGACTAACAAAAGGTTTTGTATTAGGTTCAATTATAGCTTTTATAGGTGTGTTTTTTGTCATTACAAACGGACAAAAGCTTCAAATTACAATTGGCTTGATTTGGATTTTTCAAACTATGCTCACGTTTTCAATCTCGATTATTATGATTAAGAAGCTTACGGTAAACTATGAATCCACCACAATTACGCTTTACTCGAATTTTATTGGTTTTGGAGGTTTATTACCGATTGCGCTTTTTTCAGAAACGACCGTGGCTTTGAGTAAGGAAGCGATGCCTTGGATCCTATTAATTGTAACAGCGATTGTTATGCATGGAATTTGTACTTTAATTTGGAATCATCAAATTCAAATTGTCGGAGCATCAAAAGCGGCTATTTTTCTTAACTTAGAACCTTTTGTTGCAATGCTAGTTGGATTGATTATTTTAAAAAATAATATTACTTCATCTCAACTTTTAGGTGGAGCACTCATTATTATTGGTGTTTTTCTTTCAACTTCATTAAAATGGAGAAAGGCGACTAAAGACCCAGTCTATATAAAAGACACAAAGAATTTTTAAGCAAGAGGAGGAGGAAACTATGAAAAACGTGAGAGTTTCTACTACTCTTTTTTCATCGGTTCAATGGCTATTTTTTATTTTTGCGAATACGATTGTAGTTCCCATATCAATAGGAGCTGCATTTCATTTGCCTTCAGATGTTATTGAAAGTACAATCAGAAGTTCACTCATCTTTACTGGTATTGCATCCGTTTTACAAGGATGGCTTGGTCATAAATATCCGGTCATGGAGGGGCATTCTGGTTTATTATGGGGCGTTATGCTGAATTTAGGATTATCAGCTTCTGCTTTTGGGTTAAGTTATACAGAAATAGGAGGAGGAATGGCAACAGGATTTATTGCAGCAGGTATTGTTACTTTACTTTTATCTGCATTCAATTTGATTTCATTTCTTCAAAAAATCTTTACCCCAATGGTTATGACAGTTTATTTATTTTTACTTTCATTTCAGCTCATATTTGTATTTTTTAAAGGAATGCTTGGAATTACAAGTAAAGGTGAAATCAGTATAGCGGTTAGTATACTTTCTTTATGCATCGTATTATTTGTTAGTATTTTAAAATTAAAAGGTTCTCGTATTATTAGCAATTTTTCAATATTAATTGGCATTATCGTAGGGTGGTTATTCTACTCGATTTTATTTGGATCAGATGCAAAAGAAGTAGGGGCAGCAAGTGCGCATTTTTCTTTATTCCCTTTAGGAGCACCAAATTTAGAAATAGGTATCATTGCGATTTCATTTTTTGCAGGAATTATGAATTTAAGTAATACATTTGCATCAATTAAAGCTGCGTCTGATTTATTAAAAGAAAAAGCGAGTACAAAACAATATCGTTTTTCACTATTTTTCACAGGCAGCTTCACAATTATTGCTGCATTATTTGGAATTGTTCCATACACTCCATTTACATCATCGCTTGGATTTTTGCAAAGTACTCAAATATATGAAAGAAAACCATTTATCTATGGGGGAGCACTGCTAGCAATAATTGGCGTACTTCCGCCATTAATTTCATTTTTAGCAACTATGCCTGTAACAGTTGGAAATGCAGTATTATTTGTTGCATATCTTCAATTGTTTGGAACAGCATTTAGTAGTACAAATGGAAAAGTATTTACATCAGATACAATTTTTAGACTGGCAGCCCCGGTTTTAGTTGGGGTAAGCTTAATGAATATTGCTCCTGGTACTTTTGGAAATTTACCTATGATTGTTCAACCATTTTTAACAAATGGACTGATTATGGGGGTAATTCTTTCAATTTTATTAGAGAAGTCGATTAACTGGAATCAGTTTGAGAAGGTAAAAGGATAAAAAATGGCTCGAGGAAAATATCCTCGGGCCTATTTTATTAAGAGAAATTAACTAATTTTTGAAGCTCTTTTGTAAATTTAGTACTTGTATGACTAAGCCATCTTTTTGGAACAATTAGATGCTTACAATTCATACTATTTAAATAGCTGTAAATAATTTGAGCTTCGTCGATTTCATCGCGGCTTACATCTATAGAAGATTGGTTATTATTATATTTGAAGTAATCAAGTGAATTTGAATATATTTGCTTAATTAACTGATCAAATGAATCGTCTTCAATTTCTACCAATTCACAATGCAATATTTGTGTCCTATGGATCAGAAAATACTTAAATTTGTTGTTTTCTAATTGTTCAATTGTAATAATATTATGATTTTTTTCAGTAAATTCGATTAGTTTTTCTTTATTTATTAAAGACTTAACCATTTCAATCCAATCCCTGTATTTTGCTGCAGCCTCAAAATCAAATTGTTCAGATGCTGATAACATAAGCTTTTCCATTTCTTCAAGCAGACTCATGTCGGTACGATTAAGAAATCGAATAACTTTATCAATTATCATATTGTACTCTTCAAGCGCTGATCCACCTAGACAAACTCCATTACATGTCCCTAATGAATAATTTAAACATGCGCTATTCTTAACTGCCAGATGGCCACAATTAATTTTAAAGCATTCCTTAATGCCGGTAACTGCTCTTTCAATAGTACTTCTACTTGTAAAAGGACCAAATATTAATACATTTTCACTTTCAATAGGCTCGTAGCTAATCTCAAAAGAAGGAACTTTTTTATTTAAGTTGATGACTAAGTAAATAAAAGATTGTGGACTTTTCATCATACGATTATACATTGGTTTAATTTCTTTTATTAAATGACATTCTAGCATGAAAGCATCGAATTCTGTATCAGTCAATAAATAGTCAAAATCCTTTAAATGGGTTACCAGTTTTTTCACTTTTGGTGAATGTCCCTTTGAATTTTGAAAATAAGATTGAACGCGTTTTTTTAAGCTTTTTGCTTTTCCGACATAAAGGATTTGACCTTTTGAATCTTTCATTAAATAAACGCCAGGGGATAACGGCAGATTTTTTACTTTTTCTTGTAGATTAATAGTAGTTCATCCCTTTTCTTGTAAGTATAATCTCATTTTAACATGAGAAATGAATTAAAAGTCAGCACAATTATGTGGAATAACTTCATCAAAACTTTATATAAAAAACATAATTTAAAGTCATTAATACACGCATAAAAGAACGACTACACGCGTAAAAATTGACTACAGATGATTTAAAGGAGAAGTGATCTTGATGAAAACGATCTATACGACATCCTCTTTCTCCAATTGGATTCTAGCTTGTCTTGTTAATGTATTAATAATTTGGTTATGTAGTTTATTTGCTCATTTAGTCAACTGGAAGTATGCTGACATGGGGTTCTTCCTATACTTTGTCATTCTAGTATTCTATATTATTTGTTTAAAACTGAATGAAGGATTCCCAGCACTTTTTCGGAAATTTGTACTCCGCAAAAAATTCGATTTAGTTAAAGTATCTGCTTATGAAGTAACTATTATTCTAGTAGCTATTTTTCACGTAGTAAGAGCGATTGTGATTTATAAGGATGCTCTTAGTTCCGTGTTTTGACCTGACCTTCATAAAAAACGAGGGAATCCTAATTGTCTGACTACTTAGGAGAACCCTCCTTTTTTATTTTATTGGAAAAAAATAATATTAAAGAATCTCAAATAAAAAAGAGTGATGACAAAACAGCTTGAGCTGCAAATAAGTCTTAGAGTACCGCAAATAAGGAGCCATTCTGTGCAAATAAACAGCGTACTGCAAATAAAATCTGAAAATCGCAAATAAAAATAGCAAAACTGCAATTAAATTTAGAGAATCGCAAATAAAAATAGCAAAACTGCAATTAAATTTAAGAGAATCGCAAATAAACTTAATAATTACCTATACTGGTTAGGGTATTTAGACCTGAAAGTTGAACGATTGTAGACACTTTCAATGTAAAGATGCTCTAATTCTTACAAAATCAAATAAAAAATTCATAAATTCCGTTAATGTTGGATGAATTATCCCAACTATAATAAAAAACGTAGCTAAGAAAGCTCAATTACTGTTCAAGACAATAATATGTTGTACTTCCCCACAATAAATTTTTAGATAAGGATCGTAATTACTGTATAATCTTCATAGGTGATGAAAATGTTTTTAAAAAAAATTACACTTTTGCGCGATGATATTAATTTTTTTAGCCAATATCCGTTTTCAATTCCTTCAATTAAATCATTTGATGAATTGAACATAAAAAGTAATGTTACCTTTTTTGTAGGTGAAAATGGTTCTGGAAAGTCTACTTTATTGGAAGCAATTGCTGATAAATGTGATTTTAATACAGCAGGCGGAGGCCGTAATAATAATTATGAAGTTTTTGCATCTGAGTCACAACTTGGAAATTACATTAGACTTTCTTGGTTGCCGAAAATTTCGAATGGATTTTTCCTAAGAGCGGAGTCATTTTACAATTTTGCTACTTACTTAGATGAATTAGAGGATCCAAATAATGAAAAATATGACAGCTACGGAGGACAGTCTCTCCATAATCAATCACATGGGGAATCATTTTTGTCCCTGTTTTTAAATCGCTTTAATGAAACGGCAATCTATTTGTTAGATGAGCCTGAGGCAGCGTTGTCTCCAGCTAGGCAGTTATCATTTTTAAAAATAATTCATGATTTAGTTGAAAATGAAAATTCACAGTTCATTATTGCAACGCATTCTCCAATTCTTCTTGGTTATCCAAATGCAGATATTTTAAGCTTTGATCATGGAGAAATTTCTAGAATTGATTATGAGAATACAGATCACTATCAAATTACTAAATATTTTTTACAAAACAGGGAAAAGTTTTTAAGTGATTTGTTGAGAGATGATGAGTAAAGCTAAAAAACTCAGTTCACTAGGTGAAACTGAGTTTTTGTTTATTCTCTTATTCTTCTAATTCATCAGGTAAAATAAATTGCCCATTTTCGTCAGCGTGAAGATCAACAACTTTAAAAATAGCATCTAAATTCAATGGTCCATAAATATGAGGAAATAATTGGCCAAAGTTTTCAGTATCTTCATATACGATTTTTGATTTTGTTTTTTCCTCATTAATACAAAGTATTTTTAAATCAGTTGCACCTTTAAAGAATAAGTTTGCGATTTCAACAGTTTGCTTGAGGGTTGAACAATGGATAAAGCCTTCGTTGTTTAAACTATCAGGTGCATATTCACCTGAATTATTTGCATTTTGCCAGTCTTTGTTTCCAATAATATGTAAAATCATTTTGATTCTCCTTTACTAATTCTCAAAGTATAATTTAATTTTTCTTTTCATATCTTCTTTATTTTCCGCAAATTGTTTATGTCGATGTCCATTCCCGCCAGATGTATGGGGGAATCCGTATAAAATGGCGTCCGAGTTTAAATAATCATTCGTTGTTAGATAGGTTAGAACTTTTGAAACATTAACTCCTAACGGGATAATGAGGGGACTTTCTAGTCTTATGATTTCCGCAGCAAATGTATTAACAATATACTTTTTAAGTAGATCGGTTCTTAAAATATTCGGGGTTGAACCATTATAGTTTTTCCCTTTATAAAAAACTGGGTATTTAATGACAGAGGTCGTTTGTACTAAATGACTAGCCGTACTAAAAAGTTCGCTAGTTGAATTTAATCCAAGATAATGATGTAATTCCAATTCATCTAACATAGCAATTAAATTTTTTCGCATCGGTCCTTCGAAGCTAGAATTCTTTTTAACTTCATGTAAAATTTCTTCGTCATCCATCACTTCGTCTTTAAGGCTAATGACAGTAGAATAAGATTGTTTCATTTGATGTAAGCCGGGAGTAATCCCAACTATGATGACTTTAGCTCGCTCATTAATGTACTCAAAAGGTGCATAATAAATTTCTAAATTTTTCTTTTCATCTTTATCTACTAAAAATTTTTCACTTTTTAATGTACTAGTTTCAAGTGAAGGAGATAAAGAAGAGATTAACGTTTTATATTCTTTAAATTTTGCATTAGCCAAGATTGCCATATTTGGTCCTCCATCAAAACTATTTATAGTTCATTGTATCGAAAGTTCTCCGTTAAATCCAACTATCTCCTAACTAGCCTTTCAAGTATAAAATAGGTGATTTTTGATAAAACTGATTAGCTGAAAGTAATCTGGAAATTTATGAAAGGATGGAAGATTAAGTGGATTATTCTAATCAACAAAAGAAGCGTTTAAGAAAATATAATTTACGCTCTTCCGTTCTTCATACTGAAGGAAATTTAATAGAAAACTTTAATATTATTCAGCGAGTGTTCCCGACCTCTGACTTAGTAAAAAAAGATATAGTTGTTAAAGATAAACAGGCTATAATTTGTTATTTGTCTAGTTTAGTTGATGAACAAAAAATAGGTCAATTTATTAATACAGTAAGTTCGTATACTGAAGATATAGAATTATTCATAACGAATAATACGATTCGGACTAATCAAATTTTAGATATTGAAACAGCAATATTGAATGGTAACAGTATTCTTCTAGTAGAAGGCGATCCAGTCGCATTTGTATATTCTTGTGGAAAATTGCCACAAAGAGCTTATACGCCTCCAAGTATTGATAATTCCTTAAGGGGCACAAAAATATCCTTTATTGAAACTGTTCAAGGTAATATTACTTTACTTCGAAGATTTATTAAAAGTCGAGATTTTCAAGTTAAGGAAGTTGAAATTGGGAATGAAAATAAAAGTACGGTAGCAATTGCGTATATCGATGGATTAGTAGATGAAGATTTACTATCTGGTGTAGAACAAGATATTTCAAAGATAAAACTTGATTCTATAATAAATGCAAACCACTTAGCGCAATTAATAGAAAGAAACCCATTTTCTCCTTTTCCTCAATATTTTACAACAGAAAGACCGGATGTTGCAGCTACGACATTACTTGAAGGAAAAGTAGTTTTAATCGTAGACCGATCTTCTGAGGTTATTATTTTACCGATTAATTTTGCAATATTTTTTAAAACGATTGATGATTATTCAGCAAGAGCGATGGTGGCTTCATTTAATCGTATACTTAGAGTAATTGCATTCTTTTTAACAATCTTTTTGCCGGGAATCTATATTGCAATTATTTCATTTAATTATGAGATCGTTCCTTTAAAATTACTATTATCAATCGGGGAATCTAGGGCAAAGGTTCCATTTGATCCTTTATTTGAAGCCATTGTTATGGAGATCACCTTAGAAATGTTAAGAGAAGCAGCGATTAGACTACCAGCACCTATTAGTACAACAGTTGGCATTGTAGGTGGGATTGTAATCGGGCAAGCAGCGGTACAAGCAGGAATCGTTAGTAATATTATGGTAATCGTCGTAGCTTTAACGGCTATTTCATCATTTATTATTCCAAACTATGAAATGGCATCTAGTTTACGAGTCATTCGATTTCCAATTATGATTATGGCTTCATTATTTGGTTTAATCGGTTTGATTGTAAGTACAATGATTCTCATGATCCATGGTTTGAGCTTAACTAGCTATAACAAACCTTATACATTGCCATTTTCTCCAATCAATCGTGATGCATTTAAAGATACAATCATAAGAGTACCTTTAAACTATCTTTGGAAAAAACAAAATAAACGTAATGAAGAATGAATGTTAGAAGGGATTCTTTCATGATAATTACGAAGTCAAAAATTACACAATTTCAATTTATTTTAATGATTTTTGGTATTCAAGTAGGGATTGGAATGTTGTCACTTCCTAGAGAACTAGCTCTAAAAGGAGGTACTAGCAGTTGGATTGCAATTCTTTTTGGGGGAATACTTTCTACTTTAATTAGTATTGTATTTGTTAAATTTAGAGAGAAGGCTCCTAATTTAAACTACATAGGTTTTTTTACTTTTTATCTAGGAAAAATTATTGGATCAATCGTAGTTTTGTTACAAGCAATTTATTTTCTATATGGAGGATATCTTGCATTAGTTAGAGCGATTTTATATATTCAATCCTACATACTTCAAGAAACTAGAACTTATATTTTATTAGTGCTATTTCTTTTTCCAACTTATCAGCTAATAAGTGGGGGAGTTCATTTAATTGCAAAATATATAGAAGCAATTTTTCCAATTGCTTGTTTTACCTTATTCATGCTGTTATTCACACTTAAAGATGCTGATATAAATTTTATTTTACCAATTATTAAGGATGGCTGGATGCCGATTTTAAAGACGATTCCATTAACGACGACTTCATTTCTAGGCATCGAATTAATCCTAGTTTATTATCCATATTTAAAGTCGAAAGAAAAGGCTGTAAAATGCGTTATTATTGGAAATGCTTTAACAACTTTTACCTACGTTTTTGTAACAATTATTTGTTTTGTTATTTATAGTCCTTATGAAATTAAAATGACATTTGAGCCAGTAATCGATATTTTAAGTGTAATCGAATTTCAATATGTTGAGAGGTTAGATTTCATTTTATTCTCATTATTTTTAATGATAATATCGAAATCATGGGTTACGTTTATTTGGGCTGGTATGAATGGGTTATCAGAGTTATTTAAATTTAGATTATTACCTATTGTCATTATTATTCTTTTTATCCTCATTATCATCCTTACATTTATTCAAGTTCCGACATTTACAAATACAACTAATCATTTACACGTTTTAATGATTTCTGGAAGATACATCACGATCGGTATCCCTATCCTGTTATTGATCGGCGGTTTAATAAAAAATAATTTAAGTAAGGTGAAAATCAATTGAAATATTTTCAAGTATGTTTGCTTAGTATTTTTTTAATAATCGGCGTTTCGGGTTGCAGAGGGAAAATAAATATAGAAGATGTCACATTATCGATGATTTTAGGAATCGATGTGAACGATGAAAATAAAGTAGAAGTATTTATGGCAAGTCCAGTCTTTAGTGGAGAAACACAAGCGAAAACTGAACATTTTAACGTTCAAACTCTATCGATTAAAGAATCTAGAAATTATTTTGATACGCGTGCTAGTGGTGTTACTGGTGGAGGTAAAATTCAAGCAATCTTAATAGGGTCAAGAGTACTTGAACATAAAAATTGGTTTTCAATCATGGATATGTTTTTTCGAGATCCCAAATTTCGATTAAATGCAGATCTTATTTTTGTAGATGGTCCACTTGCCGATGTTTTTGATTTAAAACCAAAGGATAAACCTGAGTTACCGATCTATATTCCTCAATTAATACAAACTGCTGATTTTCGAAATGTTGCCTTTAGAACGACTATACGACAGTTTCATCGAATGTATTTTGAGAAGGGGATTACACCTTTTGCACCTGAACTAGCAATACAAGGAGAGCATTTAGTAGTCAATGGGACAACTTTATTAACTAACAATAATTTGTATAATCGAACCTTATCAATGAATGAAACACAACTGTTAAAAATTTTAAAAGATCATTTAGAGGGACAATTAGTAATTGCATTGGATCTTAAAAAATTTAAAAAAGATGTAGATGATGTCTTTACAGATGAAGAAACTAGTTTTTATATTAAAGATGTAAAACGAAAAATCGATAAAAAATATTCTAATGGTCATTATAGCTTTAATGTGAATTTGACATTGCCGATTATGTTTACAGAATCTCCAATAGGATTAACGAATTCATCGGAAGCTATCTTAAAAAAAGCGATAGAAAAAAAATTGCAAAAAGAATTAAATAATCTAATCCAATCTTTTCAAAAAGATAAAGTTGATCCAGTTGGTTTTGGTATACTTGCTCACTCATTTCAGTACGCTGATTGGAAAAAAAATGAGAATCATTGGCTTGATACATATCAAAAATCGAATATAAAAGTAAAAGTTAAGATTATTGTTATAGATAAAGGAATAACGATGTAAGTGAACAAAACAAAACCCACCAAAAAAATTTTGGTGGGTTTTAAGTTTAGGCGGCTGCATTTTCAAGATCTATTGCTTTTCTTTGTTTACGATCATGCAATAAATAGTAAATGACAGTCGTTGACAATACAGCAATTGCAGTTATGACATACATAATATGGAATGATGTTTTCGCAGATACAACTCCAAGTACGTAAGAGCCAATTCCCATACCGACATCAAAAAACATAAAAAATGTTGCTGTCGCCATTCCCTTTTTAGCAGGGGCAGCAGTGTTAATCGCTAATGTTTGAAAACTAGGTACGATTGAGCCATAGCCTAGACCGATTAATGCAGCGGAAAATAAAAAGATTGTTGGTACAGTTGAGAAGCTCAAGACAACTAGACCAATTGTAAATAAGATGATCCCAGGATATACAATTATGTTAGCTCCTTTACGATCAAATAGTTTACCAGTGAAAGGTCTTGATCCTAAAATGAAAACTGCATAAACAATAAAAAAGAAACTAGCAACATCTACAAATCCTAATTTTTTTGCGTATAATGTGATAAATGAAATGATACCACTGTAACCAAAAGAGATAATTGCTGAAGTAATTGAGATTGGTAATGCTGAACGCTCAATTAATTGTGATGGTTTAATTCGAGTTTTTGCTTTTAATGTTTGTTTAGGAATCGCAATGAATAGTCCGAAAATAAGTGAAATAATTGCGAAGAAACCACAAACAAAAAACAAAATATGGAAGGTAAAATGATTCATTAAATTAATACCAAGATAAGGACCAAATACCATTGCAAGGATCATTGATGAGCTATAATAACTCATACCTTCGCCCCTACGTGATATAGGAACTATTTCAGCGACTATTGTACCTGTTGCAGTTGTTCCTAGACCAAATGCAATCCCTTGTGCAAAACGCAATAAAAGTAATAATGCAAAATTATTGATAAAAGGATATAAAAAAGTTGTTAATGTAAAGAAAACTAATGAAATGATTAGTATTTTTCTGCGACCAATTGTATCAAGCCAGATCCCTGCAAATGGACGAATTGCAACTGAGGCAATCAGAAAGGATGTTACTACAAGACCAACTTTACTATCTTCTTGGCCTAAATTATCAATCACAAAAATCGGTAATGTCGCCATCAACGTATAAAATACTAAAAACACAAAAAATCCACTTAAGCTTACACTTAGAAAATCCTTTGTCCATAAACGCTCGTTTTTCAAACTTATTCCCCCTGTTTAGTAACCTCCGACGCTTTCATATTGTTCATCATTTTTTGAAAAACTTGAAGTGCAATATCAAGCTCTTCATCGGGTATATCTTTAATAACATCATTCTCAAATGAGATGATTTGCTCTTTCCAACTATCATATTGATTTATAGCTTTATCAGTTAGATGAATCATTTTTTCTCTTTTATCTGTTCCTTCTTTGCGAACAATTAAGTCTAAAACTTCCATCCTACGTAGTGTTCGTGTAAGGGTAGGTGGCTCAATATTCAAATTCGAACAAATTGTTCGTTGAGTACATGGTCCATGTAAATGGATATAGTGAATAACAGACCATTGTGCCAAATACAATCCAGTAGGAACAAGATGCTCATTAAATGATTTCGAAAACTGACGTGTAGTTTGATTTAATAAAAAAAAGAAAGGCTGCTTTTTGCGCATAAAAAAGTCTCCTTGGAAAATTAGTTAGCTAGCTAATTAAAATAGTTGTCTAGCTAATTATATTTGAACAAATTGTGAATGTCCAGTGAATGAACTTAATTAGTATAAATTGAGCATAAGAGCAAATATTAAATATAGAAAAATTTTACAAAACAGTTAGGACGGTATTTGAGATGGCAGAAGTAGTACATTCAACAAACGGGAAATCTCATAAAATGAAGATTTTACAAAGAACAATCGCAATGTTAGTTGGTTCCTTACTTGTAGCGACAGGTCTTGAAATATTTTTAGTTCCAAATGATGTTATTGATGGTGGAATAACAGGTATTTCGATTATGGTTTCCCATCTTACAGGGCTTCCACTTGGCGTATTTCTTTTTGTATTAAACCTACCATTTTTTTATTTAGGTTATAAGCAAATAGGGAAAACATTCGCGATTTCGACGATTCTTGGCATCACTGTTCTTTCTTATTTAACAAGCAGGTTTCACCATATCTCTGCTTTTACGGAAGATATTCTACTAGCAACAATTTTTGGAGGAATGGTCGTAGGTGTTGGAGTAGGATTAGCCATTCGATTTGGTGGAGCACTAGACGGGATTGAGATTCTAGCGATCATTATTAATAGCAAGATTCCTTTTTCCGTTGGTGAAATCATTATGGTTTTCAACTTATTTATTTTAGGAGCTGCTGGATTCATCTTTTCTTGGGATCGAGCAATGTACTCAATAATTGCATATTTAGTCGCATTTAAAACAATTGACATCGTAGTAGAAGGATTAGAACAATCAAAATCAGCATGGATCATTAGTGACAAAAGTGAAGATATTGGAGAAGCAATTCTTTTTAAAATGGGCCGTGGTGTTACCTATATAAATGGAGCAGGTGCATACTCAGGTGAAACGACAAAGGTTATCTATTGTGTTATCACTCGATTAGAAGAAGCAGAATTAAAAACAATTGTCGATGACATTGACGAAAGTGCCTTTTTAGCAATTTCAGATATTGCAGAAGTACGTGGTGGAAGATTTAAAAAGAAAAACGTACATTAGGACTGTTCAACAAAAGCATTGAAATATGGAGGAAGGTTCAAAAGTGGTTTGGACCTTCTTTGCTTTTATTCTCTTGCTATTTGCTGTATTATTTATTTGATAACTGAAAATTTAGAAAACTATTTTGTAGATAAATTTATAATTTGATAGATTAAAAGGCTTAAAAGGAGGGAGAAGTTGAATGGAGAAATTCGATGTGATTGTTGTTGGAGCAGGATTGGCTGGTTTAGTTGCAACTGCTGAGATAGCTGATGCTGGGAAAAGTGTATTATTACTAGACCAGGAACCGAAAGCATCAATAGGTGGTCAAGCTTGGTGGTCATTTGGTGGGTTATTTTTAGTAGATTCTCCAGAGCAACGTAGATTAGGTATTAAAGATTCGAGGGAATTAGCTTGGCAGGATTGGCTTGGAACAGCAGGATTTGATCGAGAAGATGATGAGGATTATTGGGGAAAGAAATGGGCAGAGGCATATGTCGAGTTTGCATCAGGAGAGAAGAGGCAATGGCTTTATGACATGGGGGTGAGATTTTTTCCAATCGTCGGTTGGGCTGAACGTGGGGGATATCTTGCAGAAGGACATGGGAATTCAGTGCCCCGATTTCACGTAGTATGGGGTACAGGTCCTGGAATTGTTGCGCCTTTCGAACGAAGAGTTCGCGAGCATATGAAAAAAGGTTTAGTAGAATTCAGATCCCGACATCGTGTAGATCAACTACTAACACAAGATGGAACTGTAGTCGGAGTAAGTGGTTCTTTATTAGAACCAAGTAATTCAGAGCGAGGAGAAGATAGTTCTCGAGAAGTAATTGGTGACTTTCAATATGGGGCAAAGGCGGTTTTAGTATCAAGTGGCGGTATTGGTGCGAACGTTGATTTAATACGCCAAAATTGGCCAAGTCGATTAGGCACTCCGCCAAAAAGAATGATATCTGGTGTACCGGCACATGTTGATGGTCGAATGCTTGCCATTACTGAAAAAGCTGGTGGTCGAATTGTTAATCGTGATCGAATGTGGCACTATACTGAAGGCATAAAAAATTGGAATCCTGTATGGAGCAATCATGGAATCCGTATTCTTCCGGGACCATCATCAATTTGGTTAGATGCACGTGGACAGCGCTTTCCTGCACCTAATTTTCCTGGTTTTGATACGTTAGGTACATTACAAGCCATTCAACAAACTGGTTATGATTACTCCTGGTTTATTTTAACGAAAAAAATTATACAAAAAGAGTTTGCACTTTCAGGTTCAGAACAAAATCCTGATTTAACTGGAAAAAGCATAAAACAAGTGATGAAACGGGCAACTTCAGGAATACCAGCACCTGTAAAAGCTTTTATGGAAAAAGGAGAGGACTTTGTTGTTGCAGACACGTTAAAAGAGCTTGTTGAAGGCATGAATAAAATAACCGGGGAAAATTTACTAAACTATGATGTAATCGAGCGTCAACTGATTGCACGTGATCGTGAAATGGATAATAAATTTACAAAAGACTTACAAATCACTGCCTTAAGAGGAGCACGAAATTATATTGGTGATAAATTAATTCGTGTTGCGTCTCCTCATAAAATTTTAGACCCAAAAAATGGTCCGTTAATTGCTGTTCGTTTAAATATTGTAAGTCGTAAAACACTTGGTGGACTTCAAACAAATTTAGATGGGAATGTATTAAATTCTTCAGGTGATGCAATACCTGGACTATATGCAGCAGGTGAAGTTGCTGGATTCGGCGGCGGTGGTGTACATGGTTATCGTGCAATGGAAGGAACATTTTTAGGTGGTTGTTTATTTTCAGGTAGACAAGCAGGTAGAGCGATTAGTAGAGAGTTAGAATAAACTCGAACTCTTCAAATACATGCGTTTGATCGACAAACTAGTCGATCTTATTTTTTTCTTTAGTTGACTTAAACCATAGTTTAAGTCGTATGATAATCATGTTGACATTGATCGATTATTGATTGGGGCTTCTAATGAAATATTGCTCAAGTACAGAAGCAACCTTAAGATCAAATTATTAATAGAGATTGGCTTAGTTAGTAACATATAGAAAAAAATAGAAATGAGGAATTAACATGAAACTTTCAGGTAACACAATCCTTATTACAGGTGGTAGTACTGGTATTGGATAAGCTTTTGCAGAACGCTTTATTAAATCAGGAAATAAAGTCATAGTGACTGGGCGACGTGAAAATGTACTTGAAAATGCTAAAGAAAAATTTCCCGATCTTATTACACATGTGAGTGACTTGAGCTCTGAACCAGAACGCGTATCATTGTTTGAGTGGGTAACAAAGAACTATCCAGAAGTAAATGTGCTAGTAAATAATGCAGGGATTCAACAACGTTTTAATATTTTAAAATCAGATGCCAAGAACGATTGGAAATATTTTAATAATGAAATCATAACTAATATTGAAGCACCAATCCATTTGTCTATGCTGTTTGCTCCATATTTTGCTACAAAAGAAGCGGCAACGATCATTAATGTTTCATCGGGATTAGCTTTTACTCCATTGGTCATTGCGCCAATCTATTCAGCAACAAAAGCAGCAATCCATTCATTTACTATGAGTTTACGTCACCAACTTTCCGAATCATCTGTGGAAGTAATTGAAGTTGCTCCTCCGGCAGTTAATACTGATTTAGGCGGTGCAGGATTGCATACTCACGGTGAACCTTTAGATGAATTTGCAGATGGGATTTTCATGGAATTAAAAGAAGGGAAACAAGAAATCGGATATGGAACTTCAGTTGAACGACTTCGTATGTCGCGAGATCAAGTAGATGAACATGTTACAAATATGTATAATATGTTGAAAAATACAATTCAACAACATTAGTTCAGCAGTATTTTTTTTTTATGAAGTAAAAACGGGCAAATTCGTTAATTCGGATTTGTCCTTTTGGTGCTTTATATTGATTTTTTCCTTATTCCCAACAATTGTATAGCCTGTTCTATGATAGGGTACGAATAAAAAGGGTACTAAAAAACTGAACAAGCTATTGATATTGGAAAAGGAGTGGGTGTGTAATGGATAAAAAGAATACAGTCAGTCCCGACACACATGCTAGTATGGCACAAAAAACAGTTGGGCGGTTTTTGTTTGATTGCCTAAAGCAAGAAGGGATTACTGAAATTTTTGGCGTCGCAGGGGACTATAATTTTTCATTACTTGATACGTTGGAGCGATATAACGGAATCCAGTTTATAGAAGGACGGAACGAACTAAACGCGGGTTACGCTTCGGATGGTTATGCAAGAATCAAGGGGATTTCTGCTCTTATTACAACGTTTGGTGTTGGGGAGTTGAATGCATGCAATCCAATAGCTGGCGCCTATAGTGAACACGTTCCAATAATCCACATTGTTGGTTCACCAAAAGAGAAAGATCAAAAAGAGCACAAGCTGATGCATCACACTCTAATGGATGGGGATTTCAATGTATTCCGCAATATGTATAAACAGATAACAGCCTATAGTGCTGTACTCACACCTGAAAATGCCATGATTGAAATTCCTGCTGCTATTCGAATTGCAAAAGAAAAGAAACAACCTGTTTACCTTGTTGTGGCCGATGATTTAGTCGATCAGCCGATTATGGACAAGATAGAGCCAACACCACAACAAAAAACATCAAACATAAAATCTCTTCAAGCTGCGACAGATCATGTCCGTCAGCTACTAGAATGTGCAAAGCGGCCAGTTATCCTAGTAGATGTAAAAACGATACGTTTTGGCCTTCAGGCTGCAGTTCTGCAATTGGCAGATGCGATGAATATACCTGTTGCATCCATGATGTTCGGTAAAGGCGCATTTGATGAAACCCATCCTAATTATATCGGTATGTACTTAGGCTCGTTTGGCTGTTCTGAAGTTCAAAATAGGGTAGAAAATGGAGACTGTATCATTGCGATTGGCTTGGTACCCGCGGACACCAACACAGCGAATTTTACCGCAAAACTGAATTCAATGGTGACCATTAATATCCAATCGGATCTAGTGAAGATTGCTGAGGCGGTATACCAGAACGTTCTAGCTACTGACATGCTTCAGGCGATACAAAAAGTGGGGTATAAAGGTCAAGGCTTACCAGGAAAAGTGTCATTTCCATACGATCAATCCAATGTAAGTAATGATGAACCACTTAAAGCGGCCGACTATTATCCAGTTTTTCAACGGATGCTGAAAATGGACGACATTATGATTGTTGAGATTGGTACATTATACAATGGTATGGCGGAAGTGAGATTGCCTAGTAATATTACATATATTGGGCAAGGAGGCTGGGGATCCATCGGATATGCAACCCCTTCGACGTTTGGTGCCTGTATTGCAGCCCCAGAGCGTCGGGTGTTGCTGTTTACTGGTGATGGCTCACTACAGCTAACTGCACAAGAAATCAGCTCCATGCTCTATTACGGCTGTAAACCGATAATTTTCGTCTTAAACAATGACGGTTATACAATCGAAAAATATTTAAATGTTAATACGAAAAATCAAACATACAACAAAATCCCTAGGTGGTCTTACACTAAGCTAGCTGAAGCTTTTGGAGGCAATGCGTTTACTGCTATTGTTCATACTTATGGAGAGCTTGAACAGGCAATAAACCAAGCTGAAATTGAATGTTCCGAAAGAGTCAGTATTATTGAAATGATTGTAAAAGACCTATTGGACGCACCAGAAAATATGAAAAAAATGTACAAGTATTTGGAAAAGCAGGCAATGAAACGCAACCAAAATAGTTAATATAAACAAAAAAGTTGGAATCAATAAAACAAATGATCTCAACTTTTTTTAATTGTCTTTTTCCCTATATTTCTAATGGCTATTTGTTCAATAAATCGAGTGATGAAAACCTTAATTTGCTTTATTGTAGCATACTTGAAATTTAATTTAATTTTTGTCTTGACTTGAAATCCATTTCATAAATTAGATTGAAAGTAAGCCGATTTTCTACGAGATGTGAAAAAAGATGAACTTAATAGGTTAACTATTATCACAATGGATATTCATTGTTTGACAATACAGGGTTATTGGAAATCTTTGAAGATTTGTTTTTAACTTATAAAAGGTTATATATTGTAAGCAGTAAACTATAAAATAGTAAAAAATCTTTCTAGTTTGAGGAAGATATTGAACATTCTATTCTCTTTGTAGGAGAACACAGGTTTACGAAATATGACATACAGAGGAAGAAACCTTATATGAATGGTTTTAAGAAATTGAATTTAAATATGTAAAATTCCTTAAAATTTATACTATGTTGGCGGTGTAAGATGACAAATATTAACGATATTGCAAGATTAGCAGGTGTATCCGTTTCGACTGTTTCTAGGGTACTAAACAATTATAAGTATGTTGCTAATGATAAACGAGAGGCTGTTCTTAAAGCCATTGAAGAAATGAATTATACGCCAAATAAAAATGCAATTGATTTAATTCGAGGAGAAACAAGAGCAATAGGTGTTATTCTCCCATATAACAACAATCCAGCGTTTGATCAAATTTTAAACGGTATACTGAACAAGGCATTAGAGAAAGATTTTTTGATAACGGTACTTCCTTCAAATTATCGTAAAGAAAAAGAAGTCGAGTATTTGCATAAATTAAAAAGCAAGCTGTATGATGGCATCATTATCACGTCACGAGCAAATGATTGGGAAACAATCATTCCATTTAGCAAATATGGTTCAATCGTTGCTTGTGAATATACCCAACACAAAGAGATTGGCTGTTCCTATTTGGACCGCTATTCGTCTTATCTAGATGCCTTTCAATTATTAAAAAACAAAGGACATGATGTGGTAGCATTCACATCTGCTAGGTTAGAAAGTAATAGCACGAAGCAATTGATTGATGCTTATATTGAAATATTTGGTGAACTTCAACCTGAATACCATCTATCAGAATGTCATTGCTTAGAAGACGGATATGAAGCAGCAAAGAAATTTATGCATTTACACAAAAAGCCAACAGCTATTTATGCAAATGGGGATGAAGTGGCTGGTGGAATGTATTTATACGCAAAGTCGCAACAATTAAAAATCCCTACTGATTTAGCAATCATAGGTCAAGCAAATCAACCAATTGGGATCGGTATGGGAATTTCTACAGTGGATCATCAATTAACGAAAGTTGGTGAACAAGCTTGTAGCCTTGTAATAAAGAAATCTAGAGACAAAGTAAAAATACCTTATCAAATTATTGAAAGAGATTCTGTTTAATGTAAATCAAAGATAAAAAATAGAGAAAATGTGGGGAAAGAAAATGCGGGAAAAATTTATTGTTTTTGACATAGATGGAACATTACTTACGACTGAAATGAAGTTTCTAGACAGTACGAAACAAGCTTTGGTTTCTCTAAAAGAAAATGGCCATGAAATCGTAATCGCGACAGGAAGAGACTACACTTCTGCAATATCGATCGTCGACGAACTCGAAATTGATACTTATGTTTTATGCAATGGATCTGTAGGGTTTGTCCGTCATGAAATAGCTCATGAGGAAATATTTTCAAAAGAATCTATTTTGAAACTAATTGAAATTGCGATTGAAAACAATGATCAGATTGTGTTCCAAACATTGAAAGGGGTAAAAAGACATTTTGAAGAACCTGGAGAGTCGCTCACTACGGCCTATGAAAGTCTAGGTTTAATTATCCCTGACTTTGATGAGATGTATTGGAAAGAAAATTCGATTATTCAAGCTATGCTGTTTTGCAAGAATGAAGATCTTCACAAATATGATATTAACGAATTCCGATATGTGAGTTGGCACCAATTTGGCTCAGATGTCATCCCTAAAGAAGGATCGAAGGCAAAAACAATTTTGAAAATTGCTAAGGAAAATGGATTTAAGCAAGAAGATATTGTTTTCTTCGGTGATGGAATGAACGACATCGAACTAATGGAGCTTTCAGGAATTGGTGTTGCAATGGGAAATGCTGAAACAGCGGTTAAAGAGAAAGCTAATTTAATCACAGATAGCTGCAATGAACATGGCATTTATAATGCTCTTAAGAAAATGTTATTAATCTAATACGTGAAAGAAATTAGATTAACCTTGAAAAGTTTGAAATGCTTTGTAAGCTCGACTTGAATATTGATAACTGGCTTAAATACTGTCTTCATGTATGATAATTTTGGAAAATCGAATAATAAGCTTCAGTTAACTCTTTTATCAGGAGGATAAATATGAAGCGCACTTTTAAAATAATTGGAATTTGTTTACTTATATTGATCATAATTAGTGTTGGATCGATATTTCTATCCCCAAGACCTGTAACGTGGTTTTTGAAAAAGTCTTTTGCCGGTGGAATTGAAGTAGAGGCAGCTGATTATGGCATAGCAAAACAAAAAACAAGTATGGATACTGATATTGAGTACTCAACAAAATATAAAAGCAGTACTTTTGATTTGATTAAGTATAAAGGTGATCTGAAATACGTTCCAACCATTTTTTGGATTCATGGTGGTGCTTTTGTAGCGGGAGATAAAAATGATGTACGGAAATATGCTACATATATAGCAAGTCATGGGTATAATGTAGTGAATATAAATTACCCCTTAGCTCCGAGTGTTGCTTATCCAATACCTTTACAACAAATTGATCAAGCGTACCGATTTATTAAAAAAAACGCTGGTAAATATGGACTGGATTTAAACAATATTTATATTGCTGGAGATTCAGCTGGAGCTCAGCTTACAGCACAATTTGTAAGTATTCAAATGAATAAAAACTACTCCAATACAGCTAAAATAGGTCAAAGCGTCGATCCAAATACAATACGTGGGGCAATACTTCTTTGTGGTCCTTATGATCTGAAAGAAGTTCAGACGCACGCTTCATCAACGTTGATGAAATTTGTATTTAAGCGAGTTGGCTGGGCTTATTTTGGAAAATACAACTGGGAAGATGAAAAGATGACAAAGGAATCTTCCCTTTTAAGAAATGTACCAGAAAGATTTGTTTCAACATTTATAACTGACGGAAATACAGGTTCCTTTGAATCACAAGGTAAAAAATTTGCAACATTACTAGAAAAAAGAACAGGTGTTAAACAAGTCTTTTATAGTAAATCAGAAGGAAAACTAGGTCATGAATACCAGTTCCAAATGAATACGAAAGCCGCTCAAAATACATTTAATGAACTACTCAATTTCTTGAATGGTACGAAAGTTTCTCAAATACAACCGTGAGTTCAAAAATAAATAAGAATCAATTTGAATGCAAATGAGATTTCAATGTTTTTGAAGTCTCTTTTTTTGCACTTTGTTTTCTCCTCGGGGCAAAAAAGAATTAAAGTTAATCAACTTTTGATAAATTTCTTGATAGATTACGTCGAAAATCTTTTAGATGTTGATTTGATAAGGGATAAATAACCCGATTGACCGAATATTCAGAATAATTAATAATAAAAGTGATTTTTGTTTCTGAATTTTAGGAGGTAGAGAATGGGAAAACATTTTTCTAGAAGTAAGTTTGTCAAAAGTTTTTCAGTGTTAGCATTATCGTCTGGTTTTATTGTTGGCTCCTTAAGTCATGTAACAATCTCATCAAAAGCTGCAACATACTCGAAAGTAGAAGATATGCTTGCAAATTTATCATCAGCTCAAAGAGCAGCACTTCATCAGCTTTCAACAAGTAATGAGACAGGGCTACAAGTTAATCAAGATATTGATTTAGATTCTACTACTCAAACGAGCGTTATTGTCGAATTTAATAATAAACCTGCAAAAGTCGCTCAGCTTGAATCTTCTTTAAATGGTAAACAGCTCACAAAGAACGAGGCATCAAACCTTGTTGATCAAGACCATGCAACTTTTTCAAAAGATTTAGGACAAGTATTAACCGAAGAAAATCATAAAAGTGTAAATTACAAAGTAAATCGTTCATTTAAGCATGCTTTTAATGGTGTTTCAATGAGTCTTCCAGCAAATCAAATAAAAAATCTACTAAAATCAAAAGCTGTTAAAGCAGTTTGGAGTAATGAAGAGGTACATGCAGATGTAGATAATACTCAAGAAGGATTACAAGCTGGAGGATCAAGCAATGAATCAGCCCTTTCTTTTCTAGGAGTAGATAAGCTTCATCAGGAAGGTATTACTGGAAAGGGAGTTAAAGTAGGAGTAATTGATACAGGTATCGACTATAATCATCCAGATTTAAAGGATGTATATAAAGGTGGATACGATTTTATTGATAATGACAATGATCCGATGGAAACAACATACGAAGATTGGAAAAAATCCGGTTTTGCCGAATTTTACTGGGCTACAGGAGCATCGTATTATACTGAACATGGTACGCATGTCGCAGGAATCATCGCTGGTCAAGGAAAAAATGACGGGGATATTAAAATGAAAGGTATTGCACCAGATGTTGAGTTACATGCATACCGTGTATTAGGGCATTATGGTTCTGGTACAGATTCTAGTGTTTTGGCAGGGATTGATCAAGCTGTAGCAGATGGGATGGATGTCATTAATTTATCTTTAGGTGCAGGAATAAATAATCCTCTGTATTCCACAAGTATTGCAATTAATCAAGCAGTACTCAGCGGGGTTACAGCAGTTATCGCTGCAGGAAACAGCGGAAATGATATGTACACATTAGGTTCTCCAGGTACTGCAGCACTTGCTTTAACTGTAGGCGCAAGTAATGAACCAAATAATTTACATACATATAAGAGTGTACTACAAACAGGTACTGACTCAATTTCAACTGACTTGCAAGAAATGGCAAAAGGATATACAGATCATGTTGAGCAATTAAATGGCCAATCCTATTCAATAATTGAAGTAGGTTATGGTGCACAGTCGGATTATAAGAATAAAGATGTAAAGGGGAAAATTGCATTAATTAGTCGCGGGAATAATATTACTTTAGGAGATAAAGTTAAATTTGCAAAACAAAACGGTGCAGTAGCTGCATTACTTTTTAATAATAATCCAGATGAGGGACTAATACCTGCTTATTTAGGTGATGGATTAGATTATATTCCAACTTTCACCTTAACGAACGCGCAAGGTTTAGCATTGAAATCAAAGATTAATACAACAAGTAAATTTACTTTTAATGAACTTGGACAAATTCAAACGAAAGCAGATGAGTTAGCGGATTTTAGTTCACGTGGACCAGCTCGAGTTACTTACGATATAAAACCAGAAGTTACAGCCCCAGGTGTAAGCGTTTTTTCTACAGTGCCAGCTTATATGATCAATAAAAATACGCCAAATGATTATAAGTATGCGTATGAACGTCTCTCAGGTACATCCATGGCAACACCAAATGTTGCAGGGATGGCGGCACTTTTACTCCAAGCAAAACCAAACATAGAGCCAAGTGATGTCAAAGCGATTCTAATGAATACAGCTACTCCATTAAGTAAGGATTATAGCGTGTTTGAATCAGGTGCAGGTCGAGTAGATATTTATAAAGCGGTGCATTCATCCATTGAAGTGAAAGTTCAAAATGAAACACCAATTTTAAAAAATGGAAAAGAAAAATCAATTAAAGATGAAACGGGTGCTCTTAGCTTTGGTTCAGTCGATCTAAGTGAAGATGTTAACGAAGAACGTAAAGTTGTAATTAAAAATATAGGTAGTGAGGCAAAAACATTTGATGTAGCAGTTAAATTTCAAACAGGACTAAGAGGATCTAAAGATGCCGACAAAAATGGAGTAAAGCTCTCTATCGAACCGACCATTAAGCTACCTGCAAATTCACAAAAAAATACCAATGCTTCAATCTTCATACCGAAAACTGCAGAAAAAGGTAATTATGAGGGATTTATCATCTATACAAATCAGAAAGATCAAAAAGAAACATATAAAGTACCTTTTGCAGTACATGTTGTTGAAGAAGGAATAGCAGTTTTTGAACCATCATCAACTGGGTTATCCGAAGACCATTATAGAGATTCATATTCAAGTCCTAACACAATTAAGGCGATAACTGCTCAGGTTCAAATGAAATCAAATAGTAGAAATATTGATTTCATTTTGGAAGATGGAATGACAAATCAGGAAATAGGTTTTCTTGGAACAGTGAATGGATTTAGCTTAAATGAAGGTGATTTAGTTAATATAAGTCTCTTTAATGGTACGTATTATCCTTTTGATAAAACATCTCCGAACGGTATAAGTTCTACAAGCGTTGTGTTGGGTGAAGGTTTTTATAAGATCAAAATGCTTGCAACATCCGACACTGGTAAACAGTTCATAACATACCGTAATTTAATTATTGATAACAGAAAGCCTAAATATACAATTGATGGTCCAGTAGGGGATATAATTGAATATGAGGAAGGACAAAAATCTGTTACCATAACTGGCTCAGTGTTCGACCAGGATATAGAGGATTATAAAGCAGCTGGAATGAAAATTGATCAATCTGCTAACAAGGTCTACGATATAGCACAAGGAGATATTCCTGTTGAAATACCTGTTAATAAGGATGGTACGTTTAAATATGATGTACCAATAGGCTTGGGGGTAAAGATTGTAAAATTAGTAGTTACCGATTCTGCCGGAAACGGTAGTGTCATTCCTAAAACAATTAAAATCTTGAAAAAAGGTACACCATATTTGACAGCGGTTGTAGATAAAGATACGGCGAAACCGGATGATCTTGTTAAAGCAAAAATCGTTTTAAAAAATGCTGTCGATTTTAAGAAAGGTACGGTAAATTTAAGCGTTCCATCAGACTTTTTATCGATTGAGGATATTGCACTTCATCCAGACTCTAGTAAACTTGGAGAGATAAAGTTTACTAAAACTGTAGGTAATAGTGTGACTGTAGAAGCTTCTGATAATAATACGCAAACTTTAAACGGAGATATCCCACTAGCAGAAGTTACGTATAAAGTAAAAGATTATAACTTTGAAATCAGACCAGATAGTAGTCTTATTTATGCATCTAGCTCATATGTAAACCGATCAGGAAAAACAACTTCTCTTATTACAAATTCACCATATGTTGATTTAGTTCCAACATATTCGAAAATGAAATCTATTTTATATGCTGAAGGTTTATTAACTAGTAGTGGAGCATTTGATAGTAAGAGAGATTACAGTTTAGTAGGAGCGGAAGTGTCGGTCCAAGATTCTACGGGAAATAAGTATGACCAAATTTTTAATAAGTTTGGAAAAATTGAAGCTTTACATTTAGCCCTTACTGATCAACCGTTACGATTAACTGTTAAAGTTCCTGGACATTTTAGAAGTCTTTATGATTTTAATATTGGTATGTTAAATGAAAAAGGTGAATTAACTGGTCAATTTAAAAAGATTAATCTTCCATTATTACTTGGTGGAGATGTAAATGGAGACGACGTAATTGACGTAATGGATGCACTATATATTCAAACATACTGGGGAACAAACAAACGAAGTGCAGATATTAATATGGATGGTAAAGTAGATGCAAAAGACTTTGCATTTGTAGAAAAAAACTACTTAATGCAAAATCCTTCAGTGCAAAATGCACCAAAACCAAAAAGTAAATATAAAATGAAAACATTAGAGATTGTTAAGGAAGAGTTAGGTCTCTAATCTACTACTGCTATAAATTATAAAAACCGATTTCCTTCTATTATGGAAATCGGCTTTTTATTTAACTCAAAATGTAAATTGAAATTATTTTACACCAACTGCATCAAATGCATTATTAACAGTTGTTACCTCAGCAGAGCTTGCACCATATAAGTCAGCAGCAGATTGTACAAGTGCTGCACGAGCTTGACTAAATGTTGCTGAAGAAGTTAAGTAAACTGTATTTGCACGATAGAAAATTTTAGCTAGTTTATCATTACCGATGCCTGTTACAGATACACCGTAATGAGTTCCACCTACTGCAATTAAGTAAGCAGCTTTATTGATGATACTACTATTTGTATGAACGCCTCCATTATCAGAAGTTCCAGTGTAACGTTTTGAGTAGTGATCTGGATCACCGTATTTAGTTGGGTCACTCATTGAACGAAGTGAGTCACCAGCAATACCTGGTGTGTAGATATCCTCACCAATCTCGTAATCTGGATTGTTATTATTATAGAACTCAATAACAGTTCCAAAAATATCCGAAATAGCTTCGTTTAATGCACCAGATTCATTTTGATAGATTAAGTTAGAGCTTCTTTCTGTAACAGCGTGAGTTAACTCATGCGCTACTACGTCAAGTCCACCTGATAAGTAAGTAAATGTTGTTCCATCACCATCACCATAAACCATTTGAGAACCGTTCCAAAATGCATTGTTATAACTACGGCTATAATGGACAGTTGATTTTAAAGCAGCACCATTACCATCAAATGAATTACGTCCAAAAACAGTTTTATAGTAGTCGTATGTTTTTCCAGCATAATAATGTGCATCAACTGCCGCAGCTTCAGCTGTGCTATTTAGTAGTGTGTCAGTGCTTGATAAAAGCGTTCCAGGAAGAGTTGTACGATTAGCTCCATTATATGTGAAAATACCGTTTCCTCTAGTATTGTCTTGTAAATAATAAGTTGAACCAGATTGAGTCATATTTAATGTTTTTGTATCACCAAGTACACCTTTACCTGTTGCAGTTACATTTGTACCAGTAACTGATGGTTTAGCAACTGATGATCCAGCTGATTTACTAGCAGCATGGATGCTATCCATTGTATCAATACTATTGTAGCTATTTAAAATTTTACCAGTTGAAGCTTCAATGAAATAATTATAGTTTCCAGGTTTTGGAGAAAGGAAGTTTAAGTTTACTAGATAAGCATAAGTTGCATTATCACCATTTGTATAAACTACTAGTTGAGCTGTAGGGTCTTTTTCATAGTCAGGGGTATATCCAAGGTCTGCTTCTGCGATTTTGATCGATTTATTAGCGTTAACTTTTTTAGTAGATTTTAACCCTTTTTTAGTATCTAAGTTTGGAATAACTGTACCAGAGAAAACAGTTAGAACTCCATTATCTCCAACTACTGCCGTTTGAGTTGATCCCCATACAGGAACACCGTTATAAACTTGTTGTAGGTGAAGAGCAGTACCGTAAGTATCTTTTTTACTAGACTGAACAATGAACGAATCATCTGCAGACTTCGATCCTAGTTTGAACTTATCTTTGTTAGCATTTACATAAGCTTTTACAACGCCTTCAGCATTTTTAGCTGATGGTTTTGTCAGTTGTCCAGAAACGAATTCAGGAGATCCCACTGATTTGTTGTACTTGTAATTTGATAATACATTTTTTGGTGCAGCATATGTATTAGTTACTGATAAACTACTTGCCGCCAAACCTACCGATAATCCAACCGCTAAAACTTTTTTGTTCATTAAAAATTCCTCCCCTTGGTTAACAATGTGGTATTGAGGAATTCATCGTATCATCTGAAAAACTGGTTTATCAAACTACAAAATTCGGCAAATTTTGCATTTTGTGAGGGAAAAATAAGCGGAAATATCGAAGAAAAAATAATTCAGAATCTTTAAAATAGTTAAAAAGTATCAATTTTAGTTAAAAAATGGTAAATAAAAAATCGAATTTTATTAAGAATATGTATGATTTTGGTTAAAATTAACTCAAAAAATTGGACTCTATGGAGAGAAAAAGTATTAAAATTATTATATTAGTAAATAATTGTTTTCTGTTTTAGTTTGAAGTTAGGACGGAAATACAAAAAAAGCAGAAAAGGTAAAGAATTTCTGCTTTCCTAGTTTTAGTATTCATTTATCATTTTTAACCGACTAGTTGGCCTCGTATCGAAAGAGATTATGATGATATTATTCTAGAAATAAGAAATTCACTGAACTCCGAAAAATTAGTAATTGTCCAACTAAGTATAAAATCACCCTAAAATTACCAAAATAAATAATAAAAACTAGTAAAAGGGTGAGTTACTTGAGTATCGAATTCCAGGTTGGAAAAGATTACGAAAATGGTTCAATTAAAGACGTTTTACACGATTTAGGTTTTCAAGAAGATGGTAGAGCGTATACAAAAGACGGAAAGAGATTTAAGTATGAAGGCTGTGATAAGTATCAAAGCTATATCTTTTCTGTGACGATGAATCAATTAAATTAAAGTTTTATAAATAAAGCTAATTTGTTTTTGGTTTAAATTAGGCTATTTATTAAAATCCTATTGAAATTTCAATAGGATTTTTTTTTTTTTTCAACGACTTTTTCTCCAAATTTACACAAATTCTTCCTCATTTTTGTATCGAAAATAGTCGAAAGTAGTCAGTTTTTTTAAAAGTGTTGATGTTACAGCATTAAAATAACCCGTTTGACCTCCGATTGAATTTTCAGAATAATTGATTACGTAGTCGGAAAATAGGAGGAAGAGGATGGGGAGTAATTTATATAAAGGAAATTTTCTAAAAGGTATGGGTGTCGTAGCGCTATCATCAAGTTTGATTTTTGCCTCTTTAGGAAATGTAAATCATGTTTCAAAAGCTGAAAGTTATTCAAAAGCAGAAGATATTCTTGCGAAATTAACACCAACGCAAAGGGCAGCTTTAAATGAGCTATCAACAAATGAGTCGAAAGGTCTGCAAATATCGGATATAGATTTAAATTCCAATGAACAAACAAGTGTAATCGTTGAGTTTGCCAATAAACCGGCAAAAGTTGCACAAATAGAAGCAAGTGCAGAAGGTCAACAATTATCGCAGTCTGAAGCTTCTAAACTAGTTGAACAGGACCATGAGAATTTCCAAGAAGATGTAAGTAAGATTTTAGTTGATGAAAAAAAATCAAAAGTAAATTTTAAAATTAATCGCTCATACAAGCATGCTTTCAATGGTGTAGCGATGAGCATACCGGCCAATCAAATTAAAAACCTTTTAAAATTAAAAGCGGTTAAAGCTGTTTGGAAGAATGAAAAGTTTTCAATTGATCCACCTAAACAGGCAGAAAATAATGAACAGTTAAAGGCTGATGAGTTTAATGTAGCAAATTATTCTCCATATGATGGCTTAGATCGCTTGCATGCAGAAGGTTTTACAGGAAAAGGAATCAAAATCGGAATTCTTGATACTGGAATTGATTATAATCACCCTGATTTAAAAGATGCATATAAAGGTGGTTATGATTTCGTTAATAATGATAGCGACCCGATGGAAACTACATATGCGGATTGGAAAAAATCAGGTCAACCAGAGCTTGCTGGATCAAATACATATTATACTGAACACGGTACGCACGTTGCTGGAATTATTGGTGGTCGTGGTGTTGCTAATAGTGAGTATAAAACACTGGGTGCTGCACCGGAAGCAGATCTTTATGCTTATCGAGTGTTAGGACCATATGGTAGTGGAATAACTGCTAATATTATTGCTGCGTTAGACAAAGCTGTGGCAGATGGTATGGATATCATTAATATGTCTTTAGGAGCGTCAATTAATGATCCTCTTTATGCTACATCAGTGGCTGTAAATAATGCAGTTTTAAGCGGTGTAACTGCTGTAGTAGCTGCAGGGAATAGTGGAGATCAAATGTATACGCTTGGATCTCCAGGTTCATCAGCTTTAGCATTAACTGTTGGAGCTTCATCAACAGCGATTAATATGTTTCAGTTTGCTGGACTACAAAATGGTAAAAATTATACTGTAAGAGAAATGGCAAGAAATTATACAGATGACTTAAATTCATTAAAAGGAAAAACGTTTAAATTAGTAGATGTCGGGCTTGGAAAAGTAGCAGATTATAATGGTAAAAATGTAAACGGAAAAATAGCTTTTATCTCCCGTGGGGAAACAGCATTCGTCGATAAAATTAAACTAGCAAAAAGTAAAGGCGCAGCTGGCGTTATTATTTATAATAATGAAGTGAATAAAGCAGAAGGACTTATCCAAGCGTATTTAGGTGAATCTGTCAATTCAATTCCTAGTTTTTCAGTTTCATATGAAGACGGATTGGCTATCTCAACAGCGATGAAATCTGGTAATACTGATTTCACATTTGGTGATTTCACGAAAGTTAAAACACCAGATGATGAATTAGCAGTATTTAGCTCAAGAGGTCCCTCAAGAGTGAATTATGACATAAAGCCCGAAATTACTGGACCTGGTGTCGCGGTTCTTTCAACTGTTCCATTTTATATAAATAATAAAGCAGCAGACGGTACGAAGCCTGAAGATTATAAAATCGCTTATGAACGCTTATCTGGTACATCAATGGCAACTCCTTATGTTGCAGGAGTTTCAGCATTATTACTTCAATCAAATAAAGATTTAAAACCTGCAGACTTAAAATCAATCCTAATGAATACGGCTGATCCTTTATCGAAAGATTACAGTGTATATGAGATTGGTAGTGGAAGAGTAGATGCTTATGAAGCTATTCATTCAAATGTTGAATTTAGTGTTGTTGATAAAACACCAACAATTATTGATGGAAAAGAAAAATCAATTAGTGAGTTAACTGGTGCAATGAGTTTTGGTTCAATTAGCTTTAATGATAAAGATCAAACTTCAGCACGAAATATTACATTAAAAAATAGAAGTGAAAAAGCAAAAACCTTTAGTATCGAAGCTAAATTCCAAACAGGTCTTAGAGGTTCAAAAGATGCTGCAAAAAATAATGTAGCGATATCAGGTCCAACATCAGTAAAGTTAAATGGAATTAGTTCAAAATCTATTAAACTAAATTTAAACATTCCAAAATCTGCGGAAAAAGGAATTTACGAAGGCTATATTGTATTTACAAATAATGCTGATTCAACTGAAAACTATCAAATTCCATTTGGTGTTCATTATGTAAAAGATGGATTTAATTCAATGGAAACATACAATAAGATGCAGACTTCAGACTACAATAATTTCTATCCTTTATTAAATTACACAACAGGAGTAGTTTTCAACACTAGATCGAGTATGGAAACAATTGATTTTGTCTTATTAGACAGTGAAACAGATCAAGAGATTGGCTATTTAGGAACAATTCATTCATCTCAGATGAATGAAAATACGGATTATTATCAAGACGGAGTATTTGGAGGCTATTATTTTCCATTCACTGGAAATCCGAAGCAACCAATATCAACTACAAAGGTTAAGGTACCGTATGGACCTGGACATTATAAAGTAAAAATAATTGGTACAAATCGAGACGGTAAAACTTTTACGATGATTGACCATACAATGATTGATATTACAGGTCCCAAATTTACAACAGATTTAGAAGAAGGAGTAATCGAGTATAAGCCTGGTACGACGTCTTATCCAATTTCAGGTAAAGTGTTTGATATGACTCAGGATGAATACAGAAAACAAGGCATTTCAATCAATCAATCTGGCAATTTCGTCATGGAAAAGAATAATAGTTCATTATTTTCAAACGGATTTCACGTGGATGCAACCGGAAACTTCACATACAATATTCCAATAAGTGCGAAAAGCTTTAATGTAGAACTTGCAGGGTATAATTCAGCGGCGATCGGTGACCGTTATAAATACTATACTTTTATTCCGGAAGGCACTCCAATTGTATATGGAAGTGTAGATAAAAAGATCGTAAATCAAGGTGAAAATATTAAGGTGACATTAACGGCTAGTAATCTTATAGATGCGAAAAAGCTTGATACTAGTTTTGCATTTACAAGTAGCCAATTAGAGGTTTTAGACGTGAAATTGAATCCGGCGATTGAAAAGTTTGGTACTGCTAAACTGACAACTACCTCTGTTCCAACTGGTTCTTTAAAAGTAAATGTAGAAATGACAGACAGTAAAGTAACAGGTGATGTACCTTTTGCAGAAGTAACATTAAGGATAAAAGATGACACGTTTAATATGCTATCAACTTTCAAATCACCAACAGCGTCTTATGTAAATGAGACAAACCAAACGATCTCCATGTTTTCAACAATTACACCAATTTGGAGCCAACCAATTAAATCAAAAATATCTGGTGGCATTAGTATACCGGATTCATTGAAAAGAGAAGGTAGAAATTCGTGGAGGGTAGACCCTTCAAAAATTGGAGCGGTTCTTTCTGTAAAGGATCAAAGCGGAAAAAGCTATCCGGGAGTCATTAGTTCATTAGGTTTACCATCCATTGAAAAGTTACCAGTTACATTAGAAGAAATGAATGCTTCACTTGATATACCCGGTCATTTCACAATGTATGTGCCTTTCCATGTAGGCTTTTTAGATGACGAAGGTACGCCAACTGCACACTGGAATCCAGAAGTAAACTTTAGTACACCAATTGCAGGAGATGTTAACAAAGACAATGTAATCGATTTAATGGATGCATTATACATCCAAACATATTGGGGTACGAATAAACGAAGCGCAGATATTAATTTTGATAATATTGTTGATGCAAAAGATTTTGCTTTCTTTGAGAAAAATTACTTAATGCAAAATCCAACGGTTGGGGATGCACCAAAACCGGTTAAAAAATATAAGGGTAAAACGATTGATGATATTAAGGAAGAGTTAGGGATCAATTAAATAATTAAATGAGACAAACCCTTCTAGTAGATAGCTATAGTAGTCTGCTAGAGGGGTTTTTATATATGCTTTAGATTAGTGAAATATAAGATAACTAGCTCACCTTAGGGGGGAGTCCATCTCCTAGTACCAATGAATCTTGTGGAAGAAAACAAATAAAACTTTAGAGGTATAATTAGTAGACATGCTAAATAGAATGATACAAAGAACTAGTCCTAAGTAGGTTTTAATAATAGGACTAGTTCTTTTTACGAAAAATCGTTGTTCTATATAAGTAGGAGGGGCAATTATGAACTTTACAGATTATCTAATAAATGTAAAAAAACTAAATGAAGTAAAAGCAAGTCAATATAATCATAGACTTTCAACTTTAAAAAAATATAGAATTTATAACAATGAAAAAGTATTAAGTGTTCATATGTTAAAGAGGATTAAAAGTCTCTCCAAAGATACAACAAAACAATATTTAAGGACGATTAATTATCATATTGAATTTTTGAATGATAACTATAGGATGTAATAAATGTTCGTTACTCGTATACTTTGTTTATCTACGCTAAATAATGTTTGAAAGGACACTCTAAAGGATAAAATCCTGATAGATTGTCTTTTTTTATTAAACAGTTTTTGAAGGGGATGTAAGTAAATATGAAGAATTTTTATAGAGGAAGTATTTTATTTATTTTAATGCTTTTTATCATGAGCGGATGTAATGGGAATACACTTAATACAACTAAAATTTCAGATGAGACAAAGGTGGCGAATGTTACAATGAACCCTTCTTTTTTTGTAGATCCATCAATCGATTTTTCAACGAATCAAATGACTTCGATTATTATTGAATTTAAAACAAAGCCTGCTGTGGTAGCTGTAAAGGAAGCAGAGGCAGCTGGAAAACAACTTACTTTGGAAGAGGCAACTAAGCAAGTAGAAGAAAGTCATGCAAAATTTCAGGAAGAATTAAAAACACTTCTAGGAGATCAACATGTACCGTATACGATTAGGCATGTTTATAAGACTGCACTGAATGGTGTATCAATGGAGCTACCTGGCAAAGATATTAAACGATTATCACAATCAACAGTGATTGCAAGAATCTATCCAAATAAAAAAGTACATATCATGCCTCCTGTTACACCGTATAATCAGAAATAATACTCATTAGTAGTGCCTCAAAAGTTTACACACTTTTGAGGTGCTTTTTTTTAGAAGGAAAATTTGAGATTTAACAATCACTTCAAATACTATTTCATTAAAAACGATTAATTAAGCGTTTTTAATCTACAAAAACAAAATAAATTTGCTATTATGATATAAAAAAGCTAGAAGTGAAGGTGAAACACGATGGAAATTCATTTAGTTGCAAAAGATGAGTTAGAAGCTTCAGGGATTAGGTGGGTCGTGGAATCGCACTTTACTGGTATTAACCTTGTTTCTTGGAAAACGATGGGAGAATTTGAAAAGGCTATTCAAAAGCAGCAGCCTGACCTGGTCATATTTGATATGGATCATTGGAAAAATGAGAGTGAAAGATTTGGTGATTTAATCCAAAAATTTTCAATTCGTTGGTTAGGGATTTCATCTGAGCGAATTTTTCAAACTGCCTATCTTGCATTACAATATCGAGCAGAGGATGTATTGTTTCGCCCGTTTTCTCCAACTGATTTAATTAAGCATATACAACAATTACGCTATCAAATTCGTAATAAAGAAAGATACTTTACTAGAAACATTAATGAAGAAATAAACCCATTTAATATAGATTATCCTGACCTTTTTTTGAATGAAAGAATGTATGATGGTCCGATTACGATGGTTGCATTTTTGACACCAAATTCTGGGACGCTACCTCTTGTCTATAAAGCATTAGAACGAAATCCTTTTACCGGGAAAAATCGTTTATTCGTAGGGTCTGACTTTATTTTATGTGTACATGAAATTGATGAAGTGTTATTGCAGGACGAATATAATGCATTTCTTGCTCGTTGGAAAGAAATGATGGATGAGCCTCTTGCGATCGTCATGAAAGTTGGAGCAAGGGAGGAAACATTAAAAGATATTTTCGAGCAAACACTTCAGTTAACACGAAGAATCTTCTTTGAAGGTTATGATATTATTTTGGCTGAAAACGAACCAATGCCATATCAAGAGAAGGATCCATTCCTTACACCTCTAGAGCAACGCCACTGGATTGAAATGCTAGAAAAAAGAGATGCAAAAGCGATTCGAGACTGGATGGAACGAGAATTTTTAACCTTTCAGCAGCCATACCCAGATCCAGAAATTGTCCGAATCCGATTAACAAGTGTTCTTGCACAAATAAGAAGATATATGAAGTCAAATAATCTTCAAAATGCATCATGGGAAGGAACTTATTATGACATTTTCCAAAAAATTGTACATGGACCGATCATCTATCAAATTGTTCAAGAGTTGCTTGATTTTACAACAAGTCTATTACTACAAGGTCATGATTCTTCCCAAGAAGGTCATCGTACATTAGTTGAGAAAACAAGGGAGCTAATTGAATCGAATTATTGGGATGCAGGATGGAGTTTAACGGATTGTGCTGATGCACTTCGAATTAATAAAAGCACACTAAGCCGTCGCTTTGCAGCCGAATCAAATCATTCGTTTAGAGAGACGCTCCATGAAGTGCGAATTAGAGAAGCAAAACGATTATTAGATGAAACAGACTTACCACTAGATGAAATCTCAAGATTAGTTGGCTATTCTCACCAATCATATTTTAATGCAAAGTTCAAACAACTTGAGGGGTGTACTCCTTTAGTTTATCGATCAGGATTGTAGGATGTTGTTTAAAACACTAACGTATACCACTAAAAGACTACTATTGCTATAGTAGTCTTTTTTTGTCATATTAGTATAATGTAACAGTGAAAACATAAGAGCGTTAAATTAACTAGAAAAAGCGGTAAAATAGTGAAACTACCAAATTTTAAATACAATCCAAATTCAATAAAATTAGGTGTCATAGTTGAAGAAGTGACAATTTGTCCTGTTTGTGAACAAAAACGGAATTTTGTTTATGAAGGTCCATTTTTCTCAGAGGAAGATGTTGAAGGTATTTGTCCATGGTGCATTGCAGATGGTTCAGCAGCACAAAAATATGATGGGGAATTTCAAGACCTAGAATCTTGTGATGAAGTTGACAGTGATGAATTTGTAGATGAATTGATTTATCGAACTCCTGGCTATACAGGGTGGCAACAAGAATATTGGCTTAGTCATTGTGGAGATTTTTGTTCGATTATTGATTATGTTGGATGGGAAGAAGTTCAGCATTTAGAAAATGAAATAGAGGCTGATCTAAACAGGTTATGTGAAGAGTATGGATTATCCATTCAAGAGTTTAAAGATAATTTGAAAAATGATGGTAATTTACAAGGTTATTTATTTCAGTGTAATTGCTGTAAAAAGCATCGACTTCATGCTGATGCATCATAATTAACTTTTTTCAATTTATTAATTATTATAAAATCAAATTTTATGTAGAGAAAATGAAAGAGGTTGCAACTATGTACGAATGGAACAAATTACTATTGGTTGGAGAACAAGACGGCGTAAAAGGAGATTTTAATACATTAATTTCAATGATGAATTATGTAAGATATACAACTTTGGAAGCTATTAAAGATATTTCAGTGGAGGAGTTAGATTATTTGCATACCCCAACAGGTAATACCATTGGGATGTTATTAACTCATATGGCAGGAGTTGAGTATTGGTATCAGCTTAATACATTTGAAAATCGAGATTTAAATTTAGAAGAAGAAGTGAAATGGTTACCTGGTTTAGATTTAGATGATCATGCTAGAAAGACGATTAAAGGCAATGATGCAGACTATTATATTAATCTTTTAAACTCGGTTCGAGAAGAAACTTATGCAAAATTTAATTCACTTTCAGATGAGTGGTTATATGAGCAGACAGAGTTTGGAAGAGCAAAAGCTACAAATTATTTTAAATGGTTTCATGTATTTGAGGACGAAATCAATCACCGTGGCCAAATCAGAATGATCCGTAAATTATATAAAAATGCTTAAAAATAGCCTGTATCGTCGATTTACAAAATAATCGATCATACAGGCTTTAAATTTTGGATTTTCTCCTACCATTCTCCCATATTAACTAGTACAAATCATTAACACATTCCCATCCAAATCTTCAAAGTTAAAATAGGCAAATTCTCCAATACGTTCAATTTCTTTTACGATTGTAATATTATTTTTTTTCATAAAGTTATAAGCAACGTCTATATTTTCAGTGTGGAAATTAAATAACACATTTTTTGAAGGTTCAAACTTAAAATTAGGATCAAAATTATGATCATCTAATGTAAGTCCAGTAGTACCTGTTACTGGGATGTTGAAAACTGGGGATTCAATCTGGCTACTATCGAGCGTAATACCAAGGAGTTTACAATACCAATTAACTGATTTTTTTAGATCCTTTACATGGATAAAAACGTAGTTAACTTTATTAGCAATTGGGGAAACGGTTGATTTCATGACGATACCACCTTTCGAATTAATCAATTAATGAATTCAACATCACTTATTTTATCCCTTTTTTATAGTTATAGTTTTCATTTAAAATAGACTAATTAATTAATAGAAAATGAAATAGTTTATAAAAATATAAATTAAAGTTAAGGGTAGTGAAATGAATTATAAAATAATCACTATTTTATAATAAAATATCGGAAAATTCGTGTTAGACTGAAAATATCACATCAAGGGGGTATTAAATTATGAATACGGTTACAGTCGATAAAGTAGTTAGATATAGAGGTACGGAATTAAATACAAAAGGTTGGCAACAAGAAGCAGTTCTTCGTATGTTAATGAATAATTTAGATCCAGATGTAGCAGAGCGTCCAGAAGATCTTGTTGTATATGGTGGAATTGGGAAAGCAGCTCGTAACTGGGAGTGCTTCGATGCGATTGTTGATTCATTAAAGAATTTAGAAAACGATGAAACATTATTAGTTCAATCTGGTAAACCAGTAGCGATTTTTAAATCTCATACTGATGCACCACGTGTTTTAATTGCTAACTCGAATCTAGTACCTGCTTTTGCTAATTGGGATACTTTCCATGAGTTAGATAAAAAAGGTTTAATGATGTACGGTCAAATGACAGCAGGTAGCTGGATTTATATCGGTTCTCAAGGTATTGTTCAAGGAACTTACGAAACATTTGCTGAATTAGCAAAACAACATTTCAATGGCACACTTGCAGGTACAATTACTGTTACTGCTGGTCTAGGTGGAATGGGTGGAGCTCAACCACTTGCTGTTACAATGAATGGCGGAGTTTGTATCGGGATCGATGTAGATGAAACTAGAATCGATCGTCGTATTGAAACAAGATATACGGATGTAAAAACAAATTCATTAGATGAAGCAATACGTCTAGCTGAAGAAGCGAAAAAAGAAGGAAAAGCATTATCAATCGGACTTGTAGGAAATGCTGCTGATATTTTACCAGAAATGATTGCTAGAAACTTTATTCCAGAAGTATTAACTGACCAAACGTCAGCTCATGATCCATTAAACGGTTATACACCATCAGGGATGTCATTAGAAGAAGCTGCAGAATTAAGAGCTTCAAATCCAGAACTTTATGTTGCTCGTTCAAAAGCTTCAATGGCAACTCATGTAAAAGCAATGCTTGAAATGATGGAAAAAGGATCTGTGACATTTGATTACGGTAATAACATCCGTCAAGTTGCGAAGGATGAAGGAGTAGAAAATGCATTTGATTTCCCAGGATTCGTTCCAGCTTATATCCGTCCACAATTCTGTGAAGGTAAAGGACCTTTCCGCTGGGTAGCATTATCAGGTGATCCTGAAGATATTTACAAAACTGACCAAGCTATTTTACGTGAATTTGCTGATAATGAGCATTTATGTAATTGGATTCGTATGGCTCAGGAAAAAGTTCAATTCCAAGGTTTACCTTCTCGTATTTGCTGGTTAGGTTATGGAGAGCGCGCTCGTTTCGGTAAAATCTTGAATGATATGGTTGCAAGTGGCGAATTAAAAGCTCCAATCGTAATTGGACGTGACCACTTAGATTCAGGTTCAGTAGCATCTCCAAACCGTGAAACTGAAAGCATGATGGATGGATCAGATGCAGTAGCTGACTGGCCAATCTTAAATGCAATGATTAATGCAGTTGGTGGAGCTACTTGGGTATCAGTTCACCACGGTGGTGGAGTAGGAATGGGTTACTCTTTACACGCTGGTGTTGTAATTGTTGCAGACGGTACAAAAGAAGCAGAAGCACGTATTGAGCGCGTATTAACAACTGACCCTGGAATGGGTGTAGTTCGTCATGCAGATGCAGGTTATGAGCTAGCTAAACAAACTGCTCGTGAAAGAGGAGTAAATATTCCAATGCTTGATAAAGGGACTGATAAGTAATGACAAAACCAATTTGGATTAAAAATGCAGCTCAATTAGCAACGCTTGCTTCAAAAGTGAAAGGACCTCGCTCAAAGGAAGCAATGTCAGAGCTTGGTTTAATTGAAGACGGTAGCTTATGGATTGAAGATGGAGTTATCCAAGCTGTTGGTACAACAAAAGAAATTCAAACTCGCTATGCAGAAAAAATTCATGAAGCAGAAGTAGTTGATGCATCAAACCAACTTGTTACTCCTGGTCTAGTGGATCCACATACACATGTTGTGTATGGTGGAAGCCGAGAGCGTGAATTTGAAATGCGTCTTGAAGGTGCAACATATATGGATATTATGAATGCAGGTGGCGGAATTCATGCGACTGCCCGCATGACTCGTGAAGCGACTGAAGAAGAATTGATGGCACAAACAATGCGTCGTCTAGATTCATTCATTGCACACGGTGTGACAACTGTAGAAAGTAAGAGCGGTTATGGAATGGATTTAGAAACCGAGCTAAAGCAGTTAAGAGTGATGAAAAAATTAAAATATATGCATGCAGTTGAATTAGTTCCTACTTTTATGGGTGCTCATGCAGTGCCGAAAGAGTTTAAAGGACGAGAAGATGAATTTGTTGATCACTTAATTAACGACATGCTACCAATCGTCGCAGAAGAAAAACTAGCTGAATTTAATGATGTTTTCTGCGAAAAAGGTGTATTTACGCCAGAACAATCAGAGCGAATTTTAGAAGCAGGTAAGAAATATGATCTAATTCCAAAAATTCATGCTGATGAAATTGAACCGTATGGCGGAGCGGAATTAGCTGCAAAAGTTGGTGCTATTTCAGCCGAGCATTTATTAAAAGCTTCTGATGAAGGTATTGCTGCAATGGCTGAATCAGGAACAATTGCTTGTCTTCTTCCTGCAACAGCACTTTATTTACGTGAAGATGCTGCAAAAGGAAGAAAAATGGTAGATGAAGGGGTAGCTGTAGCTATTTCAACTGACTGCAATCCAGGTTCTTCGCCAACAACTTCCATGCCACTTGTAATGAACTTAGCTTGTATTTCAATGAGACTTACTCCGGCTGAAAGCTTAACAGCAGCAACATATAATGCTGCGTGTGCTATTAATCGCCAAGATCAAATCGGCTCACTTGAAGTTGGAAAACAAGCGGACATTGTATTATGGAATGTTAAAAACTATCAAGAATTACAATATTTATTCGGCGTTAACCATGTGAAATCTGTTTTGAAAAAAGGCGTAAAGATTGTTTAAGTAGTAGAAAATGATAAATCAATGGGGGTCCCTTCTGATTAAAATTTAATAGGAGGAACTAGCTTTAATGAAAAATAATTATAGATTCTTTATCATTTTTATGATCATTATGATCACGATCGTTAATTATATCGACCGAGGTGCAATAGCGTATGCACAGGCTGAGATCATTAAGGAGTTTGGATTAAGTCCTATAAGTTGGGGTGAAATCTTAGGTTACTTTGGGTATGGGTATATATTCGGAGCATTATTTGGTGGGGCTTTCGCCGACAAAAAAGGTCCTAAATTTATGTGGTTACTTGCGGCAACTGCCTGGTCAATTTTTGAATTAGGCACTGTATTTGCTGGTAATTTAGGTGCGACTTTATTTGGTGGATCAGCTTTAGCTGGATTTGCAGTTTTCCGAGTATTATTTGGACTTGCAGAAGGACCTACGCTCTCAACAATGAATAAAACAATGGCTAACTGGGTTTCACCGAAAGAAAGAGGGTTTGCAGTTGCCCTTGGTTTAGTAGGTACACCAGTAGGAGCACTGATTACTGCACCAATCGTAGTTGCTCTATTATCAGTTGCAAGTTGGAAAGTGACATTTATTATTCTTGGGGTAGTTGGTTTAATTTGGGCATTTATCTGGTCTAAAGTATTTACAAACCTGCCAGAAGAAAATCCAAACGTCACAAAACAAGAACTTGAGTTAATCCGTTTGAATAATCCTGTTAGTGGAAAAAGTGAACAAGAATCTACACCGTGGTATTATTTTTTCAAGAATCCTACTTTAGTAATGAATGCAATTGGTTATTTTGCCTTTTTATATGTAAATATATTATTACTTACTTGGACGCCAAAATATTTACAAGATGAATTCGGATTTTCATTAGCATCACTAGGAATCGTTGGGATGATTCCATGGATTGGAGCTATTTTTACAGGATTACTTGGCGGGAAAATATCAGATTCACTTCTTAGAAAAACAGGAAATTTACGTATTGCTAGATCTTGGTTCACAGTTATTTCATTATTCTTTACAGCAATTTGTTTCATGCTGATTCCAACAGTTCACAGTGCTACAGCAGTCCTAATCTTAATGTGTATTGGTAATGCATTTAACTATTTACCAAACTCAATTTATTGGACAGTAGTATTAGATACGGAACCAAAAAAAGCTGGAACATTTGGTGGTGTAACACATTTCATCGCAAACCTAGCTACAATTATTGCACCTACTTTAACAGGTAGTCTAGTAGCAAAACACGGATATAGTGCAATGTTTATCGCAGCATCAATCGCAGTAACATTAGGAATGGTAGCCATGATCTTTGTTAAACCAGGGAAAAGAGAACAAACTGCTAGACCTTCGAATGATCTTGCAGGTTAATAAAAGGGAAAAAGAGAAATTGTTTCGGCAATTTCTCTTTTTTAATGCTTATCATTAGTTAATTTCTATCAATTGATAGAATCCTCCGTTAAATAATTAGCCGTTTCATTAATCAACGGTAGAATAACTTCTATAGTTGTACCTTTGTTTACCTCACTCTTAATATGGATTTCGCCAAAATGATTATCAATGATTTTTTTACTAATCATAAAACCTAAGCCCGTACCTGTTTCTTTCGTAGTATAGAATGGTTGTCCCAACTTATTAATCGTTTCTTCGGACATCCCGCCTCCTTCATCAATAAATTGGATCATCAATTTTTCTTCATCCCTTTTTTGGGTTTGAATAGTTAATTTTCCACCTTTGTTCATAGCTTCAATTGCATTTTTAATAAAGTTGATAAACACCTGTTTCATTTGATTTTCATCACAATTAATATGAATATCTTCAGTTAGAAACCCAGTGATAATTTCAACATTATTCATAATTGCTTCCGTTTTTAATAAATCGACAATTTGGGTTAATAACAATTGAATATCCGAATGTTCCAATTTATTAATTTGTGGCTTTGCTAGAATAAGTAGTTCGCTAAGAATTCCTTCGATTCGTTCACATTCTGACGACATAATTTTAAAATATTCTTCTTTATCTCCAAATCCATTCTTCATCAAATAAATGAATCCTTTTATAGCCGTGATAGGGTTTCGGATTTCATGGGCAATTCCTGCAGCTAATTGACCAGCAACAGAAAGTTTTTCGGTGTTTTGTAACAATATTTGAGACATCTTCCACTCTGTAATATCCCTTAAAGTTACTGACCAACCATCCAAATTCCCTTGTGCATCGTGAATGGGCGCTGCAGATAATATAACATCTACCTTTACCCCATCCTTTCGAACACGGATTGTTTCTTCTCCGAAAATAAACATTCCTTGCTTAACTTTACCTTCAAATCGTTTGACTTCTGCCATAATTTCGTCGGGAATAAACCCTAAATCATACAAATGGGCACCCTGGATCTCTTCTCTTGTCCAACCAAACATTTTGTCAAATGCTTTATTAGAATGGACTACTTTACCATTCTGATTAAAAATTAATATGCCATCTACATTGTTTTCAATAAATGATTCAAGTTGTTTCGATTTAATTTTGAGGGTTTCCTCTGCTTTTTTTCTTGAAGTGATATCACGGCAAATTCCTGTGATTCCTATCACATTTCCTTTCAAATCAACAATAGGAGAGAGAGTTGCACTAACATGAATCAGACTACCATCCTTACATTTTCTAATAGTTTCTAGTCCAACAACAGATACACCAGTCCTTACTTTACTATGTACTTCTTGAATAAAGTTATTTAGAAAATCGGGAACAATCGGTAAATTCTTCCCTATAATGCTTTTTGCTGAATAACCAAACATTGTTTCAAATGAACAATTAATCTCTAGCACTCGATTTTCTAAATCAATAACCCATATTGCATCTGCATTGTTGTGAACAAAAGATTCTAGTCTTTCTTTCGTTTTGCGTAGTTCATCCTGCTCCGATTGACGATCCGTGATATCTTTTGCAATTCCATAAACTCCAACTATCTTACCGTTTTCTATAATCGGCATATTTGTAACGTTTAAATAGACAACAGTGCCATTTTTATGCAATGCTTTTACTTCGTATCTTTGGGTAATGCCTTCCGTAGCTCTTTTATAATGTTCCATTGCCCTATCCAAGTCTATTTTACTTACCAGAGGTACAAATGACATCTGCAATAACTCCGATTCACTATATCCTAACATTCTTTCCATAACTGGATTTACACTAAGATAATTTCCATTTAAATCAAAAGAATAGACTGCATCTGGATTTTGTTCAAAAAGGGATTTGTAATGTTCATCTTTTTGTGTTTGTGATTGCTTCCTATCTGAGATATCTTGGAAATATACACTTAATCCGCTTAATGAAGGATACGCTCTCACTTCAAACCACATATTGAGTGGGGGAAAATATGCTTCAAAATTATCTGGTTTTTGTTCAAGTATCGCCTTATGATAATGCCTATAAAACGCTAACTCTATTGCTTCAGGAAATTCACTCCATATATTTTTACCAACTAAGTTATCCCGTTTACGAAAAAGTAGACGGGCAGCTGCTGAGTTTACATAAGTAAAATTCCAATTTACATCTAACGCAAAGAATCCATCGGTAATTCTCTCTAAAATCTCATTAGCGTTTCCTACTGTGTTACTCATCTGCTACCTCGCTGTCCATTTATATTTATATTTATTATTTTCAGTGATCGTCTACTCATTAGTAATTATTTATTCCTATTCATTCTCAAATAACTATTCTTGTCGAATATATGAAAATCCTGCTAATTACATCTTCATTTAACTTTTGGAAGATAGGAAACATTGATTACGTTAATTAGCTATTTAATAGGTTAGCTTATGGTATAAAAATTAAAAGAGCAATAACAAGGATTGCTTCATTTCTGATTATACGAAAAATGAACTAATGAACTTGACATGCAACTTATTAGTTGCTTAATATATAAATATTAGGGAGGTCGAATGAAATAGATAAGGTTTTTAAAGCACTTGCCGATTCAAGTCGTAGAAAATTGCTTGATGAATTATTTATAAATAACGGACAAACATTAAGTGAAATGTGTCAAATTCTTGAAATGAGTAGACAAGCAGTAACTAAACACCTGGTAATATTAGAAGAAGCAAATCTTGTTGTAATAGAATGGCATGGTCGAAATAAGCTTCACTATCTTAATCCAGTACCGATTAACGAAATATCAAAGCGATGGATGAATAAGTACGAACATAATCGCTTAGATGCATTAAGTGAATTAAAAAAACTTGAGGAGGATTCTAACAATGAATAAACCACAATTTGTTTATGTTACATACATCGCTACTACACCCGAAAAGCTATGGGAAGCTTTAACAAGCACTCAATTTACTGAAAAATACTTTTTTGGAACTGCGATTGAATCTGATTGGCAAGTAGGATCAACTGTTTCTTATTTACGAAATGGCGAGGTTACAGACTACGGAACAATTTTAAAATGTGAACCAAATCGCTTACTCTCTTATACTTGGAATCACACAAACGATCCCACGAATCGTAAAGAACCATCTATCGTTACATTTGTGTTGAAAGAATTAGAGTCGACAGTTAGATTAACGCTGAAACATGAAAATCTAGAGCCTACTGATTTAGTAGATCGTGATGACACGTTTGAAGGATTAAATAACGGCTGGCCAGCAATTTTGAGTAACTTAAAAAGCTTGCTTGAAACAGGAACTACATTGCCACCAATTTCGATTTAAGAAAGGTAGTTTAAATGGTTTTTGAAAGGGACTCCCCATATGTCATGTTAACTGGCAGAGGGACGTCCCTTTTTTTATTGTAATAAATCTCCTAACTTTCTATTTCACATATATCGTATTATAAGATATAATCTGTCTATAAGAACTAATCGTATTATACGATATAAGGAGATTCGAAATGGATAAAGAAATAAAACAACTGAACCAATTATGGACTGATATTTACTATCTTTTACGTTATAAGCATAAAGAAAATATTACGCACCAAAGTGTTCGGATTTTACAAATTATCGATAAAGAAGCTGAAGTAGGGATAAAGGATATTTCTGAAGGAATTAAAGTCTCTCACAATACAGCCTCAGAACATGTTAAGCGATTACTAGAAAAACAATATGTTTATAAAACTCGTGGTAAGATTGATCAACGAAAAGTAATCCTAATGCTTACTGATTTAGGGAAAGAAGTATTGTTACAAAACTCCAGTTTAAATGAGGAAAAGCTTCAACAGCTTCTCTTTAAACAGATGACAGAAGAAGAAAGAGAAACGATTATGAAAGCCTTTAATTTAATGAAAGAGAGGGCTCAAAATGTACGCGATTATTAAAATATTTACTTCAGCAATTATTATCGGAGTGATTACTGAAGTAGCACGCCGATTTCCCACACAAGGTGGTTTGATTGCGGCATTACCTATCGTTAGTCTTTTAAGTCTAATTTGGCTAAATGTTCAGGGCGAACAAGTACAAACATTAAGTAAATTTGCATATGGAGTTGTACTTGGTATTCCGGGTACGGTGATTATGTTGTTGATTATAGGAGTAGCGCTTCAGCATTCAATACACTTAGTTACTTCAATCGGACTTGGCATTATAGGGTGGCTTGTTTATATTTTTGCCCAAGATTTAGTAGTAAAACATTTGTTTTAAATTAAAAAGTTTTTTGCGACTTTTTTACAATTTTGGAAAATAAGTTTTGATATAATGAGTTAAATAAACGCTAATTAGGAGATAAAATGTTTAAAAAACTAAAAATTTGGGCGAAGAATTTAAAACGACAAATCTTTACACTTTATTTTGCTTGCAAGGATGAACGGGTTCCTTGGTATGCAAAATTATTCATCGTTTGTGTAGTAGCATATGCTTTTAGTCCGATTGATTTAATCCCTGATTTTATTCCAGTTTTAGGCTATTTAGACGATGTAATTCTCATTCCTATAGGTATTTATATCTCTTTAAAGCTGATACCAGATAATGTAATAGTCGACTGTGAAATGAAAGCAGAAGAAATGATGAAAAATGGTAAACCTAAAAATTGGATAGTCGGATCATTCATTTTAATGATTTGGTTAGTGATTTTTATTTGGGTAATTTACAAGGTTTATCAATTAATTAGTAAAGTTTAATATGAATGAAAACGGCTGTCCGGTTGAAAGGGCAGTCGTTTTAATTTTATTATTATATGTTTTTAAAACAAAAATTGGCTATAAATATCTGTGATTAATGTCATGTGTATGGACTAGATTAGTCCATATGCCACCTTGACAGTTTTTCATTAGAGATTTCTAATAGATATATTAGAATTTTAAGAATTTTAAAGTTATGGAAGTACTAAATAATTCAAAATCACTAAAGAAAGGTGGTAAGAAAAGTGAATTTAAAATTGTTTCATAAAATAATGGATCATATGAAGGAAAGAAACTGGAATATAACTCAACTTGCAAGAAATTCTAGTATTCATTTGACTGAAATTAGCCGAATTTTAAATCATAAACAAACTCTTTCTTTACGTAATTTAGATGCTATTACTTCAGGTTTAAATCTGATTGAAGGCACCTTATATTCAGATTATATTGAAGAATGTTTTAATGAAAATAGAATTTTAGATAAACGAAGAAGTATGGAATTTTTATATAAATGTGCTTCATTTGGTTATTTAGATCAGCTTACTATTATTTTTAATAAAGTTTTAGATGAAAGCCAGAAAGCGATTCTTAAGAAGAATTTAAATACAATTTTTTTAGTTGCCGAAAAGCTGTTTGAAGAGAATAAAGAGTGGGAGGCATTACCACTTTATGAGTGCATAATTGAAAGTATGTCCGATCATAATTCAATTCAATTGGCGAAAAGTTATTATAGAAAATATCGCATAGTAAGGACGACGAAACAAGGACGGGAGGCAGAAGTACTTGTTTTGAGGTATTTAACGAAATTGACTAAGGAGTTTCAATTATCAACTTATTTATGGATAATGGCTACTTGTTATCTTCGCCAGAATTGGAAAATGGTAATGTATTATGCAAAAACATTGGAGAAACTTTCCAATGAAGAAGATTATTATGGTAGAGCACTTCTTTATCAAGGTTTTGCATTACTTCGTTTAGGTGGTTCTTTGGACGAGGTTTTGTGCATAATAGATCGTTATTCAAAGGTTAATGAATATTATGGAGAATTAGCTGAAGGAAACAGATTTATAGCATACTTGGAATTTGAACAATATGAATATGTTGATGAGTATCTTGACTGGTTGGAAGGTAGGGAAGACATGTTTGTTGGTTTACCTAGAATTTTAGAAGTATATGTAAAGCTAGGGCGGTTTGAAGACGTTGAACTTTTGTTAAATCGATATTTTCATATTTTTGAAGAAATGGCAAAAAGTAAAGAGCCATTTAAGCAGCAAATGTATTTGAAATTCCGTTATGCACATGCTTTATATCAGTGTGCAAGAAATAAAGTTACTGAAGGAATACATGAAATCTTAGATGTTATCAAAACCGCAATAGAACTAGGTATAGCAAAAGGTTATGGAAAGTGTCTTTTGATGTACTGGTATTATAGACATAAAATTAATTCTGAGCATGAGCTAAAATATTTGCAAATACTAAGTAAATAACTAGGGAAACTAATAGAACTTTATAAATGAAGCATCTCCACAAGGTAATTATTCCTTGTGGCTTTTTTTGTGAATTGCACTTTTATCCCGCTATTTTTAGAAATTAACTCACCATTAAACTCCATTATTAGACTTTTTTTATAAATTTGACGGAATTTTCAAAATAGTAAAATTACGTAAAGTCTTTTTATAATAAAACGCGTAAGACTATCTAATTGAAGGGAAGAGAAGGATGAGGAAGTTGTACTGAAATTAATCGTTTAATGATCACTTACTTAAAGGGAAAAGGGAGAAAAAGATGAGAAAAAACATTACAAAATCAGTTACTGCACTTGCTATAGGAACTAGTTTAATAGCTGGAGGTTTTGTATCGTCATCTGGGATTAAACCAGTGAAAGTACAAGCTGCAATGAATACAGATTCAATTTTATCTAAGCTAACACCAGAGCAAAGAAAAGCTTTGACTCAATTAAAAATGAGCGATCAATCAGGGCTTCAAATCAGCCCGGATGTTAATTTGAACAGTGATGAAAAAATTACGGTAATCGTTCAGTTTAAAACATTACCATCTAAAACTGCGGTCATGTCTGCGAAAGCTGAAGGTAAATCATTAAGCATATCACAGGCTGATCAACAAGTTGAAGATTCTCATTCGAACTTCCAAAAGGATATAATATCCATTTTTAAAAAGGATAAAATTAAAACGCCATACACAATTAAGCGAAAATACAAACATGCATTTAATGGTGTATCTATGCAAATTCCCGCTAATAAGGTGGAAGCTTTGATGCAATCCAAAGTTGTTAAAGCTGTATGGGAAAGTAAAGAAATAACAGTGGATCCTCCTGTTGAACAAGAAAGTACTGAAACTAGTGATTTTCCTGAAGGAGATGTGAATCCATTTTTAGGAGTGGACAAGCTTCATGAAGAAGGATATACAGGTAAAGGAGTAAAAGTAGGGGTCATCGATACAGGAGTTGACTACAATCACCCAGATATTAAAGCTGCTTATAAAGGTGGCTATGATTTCGTCGATAATGATATTGACCCTATGGAAGCAACCTATGACGATTGGAAAAAATCAAAACAGCTAGAAGTTAATGCAGGGGCAACATATTACACCGTTCACGGAACTCACGTTTCTGGAACAATTGTTGGTCAAGGTACAGCTGACTCTGAATATTCAGTTACAGGTATTGCTCCTGGTGCCGATTTATACGTGTATCGTGTACTTGGTCCGTACGGAAGAGGTTCATCTGAAGCAATCATCGCAGGGATTGATCGAGCTGTGAGTGACGGGATGGATGTAATCAATCTATCACTCGGATCTGATTACAATGATCCAATGAATCCAATTGCCTTTGCAATTAATAACGCAGTATTGTCAGGTGTTACAGCTGTGTTAGCAGCCGGAAATGCTGGTAACGGTATGTATACGGTTGGAACGCCAGGAAATGCACCATTAGGATTAGCTGTTGGGGCAAGCAGTGTACCGACTACGATAGAAGAACTTAAGGGTTCAGTTCAAACAAGCACTGGAAAAACGGCTGCAGACATTCGCTTAATCGCTAAGAGTTTTACAGACCAAATTCAAAACTTTATTGGTCAAAACTTACAAGTAGTAGATACAGGTTTTGGAACATTGGCAGATTATAATGGTAAGGACGTTAAAGGGAAAATTGCTTTGGTTCAGCGTGGTAGCATTACATTAAACGATAAAATCAAATTTTCAAAGCTAAAAGGAGCAGCGGCACTATTTATCTATAATAATGATCCGAAAGAAGGATATGTTCCGAACTATTTAGGTGAAGGTGTTGCGAATATACCTACATTCTCATTAACAAATGCCCAAGGACTAGATTTATTACAAAAAGTAAAAGCAGGAGATACTACCTATTCATTTGAAAAATTGGGTCAAGTGAAGACAGAAGGTGACAAACTTGCTCCGTTTAGTTCACGTGGTCCGGCGCGTGTAACGTATGATATTAAACCTGAAGTGACTGCACCAGGAGTAGATATTCTTTCTACAGTGCCAACACATTTTGCTGGTAGTGCATCGCTTGGTGACTATAAACATGCATATGCTCGTTTATCAGGAACATCAATGGCAAGTCCACATGTAGCAGGTATTGCTGCATTAATATTACAGGCACATCCGGATTATACACCTTTAGATGTAAAAGCTAACTTAATGAATACTGCCGATCCATTAAATGATAAGTATAGTGTTTATGAAGTTGGGGCAGGGCGCGTAGATGCATATGAAGCAGTACATGCTGGAGTCAATTTAGAGGTACTGGACACTACTGATACAATGATTGGCAATAAAATGAAAACGATTAAGGAAACGACAGGAGCTATTAGCTTCGGCACATTTACATCAACTGGAGTAAATAGAGAAGATCATCGTAATGTAGTATTAAGAAATGATAGCAAGGAAACGAAAACGTTTGATGTAAAAGTAGTTTATCAGTCTTCAAGAATATCAAAAGATGCTGTGGCTAATAATGTAAAAATAACAGTAGATTCAGAGTTAAAGGTTAAGCCAGGTCAACAAAAGAAACATGCAGTATTTATAGATATTCGGGCAAATGCTGAAAAAGGGACCTATGAGGGATATATTGTATACACGAACAAACAAAATCCAGATGAAACATATCAAATTCCGTTTGCAGCGCGTTTCGTAGAAGAGGGTATTGAAGAAGTAGGTGCGTTTCCATATGCATTAACAAGTAATACGTATGACAATCATCCGTTTACGAGACCACGCACAGATCTATTCTTTCAATTGAAGTCTCATATGCGTTATATTGACGTAGTACTGACAGATGCTAAAACGAATGAAGACCTCGGTATTATTGGAACATTAGATGGAATTGCTGCAGATGAAAACGTTCTGTATCGAGTAGCGAACGGTTTTGGTGGAATCTATATTCCATTCTCTGCCGATCCGAATAGTCCGCTAGTTTACAAGTATGTGCAAGCAAAACCTGGTTTATATAAAATTAAATTTATTGGACGTAATGACCAAGGAAAGACCTTTACTTCCGAAACGAAAGTCTATGTCGAAGAAAATAATCCAACTGTTCAACATAGTCTACCATTCGGAGTTTACGAATACGAAGATGGTCAACAATCTATTCCTTTTTCAGGAAAAGTGTTTGATAAAGATATTGAGGATATGAAAACGATGGGATTTGATATCGACCAGTCATATAACTCAGTTGTTGGGTATTATGGTACATTCATGGGTCCTTATGGTTGGGTTGCATCACCTTCAGAAGAGTTAACTGTTGACGAAAATGGTAATTACAAAGGTGAAGTTAAATTAAATCCAAACGCTAATTTTACAAGATATTACTCATTTGCAATGGACTCCGCGTCAAATGGTGATTTTGGTAGAATGAATGAAACGCTTTTTGTTAAAAAAGGTAGTCCATATGTAACAGGTAGCTTGAATAAAGAAACGATTAAAATGGGCGAAACAGTTTCAACCACTCTATCTGCACATAACTTAAATAAAACAAATAAAGTATCATTTGAATTTGATTATGCTCCGTACAACTTTGAAATTGTGGATGTATTGAAAAATTCCCAAACGAAAAGTCAAATTAGCTCAGTAACAACTGAAGAATCAAATTCAACAAGTGGAAAACATATGAAAGTAACAGTAGAGTTAACAAAGCCAGTTTCTGGTGAAGTACCACTTCTTGATATTCAGGTAAAAGCTAAGAGTGATAACTTTAACAAGGGCTGGTATGAACTTCAAGACCTAAAAGCAAGTGTTACAAATAAATCTGGTTCACAAGAAAGTGCACCTGGATTTATGAAGTCGTTCAGAGTATTACCTACGTTTTCACAAATGGCTGCAAAATTAATTCCAGAAGGTTACTTTACACCACAAGGAATGCAGATTGCTCCTTACGATTACTCAAAAATTGGGGCTAAAATCAAAGTAATGGATGATCAAAATAATGTTTATACCAATGTAACTGTTCATCCTGAGGCGTTTTTTGAAGTATTCAATCTTCCATTGTCGGATAAACCATTTACAGTTGAAATGGCTGTACCAGGTCACTTCACAACGAAAGCGATCTTTACGATTGGAAAAACTACTGAAAATGGTGTTCTTGGAGAAGCAAAATTAATTGGTGGCATTAGTCTAATTGCTGGAGATGTCAATAATGATGATGTCATTGATGTTAAGGATGCAATCGCGATGAAATCAAACTGGGGTACAGCTAATCGAGCAACAGATATTAATTTCGACGGTACTACGGATGAAAAAGATTTTGCCTTCATTGAGCAAAACTATATGATGAAAAACCCAACCGTAACAGATGCTCCAAAACCAGTTAAGAAATATCAAGGTACAACAATCGACCTTGTTAAAACGCAATTAGGAATTAACTAGAATCTTATTTTTAGAGACAATCAAATGGGAGAAATCCTAGTTGATTGTCTTTTTTTGTGTACAGAATACTGAATTCGATATTCAATAAAGTCCACAAAGTGTCCGACTTTATCCAATTCTCTACAAAATATAAAAATATTGAAAAAAAGAATTAGTTATGAAATAAAAGCTTACTGGAATATAAATTTAATAAAACCTGTCTATGGAGGACTATTTATGGCTTTTGTTGCAATCTATACAGTTGGTAGGCTAAAACACCCATATGACCACACTGCATCTCGACAATTTTTTTCTGTAGGAAATGATGTCTTTCGTCAGGCTACAAAATCTGGACACATGATTGACGCGTTTTCATCTGATGGAATCTCTCTGCCTGAAGAAGCTAGTAAGGGGGATGGTTATCCTATACTTACACTAACAGTATGGAAGAATCTAGAATCCTTATATCGTTTTACGTACTCAGGGCACCATAAGCAAGCATTAAAAGATCGAAGCAAATGGATGGAATCTTATAAAGAACAGCACCTTTCATATGTTATATGGTGGACAGAGAAGCAAAGCGATGTTTCATGGGAAGAGGCCTTTAAAAGATATGACTATTACATTCAAAATGGACCAACTCCTACTGCTTTTGATTTTAAACATGCATTTGATCAATATGGTGAAGCGTTATTAATTAAGTAGTAATAGATTTCTAGATAAATTGTGCCTAAATGATAAAAAAGTAGGAATTTTACAAATAATTAATAATTCCTACTTGATTTATAGGAATACTTGTATTAATATTTTCGTAAATTAGATTATTAAAAGAAAAGGGGGAGAAAAATGAATACATTTCTTATCTGTGTAAATGTTGTAATCTTATTAGTACTTATGTATGGCTTGTATTTTATGCAAAAGAAGCATGTATCTTTTTCAAAGCGTGTATTCGCGGGTTTAGGTTTAGGTCTTATTTTTGGTTATATTATTCATCTAATCTATGGAACTGAAAATGACGTTACAGTCGGAACAATCGACTGGTTTAGCATTGTTGGTAGCGGTTATGTAAAACTATTACAAATGATTGTTATGCCGCTAGTATTCGTTTCGATTGTCGGAGCGTTTACAAAATTAAAGTTAACTAAAAATATCGGTAAAATTAGTGTCCTTGTTATTGGGATTCTACTTGGTACAACAGCTATTTCAGCAGCTATCGGAATTGGATCCGCTTTAGGTTTTGGCCTTGATGGATTTAAAATATCAGCAGGAGCTGCAGAGACTGCTAGAATTACAGAATTACAAGGCCGTGTGCCAACTGTAGAAGCGATGACAATTCCAAAACAAATCCTTGAATTAATTCCAAGTAATCCATTTTTAGATTTAACTGGTGCACGTGCAACATCTACAATTGCAGTTGTCATTTTTGCAGCGATTGTGGGAATTGCATACCTAGGGGTAAAACGTAAAGAGCCTGAAACTGCAGAGTTTTTTGGTAAAATAATTGATACACTTTATACAATAACGATGAGAGTCGTATCGTTAATTCTTCGTTTAACACCTTATGGAATCTTAGCAATCATTACAAAAGTAGCAGCAACAAGTGATTATGATGCAATCGTAAAATTAGGTAAGTTTGTAATAGCGTCTTATGTGGCTTTAATCTTAATGTTTATTGTGCATTTATTATTATTATCATTTGCAAAACTAAGTCCAGTAAGATATGTGAAAAAAGCCTTACCAACTTTATCGTTTGCATTTACATCACGTACAAGTGCTGGAACATTACCAATGACAATCAAAACACAAACAAAAGATTTTGGTGTTTCAGAAGGAATTGCAAACTTCGCTGGTTCGTTTGGACTTTCAATCGGCCAAAATGGATGTGCTGGTATCTACCCTGCAATGTTAGCTGTAATGGTAGCTCCATCAGCTGGTGTTGATCCAACAAGTGCATCATTTATTATCTCTCTAATTTTAATCGTAGCAATCAGTTCATTCGGTGTAGCCGGTGTCGGTGGAGGAGCAACTTTTGCAGCTCTTATCGTACTATCAGTTATGAATCTTCCAATCGCAATTGTTGGGTTACTAATCTCAGTTGAACCTCTAATTGACATGGGCCGTACAGCTCTAAACGTTAGTGGCGCAATGACATCAGGTATTCTAACAAGTAAAGCTACAGGAGAATTCGAAAAAGAAGTTTATCAGCAAGCAAATGTTGTAGATGTTGTTGAAGCATAAATTTAGTTTAAATGGATAGCCTATATTGGCTATCCGTTTTTTATATTATAAAGATAGAAATTTACAATCCTTTCCCTTGGTAGAAGAATAATCAAACTTTACAAACTACGAATCTCGCCTTTATACTAAAAATAGTTGGAATTTTCTTTCAATTATATGAAATGTAATTTTGAATTTTATTTTCAAAAATGAAACGAATATTTCAACGATTTGGCCTATGATCGTTTGGCTATTTTATTTTAAAGGGAGGAGATTTAAATTGGCTCGATTGACTCGTAGTATTGTAACGTCAACACTATCGCTTGCTTTGGTTACTACAACAGGTTCTGTCAGCTATGCTCAAACAAATGTAGAGAAAACCTCAATCCAGGCAGAGGTGAATGGAATGAAACAAATCAAACATAGTGATAACTTTCCCGTGTTGAGCAAAGTAAAACGTCCTGAGGAGGTTGGATTTTCATCAGAGAAATTAAAACAAGTAGATGAATTGATCCAGCAGGATGTAAACAATGGTTTTCCAGGTGCAGTTCTAATGATTATTAAAGATGGAAAAATTGTAAAAAACACTGCTTATGGGTACTCGAAAAAATACGATGGGCTATCACCACTGAAACATCCTCAGAAAATGAAGACGAATACAATGTTTGATTTGGCATCAAACACTAAAATGTATGCAGTTAACTTCGCTTTGCAACATCTTGTTAGTACCGGAAAAATAGACTTGAATTCAACTATACAATCATACTTTCCAAATTTTAAAGACAAATCAACTGATATAATTAAAGGGAAGGATACCCTACGCTTAATCGATATTTTACACCACACTGCTGGTTTTCCGGCTGATCCGCAATACCACAATCCTACTGTAGCAGGTTCCTTGTATACACAAGACCGTAATGAAACATTTGAAAAAATCGCTGAAACACCGTTAGAATACGTACCTGGTACGAAAAACATTTATAGTGACGTCGATTATATGATCCTCGGATTTATCATTGAGAAAATAACTGGCCAAAGACTAGACGACTATGTAGAAAATACGATTTATAAGCCATTAGGTCTAAAACACACTATGTTTAACCCTTTGCAAAAAGGATTCAAACCGAAAGATTTCGCGGCAACCGAGTTAATGGGGAATTCACGTGACGGTATCATTTCTTTTCCAAACATTCGTACATACACAATACAGGGAGAAGTGCATGATGAGAAGGCCAACTACTCTATGGGTGGCGTTTCTGGTCATGCGGGGCTGTTCTCTACGACAAGCGATTTAGCGGTTCTATTGCAAGTAATGTTAAATGGAGGTGGATATGGCAAAGTAAAATTATTTGATCAAAAGACGATTGATCAATTTTCAGCACCTTCCGATTTAAATCCAACCTATGGCTTAGGGTGGAGAAGAAATGGCTCTCCAAGTATGTCGTCTACGTTTGGATTGTATGCAAGTCCAAATGCGATTGGACATACCGGCTGGGTAGGCACTCTGACGATTATAGATCCGGATAATAATTTAGGGATTGTCTTATTGACAAATAAAAAACATTCACCTGTAATTGATCCACTAATAAATCCGAACAAATTTGTAGGGGATGACTTTGCTACAGGACAATATAAAGCCGTGGCGACTGCTGTGTATGAATCATTGATAAAATAAGGTTTAGTATCGAATAGAATGCATTACAATTATTAATTTTTATACTTACCTAGAAAAGAGAAAAATCGTCTATCTTGATTGATTTTCTCTTTTTTTTGTCAAAAATTATTTCAATTTATGCTCTGCTAAAGTAGATTGTTGATTTTCTTATTCAACTTCTATGAAAATCAGTTTCTTCATATATAGATAAATGACACATATCTAAAGAAAGCTAAGCTCAATCGTTAAAAAAAAGAGCTAACTAAAAAGCATAGTGAATGGTGGGTTAGATACATAAGAAAAATTTAACTTTTGTAGATAAATAGGCGGAATTCCCCGCTATATTTATTAGATGAGATTGAAGAAAAGACAGTTCCAGTTATAACAACTGCATTTAGGGGAAATCTTGATGGAGTATACTCGCATGATACTTATGAGGATTTTATTGAAAATGGTGGTTTTCTTATAGAAAGAAAAATAGATAATGTGGAAAATGCTATAAATGAGTGGGAAGAAGAATATGAAATGTCTGAGATTCAAATAGTCCTATTAAAATCCATTTTCAAACGTAAAATTGAAAATCCGACTAAAGACATCGTATTAAATGAAAAAGAAATAAAAATGATTGGGTCGGAAGATGAAGAAGGTCTAAGTGAAAGTAGAATATCATTTGAAGAGCTATTATTTTACTTATTATAAAATAATGTCATGCGATTAAGGCAGTGAGATACTTGAAGATAACGGGTCACAAAAGTGGCCCGTTTTTTATTGAACAAAATGTCAGTTTAGTTAAATTTCCATGAGTCTTTTGATTGATTAATACTTTTTGGTTAAATGATAAAATAAAAATGAATTTACAAATAAATATGGTATAGACTGATTTGATGGATATAGAGGTATGGATTTAGTAGTATCAATTTGCATGATTATGATAGTTTATTATTTAAGTCAAATTGTAAAAGAGTTACGAAAAAGATAAATCATAGTGTTATAAAAAGTTGAACATTGGGTGAGTGTGCAATGGATCAATATACACTAAGTAGAAAAGAGTAGTCGGGGCTATAGTATAAATCGGAAACAGGCTTCGTCAGAAAATCATAAATCTATTTATTGGAGGTCTATCGTGAAAAAAATCGTTCTACCTTTTTTGTTCGTTATCTTTCTTAGTGCATGTAATCATCATGCTGCAGAAGACAAACTGTTCGGAAAATGGTCTTACCACACAAAAACAACGAAATCGAATGAAGATGTTGATTATCAGATTGAATTTAAAGAAGACAAAAAAACAAAGCATGGGGTTCTTATGAGGTACACTACGAAAATGGCTTCTTTTAACCAAACGTTGGAACGACATTACAAAATCGTCTCGTCGACCGACAAACAAGTGAAGCTGAAAATAAAAGGGACATCAAACATTTTAACGGTAAAGGTGACAGATAAAACCATAACATTATTAGAACAAACATATAACCGAGTTGACGAATAAGTGTAAATGAAAAGGCAGATAAAGTTCATTCTGTTAAGTGGGTAGTGGTTGTAATTAATTCTTGATAAGGGTTCTAAAAGTTGCCTAATTAGACAACTTTTTTTAGTTTAAAAATAAACATTTATTTAACTGAGCTTCAATTTTAAGAAATTAAGTATTAGAACTTTTGGGAATTTTGTTGCAAATGCAACGAAATTGAGTTAGATTTAATGAGTGATATTTTTATTGCATTTGCAACAAAAAACAAGGGGAGATTCTGGATTATGTATATTCCAAAATATTATAAAGTCACAAATCCTAAAGAAATTTGGGATTTCGTTCAAAAAAACTCATTTGGTACGATTATCACAACAAAACAGAGTAGACCAATTGCTACTCATTTACCTTTAGGTATAACTAAAAAAGGTGAAGATTATTATATTACTGGACATATTGCATATGGAAATCCACAATGGAGAACATTTGAGAATAGTGAAGAAGTGCTTGTTATGTTTCAAGGACCTCACGCTTATATTTCATCTTCTTGGTATGAAGTTGAGGAAGTTCCAACTTGGAATTATCAAGCCGTGCATGTTTACGGAAAAGCAAGCATTTTAGAAAGAGATGAATTAGTAGATGAACTAACAATCATGCTAGAAAAATATGAGAAAAATCGTGAAAACCCAGTACTCTTGGATAAACTTTCTCCAGACCTTTTAGAAAGTGAACTTAAAGGTATTGTTGGATTTAAGATTAAGGTGAATGAAATTCAGGCTTCATATAAATTGAGCCAGAACCGAAGCGAAAAGGATTATAATCATATCATTGATAATTTACAAAAAGAAAAAGATCCACAGTCAAAACAAATTGCTGAACTAATGGAAAAGAGATTAGAACATGTATCTTTTAAGGAAAGTAAAAAGTAAAAATGGTTTTAAAAATTGAAATGGAACTAATACATTTCATTAACTGCATATAAATTATTAAAAGCTGTCTTTTTAGATAGCTTTTTTTGAACCTCAAAAAAATTTAAGTATGACATAGGAATCTCAGTTAAAGGATGTGAAGATAGTTGTTGATTATGCTACTAACGGTACCAATTTTATTATTAGCATTATTTTGTTTATGGGTTTCAATTTTTACTAAAAAAAAGCTTTTAAAAAAGATATTTTTTTTCTTAATAGGAATAACATTGGCAATTATCGTGATTTATCTATTGGATTTCTATTTGTTTTTTCGTCTATAGTGGAACCTTCGTTTGTTAAAGAAAATGAGTTTCTATTCAACTCGTCAAATATTTTAGCCGAACAGAAATATTTTTGTTGAAGATACAAAAGAATAACGAAAACCTATGGTAATATTAAATTACATATCTTTCCAAATAAGTAAAAAATAAACTGTTGTTAGTTCGAATTTAATGAACTTTCCCTGAGTTAGCTAATAAAAAATATAAAAATACATAATATAAAAATACTAGTGAAGAGGAGTATAGAATGAAAGAATTTTTACAGCTTTTAAAAAAAGGTAATAAATCTGCATTATTAGCAGCTATTGTTAACGCTGTAATAGCGATAATAAAAGGAATAGGGTTTAGCATGACAGGAAGTGTTGCACTTTTTGCTGAGATGATGCATAGTGCTGCCGATACTGCGAACCAACTTTTTGTTTTTAGCGGTTCAGCTTTAAGTAAAAAAGCACCAACAGATCGGTTCCCAAACGGATTTGGTCGACTAGTTAATTTAGTTTTACTTGGAGCAGTATTAATTGTAGGAATTATGGCGTTTGAAACGATTGTCGAAGGAATTCATCATATTGTACATCCAACCCACTCTTCAGGACTGGCTATTACCCTTACTATTTTAGGTGCTTCGGTTGTGCTTGAAGCATTTGTACTTTACAAAGCAATGAAAGAAATTAGTCATGAATTAGGAATAACAACAAGTGGTTTTGGCGTAGTTACAGAGGCAATTTCTAATTTAGGAAAAGCAAAACCAGCTACAAAATTAGTTTTCTTAGAAGATACAGTAGCAACTTTAGGTGGATTATTAGCGATGATTGCTGTAATCATTGCTTACTTTACACCATTTCATCAAGCGGAAGGTGTTGCTTCTGTCATCATCGGTATTTTGATGTTCCTTGTTGTTGGAAAAGTTTTTCTTGATAATGCTGCAGGTGTAATTGGTGAATCTGATGAAGAAATGGAAGACAAGATTGGTGAAATCGTAATGGAAGATCCAGATGTCAAAGATATTCAAGCTCTTACGGTTGTCAAAGAGGGTGAAGATTTACATGTTGAAATAGAAATTGAATTAGATCCTAATTTAACTATAGCTCAAGCTGATGACATAAAAGATCGTTTAGAAGAAAAAATCATGAAAGAAAAAGGTGTAACGGACGTAATTATCGAATTGGACGAAGATGACGGTGTTCAGAATTGGACTGATGATAATAAAACAGAATTAATTGAAAAATAAACTTTTAAGTGAGAAGGACTTGGTTATATTTCAAGTCCTTTTTCCTAATATGAAACATTATTATTTAGCTTTCTAGTTGATTATTTAGTTCCGTAACAGCATCATTAATTTTCAATTCCGTACCTTCTTCTTCTGTAGTTACATTTTTAGGTATACCACGTTTATATTTCTTCGTCTTAGTGTCTTGGGTAAATCTGCCCTTGTATGCTCCTCTGATCCCATATAACTTAGACTCTGTATTTATGGCATCTTTATCATCCACTAAAAAAGCGACCATATTTTGACCAGCTTTAGAATTGGGAATACCTTCTAACGATACTTCAAGTTTTTCCTGTAGCTCTGAATTTGATAAATCTTTGAACTTTTTATCTAGACCAAAGTCTTTTTTTGAAATTATTCCTCCATATTCTAATATCGAAATTGTTTTTCCTTTTAAATTTTTGTCTCCTGATAGAACATGTTTGATTTTAAAAGTTAATTTAGTATACGGTCTACCAATTCCAGCATTATTTTTTACGACATACGGTTCTACTGATTTTACAGTACCCTTTACGACTAAATCGGAATCTTTCATTAAGTCCTCGACTCGATCAAAGTTACCAAAAAGAGATGCACTAGCAATTACGGTTTCTATTTTATTTGATTGGTTATTTAATGGATAGTTTGAAGGATTAGACTTGTTATCATCTGAACTTTTTATTAAGTCTTTATTTTCTTCCATTATATTTGCCGTATTGTTTTGTTTATTTGGTTTTTCATTATTAATATAATAGTAAATTAACGAACTAAAGGCTATAGTAACTAAAACACTAAATATAATACTATTTTTTTTCAATTCAATTCCTCCTTATTTATAAATGAAATTGATACCTTTAAATTGATCATCTAATGGGATATTGGTAGATGACTGGTTCCCATTTGGATGCATTAAATTTCCATAAACCTTTGTGTGATTTAAGCCAAACGCATGTCCTATTTCATGGGCATGAACAAGTCTTTTTTGCCAATCCGTTAATTTATTATAAGTTCCGGTTTGTAAATCTATATATGCCCAGTACCAATCAGTTTTAGAAGCGTCAACGTGTTTTTTTCCATACATAAAATATGTTATTCCAGCCGTTCCATCATCCTTTGTAGTAAATTTAAATACATCTAATACAGAAGATGATTTAGTAGTTGTTTCTCTAAAAGAAATAGGTGTAGTAATTGTTCCGTAAATCCATTTATTCATAGCATCTTTAAATTTTTGCTTTTCTGTACCTAATGAACTATCTAGAAAATAATATTGTCTGTTTTGTCCATAATGACCTACTCCATTAACTAGTTTGTGGCCATAAGTATTATAGGCATAAGACGTTTTGAGCGGGATAGAAAAAGTTGTTAATATACAAACTAAAATAATTAAACTTGTAAATAATTTTTTCATACTCGCTCTCCTTTATAAATTTATTTTTAAAATAGTTGTGGAAATAATTTCTTATACATGTATATATTACCAAATTATACTTATAACATAGTGCGAATAAATGTATTGTTTGTGAATATTTTAACAAAGTATAAAGTGTAGTTGTGTTTTCTCATAAATCAATAGTTTCTTAAAGGATTCAATCAAAAAGGAAAGAATTATATTAATTGTACAAACTTTTTAATGAAAGTTTGTTACGAAGTTAATAGAGATATTACATTAAGATGTTAAAATACATGTTTTAGTTAAAGGTATATTAAGGGAAAATTATCAAATAGATAACAGGTAGTTTTCTTGTATAGTAGTGTTAGGGGAATTAGGACAATTCTATGTCTTAAAGTGAATTGGATAATTCTAATCTACTAAAACGTACATAAAAAGATAAATCTTAGAATGATAATGAATGGTTCTTTGAAAAACGTGAAATTATGTAATCGGTATGACGAGGAGGAATGATCATGTTTGAATTTGAAAATATAGAACAGTTTGCAAGAATAAAAGTTATAGGTGTTGGTGGTGGCGGTAATAACGCCGTTAACCGAATGATTGAAGACGGAGTAGAAGGCGTTGAATTCATTGCTTTTAATACGGATGCGCAAGCACTGAAACAATCAAAAGCTGAAATTACAATGCAAATCGGTGCTACGTTGACGCGTGGTTTAGGAGCAGGTGCAAATCCTGAAATTGGAAAAAGAGCAGTAGAAGAAAGTAAGTCTCAAATTGAGGAAGTACTAAAAGGTGCAGACATGGTTTTCGTTACAGCTGGAATGGGTGGCGGAACAGGTACGGGTGCAGCACCTGAAGTTGCGAAAATAGCTCGAAAGCTTGGTGCTTTAACAATTGGAGTAGTAACTCGTCCTTTCAAATTTGAAGGTAAAAAGCGTGCAACAAATGCTGAAGGTGGAATTAAAGAACTTAGAGAAGCGGTTGATACTTTAATTATCATTCCAAACGATCGATTATTGGAGCTTGTTGACAAAAAAACTCCGATGCTCGAAGCATTCCGTGAAGCAGATAATGTACTTCGACAAGGGGTTCAAGGGATATCCGACTTAATCGCAGTACCAGGATTAATCAATCTTGACTTTGCGGATGTTAAAACAGTCATGTCTCATAAAGGGACAGCCCTTATGGGAATCGGTATTGCAAAAGGTAAAGATCGCGCTACAATCGCTGCTCAGAAGGCATTAAATTCTCCTTTACTTGAAACTTCTATTAATGGAGCTCATGGTGTAATTATGAATATTACAGGTGGACGTAACTTAAGTCTGTTTGAAGTACAAGAAGCTGCAGATATCGTTGCTTCTGCATCTCACGAAGAATTAAATATGATTTTCGGTTCGGTAATCGACGAAAACTTAAAAGATGAAATTATTGTAACGGTAATTGCTACAGGATTTGCGGATAAAGAAGAGAAAATGGTAAGAACTCCTTCTAGACCAATAGAAGAAGCACCTAGCTTATACAATAGAGAGCAACGATTCCAACAAGATCAGAGATATCGTGTAGACCAACAGCAAGATTACGGTCGCTTTAATGATCAACAAGACGCAGGTCGATACACGGAACAGCAAAATTATGGACGTTACAATGAACAAAAAGATCATAATCGCTATAATGAGCAACAAGATTATGGGCGATATAATGAACAAAATGATTATGGCCGATTTAATGAACAGCAAGATTATAACCGTTACACAGAACGACAAGATCAAAATCGTTACACAGAACAACAAGATAATAATGGTTACAAAGAACAACAAAATTACGGACGCTATAATGAACAACAAGAATATGGTCGATACAATGAGAAGGAAGATTCAACTTCATATATTCCGGCATTCTTACGTAATCGAAAAAACAGAAATAGATAGATTTATAGATGTAAAGAAGGACATGAGTGATGAGGCTCATGTCTTTTTTTTGCTCTTTTGGTAGGGAAAATATAATTTTGTAAAATTAAAAGATAAATATAATTGTAGATTTATCAGATTTAAAAAAGGATTCTAAGGTCGGTGTAAGAATGAAAGATCAACATTAAAAAGTTCATCTTTTTTTCGTTAAAGGGACATTATTTTATTAAGTTTTATTGAGAAATAGCAGGATGAGATTTTTGAAATTTTAACTTTATTTTACCTAAATTGGAATGGAAGTTTACCTAAATTGGAATTCAATTTTACCTAGCAATTCTAAAATAAAATCATGAAAGCACTTTCATCACCCTCGAAAGTTTAATTAACGAATAGAATGGAGGAATTAGGTTGAAGGAATTAGAAGTTGACGTTGTAATAGTTGGTGCTGGCCTAGCAGGTCTAACAGCGGCAAGAAAACTGGTAGCTCAAGATGTTGATGTTGTTGTACTTGAAGCAAGAAATCGCGTTGGTGGCCGTACATCTACAAAACAAACTATGGACGGTACGTATGTGGATCTTGGTGGTCAATGGGTTGGACCAACTCAGGACCGAATAATGGCACTAGTTGATGAAGTTGGTGTTAAAACATTTAAAACTTACAATGAGGGAAATCATCTTGAATATCGTTCTGGAAAGATTACTCCATATTCAGGTGCATTTCTAACAGCTGATAAAGAGGTAGCAATGGATATAACCGAAGTACTTTTACAATTAAGTATGATGTCAGAGCAAGTTCCAATAGATGCTCCTTGGAAGGCACCACTTGCAGAGACTTGGGATTCGATGACAGCAGCTACTTGGATAGAAGAAAACGTTCCTTCAGGGCCAGTTCGAAATTGGGTAACACTTATGGTTCGGGGTATTGTATGTTGTGAACCAAAAGAAATTTCATTGTTACATTTCTTATTTTATATTCATTCGGGTGGAAATTTAGATAAGATCATCAGTGTTGCAAAAGGTGCACAAGAAAGTCGATTAATAGGTGGAGCACAAGTAGTTTCAAACCGAGTTGCTGCTGAACTAGGAGAAAGAGTAATTCTTAATTCACCAGTTCAACAAATCATTCAAAATGATGAAGCTATTGTTGTTAAAAGTGAGCATATGTGTATGAAAGCAAAAGCAGCAATTATTGCGATTCCACCTACACTTGCCAATCGAATTCAATATTCACCAAAATTACCAGCCAAAAGAGATCAACTTATGAGTCGGATGCCAATGGGATCAGTCATAAAGGTACAACTAACGTACTCAAAACCGTTTTGGAGAGAGAATGGTTTGTCGGGTCAAGTTCTTAGTGACAAAGGACCTATTCAAATAACATTTGATAATTCCCCTGAAGATGGAAACATTGGCGTATTAATTGGTTTTATTGAAGGTGAAGACGCTAGAATTTGGTGGGAAAAATCAGTAGAAGAACGCCAAACAGGTGTTTTAGAGTGTTTAAGTGTTTATTTTGGAAATGAAGTACTCACACCAAACGATTATATTGAGCAGTACTGGGCTGATGAGGAATTTTCTCGAGGATGTTATGCAGCATTTATGCCTCCAGGAGTTTGGACATCTTTTGGCGATGTGATACGCCAACCTGTCGGGCGTATTCATTGGGCAGGAACTGAAACTGCAACAAAATGGTATGGTTACATGGATGGAGCCGTTGAATCGGGAGAACGAGCTGCTAGTGAAGTGCTTGAAGTAATTAGTGTTTTTGAAAGTCAAAAGTAATTAAATACTAAAATCTTTTTGAACATTAAGGAGATAATTTAAATGGCTACTCAAATGGAATTATACGAGGCTCTACAAGATTATACAGAGCGATCTAGATTGAGTGAGAGAGTAAAAAGAACACTTGCTAATTGGAATTGTGTTCTCCATATTCAAGCTACAGATCTAACTGCAGAATTTACTTGTATCATTCAAAATGGTGAATTTACTTCAATTGATTTTGGCCTAAATGAAATACCAGACTTAATCGTAAAAGGAAACAGTGAAGACTTAGCTAATATTTTCTGGGGAGATGAAAATCCTGTATCAAATTATATGCAGGGTGCAATTCAAACACGTGGCTCACAAGAAGATGTTCTTCGACTTGATGCGATGGCGTTGTTTATTTATTTAGAACTCGGAGGAGCTTGATATGAAAAAAGAACTTCGACGAATGCTAAGTCTGAGTTCGATTGTCAGTATTGGAGCAGGATTAGTATTTTGTGCATTGGAATATAACGTGGCTGCGGGAGTTGCTGGCTATGTTTCAGGTGATTCAGCTTGGATACCGATTTTAATAACTGGAATAATCATGCTAGTTGCTTGGGCTAGTTTTAGTGAATTGAACAGTTTATATCCGACAGCAGCAGCCATTCGATTATTTATGGTCAAGTCGATGAGCGATCGTGTCTCTGTAACCATAACGTTCACCTATATGCTCGCTGTTGTATTAATTATAGCTGCTGATGCTTTTATAGTAGGAAAAACATTAGATTTTGTTTTTGGTGGCGGATTTATGTTATCGATTGTTTTTATCGTGCTAATTCTTGGAATTGCAACTTATACCAACTTAAAAGGCTTAAAGATGGCTGCTAGTTTGCAAGATGTAGGTACATACATCGTTCTAGTAGTAACATTAATTGTGGTCATCATTGGTTTTGCAAGAAATGGATTTGAATTAAATCAACCATTTAATCCACTTGAAAAACACGGTACTGTCGGATTACTTCAGGCAATTGCGCTGGCGATTTTCGGTTATGCAGGATTTGAATGGGTAACAACAAATGCCGAGGAGGTTCGAAAACCCTCTTATATTCCTAATGGAATGTTATTAACGATCATAGTCTGTTTTATAGTTTTTACAGCAATCACTGTTGGAATGGGACATTTCCTAAGCCCTGCTCAATTAGAAACACCTTATCCTCAAATCTATTTTGCAGAAAAATGTCTTGGTGTAGTAGGCATTTACATTATGGTTGCAGTCACATCAATTACTGCAATTAACACGTTTAATGGCGGGTTTCTTACAGGATCTAGATTCATGTATGCAATCGCACGTGAAGGCGTTCTTCCACCTTCATTTTCAAAGCTAAATAATCAAGCAGTTCCATATGTTGCAGTATGGACACTTTCAATATTGTCTTTAGTCATATCAGTCTACGTTGGAATTACGGGGAAATGGCAAGTAATTGTTGCACTAGGTGCTGTTTTAGAAGCAATGATTTATGCAGTATCTTGTTATTGTGTAATTCGCTTACGACGCAAGCAACCAAATCAAACTCGATCGTTTAAGATGTTTGCAGCTCGTTTATTAGCACCTTTTGGCATTATTTTATTCTCTACTTTAGCTTTGATAGCTAGTGTTACTGTTGGTGTAGAAATCAATCTACTACCATTAATAATCCTACTCGTAGTGATTACACTCTCGGCAATTTATACGATCTATATACTACCTAAATTAAGAGAAAAAGAGGCAGCTCGAAAAGCAAGTAGACCTAAACGACGTCCAGTACGTGAGAAAACAGAGGGAAATATTAATACCTAGCAAAAATATGTTATACATTCTGATAAATATAAAAAATAACTGTTGATATTTCAACAGTTATTTTAATCTATTTGCTAATCAAAGGAGAGAAGTAAATTGGAAGATTTACTGAATGCAGAGCTCAAAAAGTCAAATTATACTTCTGCCATTTCAGCACAAAGAGAATTTTTTCAAAGTGGAGTAACAAAATCTTATCAGTTTAGAATTAGACAATTAGATAAATTATATAAAGTAATCTCAGAAAATGAAAATCTTATTTTAGAAGCAGTTAAAAAAGATTTAAATAAAAGTGTATTTGAAGGATTTTTTGGAGATGTTGCACTAATTTCACATGAAATATCTTTTGTGAAAAAAAATTTAGCGAAGTGGATGAAACCAAAAGCTGTACGTACGCCAATTACTCACCTTGGAAGTAGCTGTAAAATTTATCACGAACCTTTTGGAGTAAACTTAATTATTTCTCCTTGGAATTATCCATTCCAATTAACATTTATCCCACTAATTGGTGCGATTGCTGGAGGAAATACCGCAGTCGTGAAGCCTTCAGAGCTTTCACCGAACTCTTCGGCATTAATTGCTAGATTAATAAAAGAGACTTTTTCAAATGAATATGTAATTTGTATCGAAGGAGGAATCGAAGTAAGTAATGCCTTGTTGAATGAACAATTTGATCACATATTTTTTACAGGTAGTGTTCCGGTTGGAAAGATTGTTATGGAAGCAGCAAGTAAAAATTTAACGCCAGTTACACTAGAGCTTGGAGGAAAAAGCCCGACAATCGTCGATTCTAGCGCGAAAATTAAGCTAGCTGCTCGTAGAATCGCATGGGGCAAATTTTTTAATGCAGGTCAAACCTGTGTTGCACCAGATTATCTATATGTACATAAATCAATTGAAATTGAGTTTCTAAATGCTTTAAAAGATGAAATCATAAAATTATATACAAATAATGCACTAAATTTTAGTGACTATGCACATATCATTAATGTTAGACATTTCTCAAGGTTAAAAAGTTTATTGAATGGACCAACAGTATTTTTTGGCGGTAGAACAAACGAAAATACGTTGGCGTTTGAACCGACTATATTGACAAATGTTTTAAAAGACCATCCTGTAATGAAAGAGGAAATATTTGGACCAATTCTTCCAGTCTTAACGTTTGATTCAATAGATGAGGTGATTGCTGAAGTAAATAAAAATCCGAAACCTTTAGCGCTTTATTTATTTACAGAAAATAAATCAGTAAAAGAGAAGGTAATTGAAAATATACCATTTGGTGGAGGAAGTATAAATGATACATTGTTTCACTTAGCTACTCCTCATTTACCTTTTGGAGGAGTTGGTTCAAGTGGACATGGATCATATCATGGTGTCCATTCATTTAAATGCTTTACTCATGAAAAAAGTGTTTTATCTCAAACAACTAAATTTGACTTAAGTGTACGTTACCATACAACGAGAGGTGCTCTTAAAATTATACGTATGTTATTTAAATAAATATAAGAAAAGAGCCGTTACTAATTTAAACGGCTTTTTGAAATGACTTATAGTAATAATTTTCTATTTAAAACTGTCCAAAGTGCTTAGCATAATGGTGCAAACGTCCATCCTTTTCTTTCACTAATTTTTATAAGGTCTGGCATAACTAGGGTTACTAAGTACTTTTTTCCCATTCACAGTGCGATACGCAATCACTTTGAAATAGTATGTTTTTCCTTTTACCAATTTCACGTTTTTAAAACTATTTAAGCTCCCGCTAGTTGTTGTACCCACCAAACTAAATGGTCCTTTACTGGATGTAGAGCGATAGATTTGATAGCCACTTGCTCCATCGATTTTTGTCCAGAACAGGGTCATTGACGTAGTGTTTATTTTTTTAACCCAAAGCGTAGTAGGTGTTGTTGGAATGGCTTTACCACTCGTATTTTTTGTAAAAGAAGTATAGATTTTTGTTCCATTTATCGTGCGATATGCCCTTACTTTGTAGTAATAGGTTGTCCCTGTTGTGACAGAGCTATTTGTAAAAGTTGTTGTATTTTCATTTGAAACTGTTCCAACTTTACTGTACGTTCCGGTACTAGAAGGACTTCGGTAAATTTCATATCCATCGGCACCTGCAACCATGTTCCAAGTGATTTTAATCTTATTATATGAACTAGACTCTGCTTTGATAGTCGCATCAATTACAGACGTGTTTGTTGTGGTACTAATATTTCCGATTTCATCTACCGTGTATACTCCAATACCAGTTCCTGCTTTTTGAGCGGGTATTGCAATGTCATACTTTCCATCTTTCGCTACAGCTTCCCCTAGTTTTTTACTTCCAGCCCAAGCATAAACTTTCGTACCAGTCTCTGCATTTCCTTTTAGATGTGTATCAATATGATAAATTGGTTCAATAGTTGGTGTTTTATCAAAAAAGTCTGCCCTTAAACGATAGGTAGAAACAGTGGTTCCAGGTAAATCTACTCCAGGTGGTTCAATCGGTACAATATGAACAAAATACGTCCCTTTATCTAGATTTAGATTGAGGTGAATCTTGTCACCTGATTTCTGCGTATAACCGTATGAGCCGTATGTACCTAAAGGCTCACCCTTGCTATTATAAAGCCACATCGAAAACAGTCCCATTGTATTGTCGAGTACAACACGTACAAAACCATATTTGTTTGTTGTAAACTGATAAAAATCTCTATCATTCATATTCGTACTAGTGGAAGAATAATATTGATTTGATGTTAATGGCATACTTGTTTCGTCTGTATCATTTGGTTCAAATGTAGATTTGTCTCTTGTAAATGCAGATGGATAAGATGCCTTTATTCGATAAGATGCAGTTTTTCCACCTGTATAGTACGGGTCGGCGTAAAGATAATACGTCCCTTGTGGAAGATTTGTGCTGAAATATATAAGTCCATTTGGTGATGGCTGGTGTGGATGGTCTACAAAGTTTCCGGAACTATCATAAAGATTAAAATTAAAATCACCAACGATTTCATCTATAGAAATATATACATTTCCAGCTATATCTGTTGTAAATTGATAGACATCTCTATCTAAGTAATCCGCTGTTGAACTCGTAAATTCTCCGTTTTTAAGGTTTGAACTTGTTAGCATGGTTTCATTCGGTTCAAAAGTAACTTCATTTCTAGTAAACTCGGAAGCATAAGTTGCTTTAATTCGGTAGCTGCCAATTGAAGTTCCACTTAAATCGCGCGGTTCTACTAAAATAGTATAAGTGCCCTTCTGAAGTTTACCTCTTAAATTAAGAATTGAATTCGATCCTCCGCTATAAGTAGAGGAAATTGTTTTTCCATCACTATCGTTAAGGGAAAGATTGAATTTACCAACAGTATTATCGAGTATGATGTAATATTCTCCGTCATCATTTGTTGTAACTTCATATGTGTGCTTTGTTCCTTCTGTTATCTGTTCAGTAACTGGGGAACCATTTGGTATTTGTCTATTTGTTTCTTCTGCAAACGTAAGACCACTAAACAGAATGTTCACCAGAAAAACAATTAGGCAAATACTAACAAGCTTTTTCAAATGTTGTTCACTCCTTCAATATATTGACGTAAAAAAGCACAAAAAATGTGCTTATCATAAAACCTTATTTATAGCCATTCGTTCAATATAATGATATATCTTTGATGGCTATATCGCTACAATAATTTGTTTCGAATTGTATAATTTCTAGATGGAATTTACTTGTTTATTTCATGCAAAAGTTCTTAACAGGTAAATAAATCATAAATTCCGATCCTTCATTTAGTTTACTATTTACTTCAATAAAGCCACCGTGAGCATTAACAATTTCTTTAACAATCGCGAGTCCTACGCCATTTCCTTGAATAGAGGAATTCCTTGCATGATCAACTCGATAAAAGCGATCGAATATGAAAGGTAGATTATCTTCTGCAATACCCCATCCATAATCTCGAACAGATACAACAACAAAATCTTTAACCTCAAACACATTGATTTCGATTGGACTGTTTTGGTTTGAATATTTTTGCGCATTCTCAATTAGGTTCAAAATAGCACGCTCAATATATTGATGATCCATAAAGATGAATGGTAAATCGTCCGCAATTTTAAAATGAATAGTCTGTTCATGTGAAAATACATCACTAAATTGCATGAAATATTCATTAGAATTAACCATTTCATAACGGAATACTTGCTCATTCAACTCAACGTTATTTAATTCAGATACACTTTTTACAAGCTGATCAATTGAATGTAAATGCTTTTGAATTCTTGTAAGATATTCATCAATTTTCTCTGAATCAATCATTCGATCTTCAATCGCATCGATGTACCCTAAAACGATAGTAAGGGGAGTTTTAATATCATGCGCAATATTAGCAAACATAATTTTCCTTGATTGTTCCATTGATTTTAATTTCTCATTTGTTTCTTGCAAGGTTCCATTTACGATGCTTAATTGAGTTGTTCTTTCTATAACTTTTTCTTCGAGTTGTAAATTTAAACTTTGGTATTTTGAAATTAATTCATTTATTTTATTTGCCATCAAGTTAAATGATTGACTGAGTAATTGAAATTCTTCTAATGATTGATCCTTCAGTTTAACTTGAAATTTTTCATCCCTTATAGAGCTGATTCCTTTTAATAATTCAATAAAAGGTTTTGTAAAACGTTTCCAAATTGCTATCGTTACAATAACAAATATTGAAATAACTAGACATACTAATACAATAAATTGAAATGAAAATGATTTAATATATTGTTTTAATTGACTCTCCATTACATATCGAACATGACTAATAATTTCATTTTTAGGTATGACATATGCAATTTTCCAATTTGTCTCTTTTACAGTAGATACTAAAACGATTTTTTCTTCTTTGTTTATGTTCATAAACATAGGTTTTTCACTATTATATAATTTCTGTTTTACATTTTTTGTAAGATATTTTAAATCGCTCTCAGCCTTTTTTTGATTTGCAATTAAATCATAATTTGAATCAACTAAGATTGCATATGCAGTAGGTTCTTTGAAATGAAAATTTAAAAAGTGATTCACTACTTGTGAAATGGTAATATCAGTAACTAATGCTCCTGCAAATTCATTATTATTCTTATAGATTGGTAAAGAAAGAGAGAATACTTTTTTCCGATGTGTTAAATCAATTAATGGTCTCGTCCATATTGCATCTTTTGAAATTGAATTTTTAGATGGATAGAATGGTAATTTTGTTATATCAATCTTTGGATTAAAGTATTTATTTTGAACTTCTGATTTCACGTCTGCATTTGGATATGCCCGCCAATAAGATTGAGGTCCAAGATAATAGATACTTGCAACTCTTGAATCTTGGTTTAAAAATCTTCTAAATACACTTTCAAGTGACTTGGATACCATTAAATTATTAATTACGTTCTTAGAAAGATTTATGTTAGCGCTTACACCCTGCATTTGAATAATCGCCATTTATTTGTTCCCAATAATATCCCTCATTTTCTTTTGTTAAGGAAAGTTTATAATCCTTTTGAATGATCGGATTTGAAAACAAATCATCCGCTACAGTTTGAATGATTTGAACCTGATTTTTAATAGAATTCAATTGTTCATTTATGATATCAGCTTGTTTAACTAAATTCTCTTGATGAAGAAATATCGAATAATTTAAAAGTATATTTTCGATCTTATCACCAGTATTTGAGAGTGTTTTCTCAGAACTATTCATCGCAAAATAAAAAATAATAATGATTGGAGTAATTGTTATTAATAAAAATGTAACTAGCATTCTTCCTCTAAAAGTGGAAAGAAATTTCTTTAAAAGATTAGTAGAATTTTTGTATTTCTTCATTAAACTTGTAGCCTACCCCTCGGATGGTCTGGATGATTGGAGGATTTTTCGATTCGCCGCCTAGTTTTTTCCTTATTTTTCCGATATGTACCATGACAGTTTTGAGATCTGCAAAGGATTCATAACCCCAGACCTTCTCTAATAGGTGTACAGAGCTAAACACCTGCTGAGGGTGAGACATAAAAAAACTTAGTAGTTGAAATTCTTTTGAAGTTAATGAAACTAATTTATCTTCGAAATAACACTCATGTTTTTGGATATTTAGGGAAACTGATTTTGAACGTAATTCTTTATCTTCCTTTTGTACATGATCATTCCCATATAAGTATAGATTTCTTCTTAAATGCGCCTTAATCCTCGCAATTAATTCATGGATACTAAAAGGTTTTCCGATATAATCATCAGCTCCAACACTTAAACCCGTTACTTTATCAATTTCAGAATCTTTACAACTAAGAAAAAGGATAGGGGAGGACGTCAGATTTCTTAGTTGTCTACATAACTCTATACCATCTAGATCCGGTAAAAAAACATCCAAAACAATAAGATGGGGATTAGAATTTTTAACTTTTGTTAAGGCTTCTATCGCATTACTAGCTTCAATGATATAAAAACCTTCCTTTTTTAAGTAAATACTAATTAGCTCCCGTATTTCCTTTTCATCATCTACTAATAAAATAGTTGAATTATTCATCTTTTAGATCTCCTCTTTATTTCATGTAAGTTTAAGGAAATACAATTCTTTATTGTCGAATTATCAGATTTTTAAGATAATAATAACATATTTTGCGGTTTATTTTTATCATTTAAATTTAGATAGAATGTAATTAGTTCATTGAAGAAGGTATTTTGTAACGGGGTAAAAGCCCATTTAGCAATAGGACAAGTAGATTTTATCAGGAAGTTTAAATGACGATAAAGCTACAACTATTCCATTCCATTTTACTCCTACTTACCGTTAATTTTTGCTCTATTTTTATTTCTTTTTTTCTTCCAATCTATAAATATTAAAAATAAGGGGCCTGTACAAAAAAATAATATCTGTAAAAAAAGAACAAACAATTTATACTTATGAAACTCTGGGCCAACTATAATCAATACTGTAAACATTATGTAAGAATATATAATTAATATATTTCTTGCTAATTTCAAAATATTATCCTCCTGTTTCAAATGGGCTATTGCTATGACATAAATATAATAGAATTAGTCAATTTAAATATTTATCAAATTTTATAGGACTGGTGAAACTTCTTACATCAGTTAACGCAAAAATTTAAATTGAATTTTAATTATCTCCAAATTTTTAGTAAACGTTAACGAAATTATATTAACATCTAAAAAGTAAAATTCACCATTACTCATTGTCAGTATTGTGAACTTTTTTGCATTTTTTCACCAGTCGCATTTGTCTCATTTACTACTATTGGTACTTATAAAAATGCAGTAAACTATGAAGCTATTGACAATCTTCTTCTTATATTATTTTTGAAAAATTATTCAATCTTCACCAAGGTTCTTTTAAAGTAAAAATAGTAGACAGTTAAAAAAAGCGTGCTGTACTGCCTACTATAAGGGAATTTTTTATGGGGAAAATTAAAAATTATTAAAACTTTTTTAGCTCTCAGGAGTCTAATGTATAGAACATCGAGATGGAGGGATTGAGATTGCAGGATCATAGTCTAGTGAAAAGGGCTATCAAAGGAGATGAGCAAGCATTTTTGTCAATTATGCATGAGCATAAAATATCATTATATAAAACTGCATTAGCTTACTTGAAGAATAAAGATGAGGCAATTGAAGCAATTCAAGAAGTAACCTTTAGAGCTTATCAAAACATAAAAACATTGAGAGAACCAAGTTATGTAAAAACATGGCTTATTCGGATTATGATTAATTACTGCCAGGATTATATTAAGAAGAATAATAGAGTAACTTTCGACGATGAATATATTTCACAGCTAGGTACGACCGAAGATTATAACTATATTGAAATAGAAGAAGCAATGTCACAGCTTGATGATACACAGCGACAGCTTTTACATTTAAAATATTTTCACGATGTCAAAATCAAAGATATTGCAATTATGTGGAATCGCCCAGAAGGTACGGTAAAGACTTGGTTGAATAAAGCATTGAGGTCATTAAGAGGAATCCTTGAAGAGAAAGGAGAAAAAGGCCGTGTTTGAAAAAGAAGAAAATGAATTAAAAAAGTGGAAAGAAAAATATGAAAACGTCGAATTACCTATTGATGAAATTGATGAGGCTATACAAATTGGACTTCAAAAAGCTAAAGTAACTAAGTTGGTAACTAAACCGAAACGGAAATCTAAGATTTGGTCTATTGTTGCAGCTGCTATTCTTCTATTGGGATTTCTTACAAGTATTCGTGTATCGCCAACCTTTGCTGATTATTTAACAAATATTCCAGGTATGGAGAAAATCGTTAAGCTTATACGTGATGATAAGGGTCTAATATCAGCTGTAGAAAATAAATATGCTCAAGAAATTAATATTTCTCAAGAGAAAAACGGAATTAAGGTAACGATTGATTCAGTAATTGCTGATGAGCAAGGAATAGTAATTTTTTACACGATTGATGCAAAAGAGACACAACATAATTTTACTTTAAAAGAAGTGAATCTCAAACCAAGTAATGGTGAAGAATTGCCAGAACATTCTTCTTCATTTGATCTTCCAGTAAAAGACGAGTTAAATACTTATACTAGTAAGATTGAATATCTTTTTCAGAAAACAAACGAGCAAAAAGATTTTTACCTAGATTTAAAGATAAAGAGTAAGGAGGTTTCAGAGCAATTTTCTATTCCATTCTCTTTAAAAAATCTAGAAAAAACAAAGCAAATATACGAACTAAATAAAACAGTAATGATTGAAGGGCAAAAGATAACCATTAAAAAAGTTACAGTTTATCCTCTTCGTGTAGCTGTACAAGTAAAAATGGATCCAAATAATACTAAGAAAATATTAGATTTTACTGATTTTGAACTTCTTGATCAAAATGGTGAAGTATGGTCTAAAATAACAAATGGAACTACTGCCAATATTCTTAGTGATAATGAACGAATTATCTATTTACAGAGTAATTACTTTAAAGATCCAAAAGAATTATATTTGGTTATTAATAAGCTACAGGCAGTTGATAAGGATGAAGACTATATTTTAGTTGATACTGAGAAACAACAAATTCTTAAACAGCCAAAAGGAAATTATGTAACTGACTTAAAAAAAGAAGGATCAGACTTGAAGTTCACCTTAAATACAAAAAAAGAATTTCATTACTCATTGGTTGAATCAATTTTTGATGCTAATGGCAAAGAAGTTGAAACTAGTGCAGAATCAACTGAATATCATGATGGTGGTAAGCAAATAGTAGGAATAACAATTTCTACTAAAGATTACGTTAATCCATTAAAGCTTAAGCTTGCGTTTTATCCTGAATATATTCGGGGGGATGCTAAAGTAAGGATTAAATGAGTTAATCTAACGGAACTGAAAAGGAAAAACAAAAACGTAATCTTTTCTATGAATATCAAGAAAAGATTGCGTTTTTTAAGTTACTACAGACTATTCACCTTTTGACAGTAAGGTTCAGGCGGATAGTTGTGTTTAAACTTTTCAAAATCCCAAGTTCCAAGAAATTTTTTTGCGGCTTGGTATCCATTTGTAAAAAGTGCTTCTTTTTCTTTTTTAGTTAAATTGAAATCTGTACTTGATATATCACCAGTTGGGATTTTTATTGTTCGTTCATTTACTTCAGTTGTAAGATGTCGAATGTCGTGTGCTTGTCTCATCGTGATAAATATTGATTTATAAAATGAGATTGGGGTATGACCATCCAGTGGTTTCGCAATAATTTCTTCATCTATTAAGCGAAAACCGAAAGTCGGCCATTCTTGATGATCATCGAAAATCCAAATTGGAAAATTACTTAGAATTCCGCCATCAACAATTAAAATTGGATAATTATAAAAAGGAGTTTTTAGTTTAATTGGTTGAAAGAAAAAGGGAATTGTACCACTCATTCTTACTGCTTGAGAAATTGTTATATCTTTTGCTGTTAAGCCGTAATCAGGTAAATCGTCAGGTAAAACGACCATCTTACCATTACTAATATCTGAAATAATGATTTTTAATTTACCTTCTTCTAAATCATCGAAATAGCGAACACCTTTTTTTGATAATAAAGCTTCTAACCATTCTTCTTCAAAGTCATTTTTATATAACCCATTTTTAAATAAGAGATTTAATCCTAGTCCTATTAAAGGAATAAAGTGCAACCATGTTTTAGTAATAAATTTCTTATAATCTAGATGATCCATAATTTCCTTTAATTCTTTTCCTGTATAGCCACATGCTAGAAGAGTAGCAACAATAGCACCAGCAGAAGTACCTGCCAAACGTGCCCATTCATATCCTTCTTCTTCTAATGCACAAATAGCACCAACATGCCCGATTCCTCGAACTCCTCCCCCTTCAAAGATACCATCTACTTTCATTTTGTTACACCTACCTTTCAGAAAAATGGAATTATACTAATATAATATATGGGAGTTCTGTTTAAGTGTGATTAGCTATTGATTCAATCATATTTAGCAATTAATTTATTTTTTGGGAAATAATCTGACAATCTTTGCAGATGAATTAAGATTTCAAATATCAAGGAAAACTCTATTTGCCATAAAATTTCGTATGAATCATTCAAATAGTTACAGAAATATTTATATGATGAATATTTTCAATTCAATATGAAATACTAACAGCAATCTGATAGTTTATATCAGAAAATTTTATTATAAGGGGCTACATATCATGGCAAACAGATCTTCAAATCAATATGTTTCACCAAATGCTGAATCTGCAATCGATCAGATGAAGTATGAAATTGCAACAGAATTTGGAGTACATTTAGGTCCAGATTCAACAGCTCGTGCAAATGGTTCTGTAGGTGGAGAGATTACAAAACGTTTAGTTCAAATGGCTGAACAAAGTCTCGGTGGATATACAAGATAAAAGATTTATTTTAAGAGATGAGTTAATTAAAGGTAATTCGTTACCGATTGATTAACTCATCTCTTTTTGAATCTTTTAAAAAATTTTACCTAATTTAACGAATACTAAATAAGATAGGGTGAAAAAGAATGTTAATTAAGAAATATCAATAAATTTTTATTAATTTGTATTAATATAAGTAAAAATGAGTCGATATAAGTAGAGAGAAAATTAAAATAATTTGGTATTATTAAACTAAACTCAATGTAACTATAGAGAGAATTATATTGAGTAGATAAAGAGATAGAAATAAATGGGGAGTTGCAAGTATGAAATCAACTGGAATTATTAGAAAACTAGACGATCTTGGAAGAATTGTTCTACCGAAAGAACTAAGAAACACAATGAATTTAGAGAACAATGCTCCTTTTGAAATTCATTTTGAAGAAGGTATGATTATTCTTACAAAATATGATGAAAATTCCGGTCTAAGTGGAATTGTCCGAAGACTAGATGACTTAGGAAGAATTGTTTTACCAAAGGAATTAAGAAAAATGTTAAATCTAAATAAATATGAACCATTTGAAGTATTTATTGAGGAACAAAAGATTATCCTTAAACAATTTGTTTCGAGTAATGCTTGTATGATAACAGGAGTTATTGATGAAAATAATTTTTCGTTTGATAGTGGAAAGATTGTAGTAAGTAAATACGGCGCAGAAATTCTTCTTAAGGAATTGCAGGAATACATAGCTAAATAAAAAATCTCTAAAAGTGCTCTTTTATCTTTTCAAAGTAGAAGAGCACTTTTTTGTTTGAAATTAGTTTTAGGGAATAAGAGAGTTTATCCTTTCTAAAGTAATATAAAGAATCTCTTTTAGTGCTTTCAACGATTTACTACAAATTTGTTAAAACCCTCTAAAATACACCAAGATAATAAGACACTACATAGAATGATAATTTCCATTTTTCACATCTCCTTTTTTTGTTCTACTTTTAAGTTCTCTTAGGCTTTAATTGTCTTGAATTTTAAGATTGTATGTTCTGTTTTGTTTGGATGTTTTTATTATACACGAACATCTATTCTAATGTAAGTGGTTTTTTTAGAAAATAGATAGATTTTTTACGAACGTATATTCAAAATAGGTCGTTTGTTCGATTATTTAATAATAAGATTAGTAAAAAAGTAGAACAGTCATACTCAATTTCTGTACTGTAAAAGTATGTTTCTTCCAGAAATATGGTAGGATATGGTTATGGAATTATTAGAAGGAGATAACGTATGGGCCTAATAGAGAATCAAAAGTATTTCTTTGAAAAATATAAAATCGATGAACAGGATTTTGAAAAGTACTGTTTAGACTGGTCAAAATATATTGAAATTTATAATGAATACATATCAGAAATTCCGAATCTTGAAACTGTAGCTACTTTTATTTCAGAAATACTCCGTAAAAATCCTGAAATTCATACTGTGAAATCAAGAATTAAATATCCTGATCATTTAATTGAAAAGATTATTCGAAAGACGATAAAAGGCAAAAAATCAGACTCATCTTATGAAATCAATGTTTCGAATTATAAATCAGAAATCACAGATCTAATTGGTATAAGAGCATTACATTTATATAAATACCAAGCTGCAGATATAGACAAAACTATTAGACAAAATTGGAATTTACATGAAAAAGCGACTATTTACCATCGCTTAGGAGATATGACAAGCGAACAGCATATTGAGGAGGAAAAGTTTCAGTTTTTAGTTCATGATGCCGGATATCGATCATGGCATTATGTGATTAAGTCGCAAATGACAAAAGTGAATTATTTAGCTGAAATTCAAGTAAGAACAATCTTTGAAGAAGGCTGGAGCGAAATAGATCATCAACTAAGGTATCCTTATGATTTAGATAATGAGATATTAAATGAACAGCTTTTAATCTTAAATAGACTTTCGGGTGGGGCTGACGAATTGGTCAATTCAATTCTTCATACTAAGATGACCATTTATCAACAAAATGAAGAAAAAGAATTTCGTGATGAAAAGATTCAGGAATTATTAAATGAAATTTCTAGTTTGTCAGAGGATGGAAAATTAACTGATGAGGATAAGAAGTCATTAGAAGAGAAAATTAAGCAACTAGAAGTTAAAAAGATTAAAGTAAATTATAGTAATCTGTTTAATAATCGCTCAGTTGAATATCACTTTAAACGAAGAATATTTCCTAGTGATTTTTAGATCATTGATATTAGAGGCCAAGGCTATGTGCTTTGGCTTTTTGAATTTTTTACCAGAAAAATTGTAGGATATTTAGGTGCCATTTCTTTTTTCCTAACATTAAATGTAATAACAGATCTAGTTTAGATTTTAAAAAATATGAAACTAGGTGGAATAATGGTTAAAAGGCCGATTTATAAGCAGGAATTTCTAAATACATTTAATTATGCAGATAAGAATTTTGATATTGCTTCTCTTAAAAATCTGATTGAACAATCTTTTGGAGAAAATAATGCATTGGATTTTAAGGAAACATTCGTTAGAGAGGACCAAATTGCAAAATTAATCATTGCAATGGCAAATTCTGGTGGAGGATCAATTATTTTTGGCGTAAATGATGATAATCACCCCGTAGGAATCCTTAAAGAAGAGCTAAAGGATCCAACCGATTTTCAAAGAAAATTAAATGGCTACTTACCTTCTATTCTAATTTATCATCTTCAACAAATTGATTACGATGAGAATGAAATGTATGGATATTTTAGTGGTAAAACCTTCTTCATCATTTATATCCCCGAGCAAAATCGGTATATCCCGTTTATTGCTAAAAGAGGCTCCGATAAATTATTTACAGATAAAATTTATATTCGAAAAAATACTTCAAACGAAACTGCCACAAACGATGACTTAGAAATTATTTTTAGAAAAAGGCTCATTGAACAATATGAGGACTTATCAAATATGAGTCTAAATGAGCATATGGAACAATTAAAGATCCTGTATCGAATCGCTGCAATTAGTGGTGATACAAATAAAACCCCAAAAAGTCAAAAAGATGATTTTAGTGAATTTATTGCCAGTATGATTGAGAAGAAGAAGCGGAAGATTGAGATTGTTTTGGAGGTTAGTAATATTGAGTGATTAGTATTGAGGTTAGAATAAAATGCAGAAATTATAGGAATGAAGATAAAACCAGGAGGATCGGTTTATCTTACATTCCATTTTTTATTTAATATTTAAAATTACTTGTAATAAGTATTTTCTATATAATCAGCATGTCTTAAGTCCTTCTCTACTTTTTCAATTTTTTTATCAGTATTCAAGTATCGTACATATTTTGATTCTTTCGTTTTTATATAAAACATCTAAACTAGGATTATCTTTTATTATAGTTGAATTAATAAAGAGTAAGATTTATGAATGTTATAATTTTGTGAAAGAATTATTTATCGTATAAAAAAGCTATAAACAATTGCTTAATCGCTTGTTTATAGCTTTTTTCATATAAATTTCATAGATTGTTACTCCACTGGAATATATTTCATTTTATAATTAGTAATAATAAGAATTAAATATGGAGGTAAAGTGTCATTGACTTTATTTTTATTGTTCGTTTTTATTGCAGTTTCCATAATTCTATTTAGTAAGGATAAAGTATCATCTAAGCTTGGTGAAAATAATAAACTTGTTTTTAAATTGAAAAATACTAGTTGGTTTCAAAATCATTTAATGTCAGGTATTTTCTTGTTTATTATGAATGCAACGTTGTTTTTTACTTCTTGTCTGTTAATTTATCTATTAACGTATCTACTAATTCCATTTCTCGACTTATTGGTAATGGTTTTGGCCGTCTTTGGAAGCTTCTTTTTATGGATGATTGTGAATAAGGCATGGCAAGGTTCAAACGCAAACCGAATTAAAATGAGTATTTTAGGGAGTAGTTTTTATATTTTATTATCAATTTTGTTTCTATTTTGGTTATTAAATCTTGAACCTTCTTATCCAGGTGAAGATCTGTTTATGAGATCATTAGGATTGATGATTGGATTAGTGGTTTCAATTGTTGCATTTCTATCTTGTTTGATAACTACCGGATTTAGTTTTAAAAGGATGTAAACTTTTAGAAAATCTATGAATAACCTAGGTTTTAAAACTTATATCAAATTATCTTAATAAAGGGAGAGGCACTTAACATAACAAAGAGTTAAGTGCTTTTATATAGTAAATAACCTAATTTTTAGCGAAAAAGGAATAGGTACATTTTTCCTCTAAAGATATTTTTATACGAATTTTTAATAGGTCTATTTAATTAGATTGAAAATTAAAAAGTAAAAAACTAATCATTTATTTTGTGAAAATAAGTGGGTTAATTTCATTTAAAAACGATTAGAAAAATTAGCGCGTTTTAATAAAATGCTGTTAAATCAGGAGCTAAATAACCCAATTGACCAATAATTGAATATTCTTTATATTTTGATAATGTAGAGTGCTTTTTAAGAAGTGGTTTGGATATGAACGATTAAAATCGATTTTAATAGATTCATATGAGAAGTCGCTTTTTTTATTTTATCAGAATAGGGGAGTGTAAGATGACAGGAAAGCCTAGGTTAAATAAGTATGTTACTGCGATGATGACGACAGCTCTTATTGCTGTTCCGACTTTTCAAGCGTTAGCTGCCGGGACAAGCAATAATGTTTCAAATTTAACAAATAGTAGTGCTGTAGAAACGAATCTTCAAGGAATTAACGCAAAAGCAAGTACAGGGAAGCATGTGATTACCCTTATTACAGGTGATGTTGTTACTGTAACAGAGTTTGCAGATGGACAAAGTGTGATTAGTGTTGAGCCAGCAGATAAAGCTGATGGTGGTTCACATATCATGACGGTTAATAAGGATACATATGTTATTCCAAAACAAGCGATGCCTTACTTAGCTTCTGGTGCATTAGATCGAGATTTATTCAATATCACTGCACTAATAGCGGATGGATATGATGATGCTTCTCAAAAGACATTACCTGTTATCGTACAGTATTCAGAGTCAAAAACTCGCTCAAGTGTGAAGCCTACATTAAAAGCTTCAAAGAAAACACATGAACTTGAAAGTATAAATGGAGCAGCGCTTTCTGCAGAGAAAAAGGATTCGAAAGAGTTCTGGCAAGATGTTAAGAAAAATATAAAATCTGCGGATTCTGTTAAATCTACAAAGTCATTAGTTACACCTGGAATTGAAAAAATTTGGTTAGATGGTCGTGTTAAGGCAACGCTTGAGCAAAGTGTTCCTCAAATTGGGGCACCTACTGCTTGGAATGCTGGTTACAACGGAAGTGGCGTAAAAGTAGCAGTTCTTGACACGGGTATTGATGCACAGCATCCAGATGTAGCTGGTCAAATAAAAGAAACAAAAAGCTTTGTTCCTGACCAAGATGTACGTGATTTTCATGCACATGGTACTCATGTTGCCTCTACTGTACTAGGGACTGGAGCAGCATCAGGTGGAAAATATAAAGGGGTAGCACCAGGAGCAAGTCTACTAGTAGGAAAAGTGTTAAGCAATGAAGGCTTTGGTCTTGATTCATGGATTATTGATGGTATGGAATGGGCTGCACATAATGCCAAAATTGTAAGCATGAGTTTAGGAAGCGATGAGTCAAGTGATGGTACGGATCCAATGTCACAAGCGGTTAATAATTTAAGTGCTGAGACAGGCTCTCTGTTCGTTATTGCGGCTGGTAATACAGGCCGTGAAGGAATCGGTTCTCCTGGAGCTGCAGATGCGGCACTAACAGTTGGTGCAGTTGATAAATCAGATAATCTTGCTTACTTCTCATCACAAGGTCCACGTTTTGGAAGTGAAGGATTAAAGCCGGATCTAACAGCACCAGGTGTAAATATTACTGCTGCACGATCTCAATATTCAACTCAAGGAAGTGGATCTTATCTTTCAATGAGTGGTACGTCGATGGCTACGCCACACGTGGCAGGAGCGGCAGCGATTCTTTCACAACGTCACCCTGATTGGTCAGGCGCACAACTGAAAGATGCATTAATGAGTACAACTAAAAAATTAGATGATATTAAGCCGTTAGAAGGTGGAACTGGACGTCTTGATGTTGCAGCAGCGACTCTTGGTGATTTGCGTGCGACAGGTTCACTTGATTTTGGTTTCTATGCTTGGCCACATGATAATGATGGATTGAAAGAGAAAACAATTACTTACACTAACGATAGTGATAAGGCTGTGACGTTAGATCTATCAGCGAAAATTACTGATAATAGCGATGCTGATGCACCTGCTGGTTTATTTAAACTTTCAACGAACAAGGTAACTGTACCGGCAAAAGGTAGTGCAAAAGTAAATGTAACACTTGATCCGAATGCAGCTGCTAATGGTCAACGTTATCAAGGTCAGATTTCTGCAAATGTTGATGGTAAAACTGTTGTGCATACTGCTTTGGCTATGATTAAAGAAGAGGAAAGATATCCACTAACTTTAAAAGCAATTGGACGTGACGGTAATCCTACATTAGCGTATATCAATCTACTTGGTCCAAATGGTATTCCAGAGTTTATTGCAATTAACGGTACAACAGAATTACGTCTAAAACCAGGAACATATTCTGCAATGTCAATGATGGATGTTGATACTGATACTGACCACGCTGGCGTTGCACTTGTAGGAAATCCTGAAATTAATTTAGATGGTCCTCAAACTGTTACATTGGATGCACGTAAAGCGAATGAAATTACAGCAAACGTACCAAATAAAACAGAAGCAAGCTTTAGAAAAATGGAATATTACCGTGAAATTGATGGCAACAATGTTGGTGACATCTATGTAATGCCGGCTATAGTTGATAAGATGTATGCTGAGCCAACTAAGAAAGTTAAAAATGGAAAATTTACATTCAACACTCGATGGAGATTGATTGAACCATACATGACAATTAATTTCAAAGGCAATGAATTAGATGATATCCCACAAGCAGGAAGTACGCCGCTAGATGGAAAATACAATTTTGATGCTGTTTATGTAGGTAAAGGGGCTCCAGCCGATTATAAAGGATTAAACGTTAAGGGTAAAGCTGTAATCGTTGATCGAAGTGATGAAGTAACTGGTATGGAACGTTCTGCAGCAGCATATGCAGCAGGTGCAAAACTAGTTATCACTGTAAATGATGGACCAGAAGAAATTAGTGAATATGTTGGAGTTGAAAATGATGATTACTCACTTTCAGATTCTCCAATCGCGGTTGTAGCAATTAGCCAAACAGAAGGAAAAAAATTGATTGAGACTGCGAAGTCCAAAAAAGTAACACTGGACGTAAAAGGTACTCCTAATTCGAAATACGTTTATGATCTTGTTGATAACCATGACAATGCAATTCCAAATGATGTAACATATTCACCTAAAGCGAACGAACTTGTAAAAATTAATGCTGAATACAAATCTGATCAACCTACAGCAGGTGGTGAATTCCGTTGGGATATTCCATCTTACCGACCAAATGGAGTAGGTTATCAAATGAAATTAAATCTACCATCAGTTCGAACTGAATGGGTTTCTGCTCAAAAAGGCACTTCTTGGTATCATCAAGCTAGTGTGCTAGATGCTGCTTGGGAAGTACGCCAGCCAAAAGCAACATACAAACCAGGACAAACATTAGATGAAGAGTGGTTCTCACCGGTTGCTCGTCCTCGTTTAGGTGATGGCTTCTGGAAACCTTATCGTACAGGAAACAACTTAGTCATCAACATCCCTGCATGGGCTGATTCTGGAGTAGGAAGCACAGGATCAGAAACTAATTATCCAGGTTCACAAACATTAAAACTATACCAAGGATCAAAACTAGTAAAAGAAGCAAAAGGACAAGCAATCTACTCATTTAATGAATACCCAACTGCAAATACTCAGTATAAAGTAGTTAGTGATGCTTGGCGCGATCCAGCTCGCTTTGATAATTCTGTAAAAACACATACAGAGTGGACATTCTGGTCTAAAGAGCAAGAAGAATATCAAACAGAACTTCCATTAATCTCGCTTGATTACAATGTAGAAACTGACATGAATGGTGATGCAAAATCAGGCCGTTGGGTCGATTTAGAAATGAAAGCTATTCAAGTAGCTGGAGCACCAGGAAACGGTAAAATGAAAGGTGCAACATTAGAAGTTTCATATGATGAAGGCAAGACTTGGGAACTAGTTGATTTAAATCGTGAAAAAGATGGCTGGAAAGCTAGAATTGAAAACCGTAAGAAGGCAACTTCTGTATCATTAAGAGCAAGTGCTTGGGATGATGCGGGTAATAGTATTAATCAAGATATTATTAAGGCTTTTGGATTGAAGTAAATAAAGAGTGAGTGAGGCACCTTCCTTGTGGAAGGTGCTTCTACCTTATGAGCAATAAATAGATTATTTTTAGTCCTTGTTGAAAACGGCTTAACTATTTCTCACAATTAAAAAAGGCACCTTCCACTTAGAAGGTACCTCTTAATCATTTATTTTGATCAGCTTTTTCAGCGTCTAATAATTCTTGCATGAACTTAAGATTATATGTATGGCTTTCTTTCAGTCTGCTATGTCTTGTTAGTTTGATTAAGTTTTGGTAGTGAGCGATTTCTTCCTCTAGTGATGAAATGACATTTGTACGATATTCTTTTAATTCTTGTTCGTTCATTTTTCATTCCTCCTATAATAGGGATTTAATAATTTAAGTATATCACTAATATGGAAAAATAAATCAAATTTCATTGTGAAAGATTGCCAGATTACACAAAATTTACAAAATAAGGTTGAGCATCAACAGTAGGCAAGAATAAGCGAGCATCTAATTAGAAAAAATAATTAATTATGACCTGAAAAATCATGTATTCACCACTTCTGTTTAAGAAAGAACAAGCAGTCAATTGAGGCTAATTGTTCTTTTAATTTTTAGCTAAATGAGGAAGCTTATATTGAACTGTCACTCATATGTAGACCAATTTTTCCTCAAAAAATCCCCTTCATAAAATAGGACAATCCTTTTGACTGTCTATAATAAAGGGGATAAGAAGACTATATAGTGATCAATTTATATCAATATCTTTAATTTTTTTGTTTAAGTAAATCTCTAATCTCTGCTAATTGATTTTCAATATTGGTTAGACGACTTTGCATGTCACCAATCTCTTGTTCAGCTTTATAATTTATTGCAAAATCGATAACGGATTCATGCTTATCGCGTGCTGCTTGACGGTTTTGACTCATCATAATGACTGGTGCTTGAAATGCCGCAATAAAAGATAGACATAAGTTCAACAAGATAAAAGGTGCAGAGTCAAAATGAAAAGCTTTTGTGAATGATAGGCTATTCCAAATCATCCATACTGCAAGTGTACAACTAAACCAAATAATAAATTTCCAACTACCACCAAATTGCGCAATTTTATCTGCGATTCTCTCAGACAATTTTGTTCGTTGGGTGTAATCACTATTTAAATGTTGCAGAATTTCTGACTCATAACGATCCACTAATCGGTCAATTCGTGATAAGTTTTCATGGTTTAGATCAATATCAAACCCTTGAATTTTTTTTGGTTTTTCAACTTGTTTTTTAACATAAATTTGCTTCCAAATGTTGTGTACCATGTTTCCAACCTCCTCTTTTCTAGAGGAAGTCTTCAAAAGCTTATAAAAGTTGGACTACATTTTTATGATGTAATCCTCCTCGGATATTCAATTGTATGACTTCCTCTGATGTCGTCGGTAAATTATCCGACTCACCTATACTGGGACTACCCATAAAAATGTTCCACCTCACTTTTTTCGTATAAATAATACCTTTACTATTATATGACGACTTATCCGATAGGACTATACTATTTTTAAATAATTTTTTATATTCCTTTAAATAGTCTTATGTATAATGTGTGCTAGTTGCATTTGAACATCTATAACTTCCAGCTTTTCCGTTGCCTTTAGATTACTTAGAAATTGCAGAGATCTTCACGATTTTTAAGCTTGATACTTGATGATTAAAGTTGCCTAAATCATTCACATCATTTGTCAGAACAATCGACGCTCCTTTATAATTTGCATCGGAAAATAAAGTGACTTGATAGCCTGGTGCAATATGGATAGAAGAAATGGTATCATTACCAATCCCTTTTACAAGCTGATCGTAATCATAATTACCGGATCCAAGTATTTCTGACGCACCGCCAAAAGCATTTTCCTTATATACCGTCACAGGCATTTCTACACCGTTTACGCGAAAAAACATATCTATGAATCCAGCAGTCTCTCGTTCAGCTTGATTTAACTGAACAAGAGTCGGATTTTTTACCTCGTTTTTCCACATAGCAGAATAATAATTACTGTAAGCTGCTTGCCAGAAGTAATTAATGATCGTATCATTCCAAATTTGAGGTAAAACGGATTTTGCTTGTACCGCAGCTTGATGAATCCATGCTTCAGGATCAGTCGAAGCATTCCAATTATATAAACCTGAATTTGGCACCGTCATTTGACTTTGAATACTTTCCGCATAATTTTCAAACTTCGAATGATAGCCGGGTGCGTTATGATCTAGATTGGAAATATTTGAAGCATGTAGAGGCTGGGTTACATCTGTAAAATAGTGTAAAGACACTCCCAAGTAGTAGAATGCATTGTAAAAATCGCCTTTTTTATAGTAATCCGATGCTAGATTAAAATACTTCGCTCCTGATTGACGAGCTGTTGGATAAGAAACTCCCGTATAATTTGTTTGTGTGTCTGGATCATAAAAGTGAGACATAAATGTGCCCGTATCATAAAAAGGATTAATGTGATCCGCATCGTATAAGCCTTGTTCCCAACGATCTCGAAACTGATTAAGCAGTGTAGTAGGCTTGTTGATTGCAGGATTTGTATTATCAGCTATAAGTTTGACACCTCCATTTACGATGAAATGATGTGTACTATGATCTTGATTGTGAACATCCTCGTCAGACCATGCGAATGCTGTTTGATAATTGCCAAATAATGATGTAATTGCGAGAGCACTTCCAGCAACTAATGATAATAGCTTTTTGGATTGAATACGTTTTTTCATGATACACCTTCTTTTTTTGTATTTGGTTGTCTTACAAGCAACAATGTTTAAGTATAATCAGTTTTTGTTAACGAGATATTTCATTTGTATGAAAATTTGTTAAATTTTGGAAACTATTGCCAAACATGGAAATAGCGGGTTCTACACAGTTTTGATAATAAAGCCAAATTTTTAAGAATTAAAATAGAAAAAGTACATAATCCTTTTTGTGTTCCATATTAATTTAAAGACCTGCAAATTCATTTGTTTGGTGGTGATTAAAATATGGAGATTAGTACTACTGCTAGAATATCTCTTTCAAAAAATGTGTCCGAGGATGCAATGGTAGTAAACAACGAAATAAATGTATATGGGGTATTTGATGGAGCAACACCAATTACTCCATTTAAAAATGCTGATGGCATGAATGGTGCATATATTGCCTCAAATTTATTTAAGAAGTATTTTAAAAATCATTTTAGGGCTGAAATGACTTTATCTGAAGGAATTATTCTAGCAAATCGAAGACTGATGGAAGAAATGAAAATAAATAAAATAGATATAAACCGTCCAGAGGAACGGTGGTGTACATGCGTTGCCATTATAAAAATTGATAAGCAAAAGGTATCTTTTGCTCAACTTGGGGATTGTATGATTTTAGCAGAATACCATAGTGGGGAAATTAAAACTCTGACTAAAGATACTGTGAAGGACATTAGTATTAGGGCAAAAAAAAGGCGTGAAAAGGATAGAAAAAAAGGGCTGATTTTACCAGATGAATCATACTACCAGTCTATTAAAAATCAACTTATTTATAATCGAAGCATGGCTAATACAGTTGATGGTTATTCAGTTGCAAATGGAACCGAAGCTGTCGGAAACTATATTCAATTGGGATCTATTGATACTAAAAATTTAAAGTCAGTTTTACTAATCAGTGATGGTTTATTTCATCCGAAGTTTGAATTACTGCATGTATATAAGCTAATCAAGGAAATCGGTTTGGAAGATTATTCAAAAGGATTAGAAATGGAAGAGTTGAAAAGTAAGACTCATTCTGATGATAAGACTGGGATATTTGTTCGGTTTTAATTTTAGATGCCAAATTTAGGTATCTTTTTTTATGGATCAATATTATAACAAATATAAAAGTAATACTTTATAATCTAGAAATTGCAATTGAAAGTGCAGTCGTCTTATGTAACGGTGAAACTCCTGTAATTGAGGACTTTCCAAGAGAAATAGTGAAATGAAGAATGAAAATTTAATTGAATCAGTGAATAACGATCTGCCTTTACCAGAAATTTTAGATCAGATTGAGAGAAAGTACATATTAAAAGCTCTTGATGATTCACTTGGTCAGCATGCAAAAGCATCTAGAAAGCTTGGGATATCTAGACAAAGCCTTTTATATAAGATGAATAAGTATTTTTCTGAGAAAGTTTAGTGGGAGCTGGTTAGAAGGATTTAAATATTTGACGACCTATTGAATCATTTTTCTTTGATGCACATACAATTCTAGATATCATTCAAATTAATGCTTGGAGATTTTTACTTACTTATAGAAAATCAGAAAAAAGGAAGTGACTAATTGTTCAATATTATCAAAGTAACTCATGAACAAATTGAGCAAGTAATAAGTTTACGATTGAAGCTTTTAAATGAACTGGGAGAACTGAAGTCTCATGAAGAGGACAAACTGATCGAAACTTCAACAAGGGAATATTTGAATACTGCACTTTCAAAAAATGAATTTATATCCTTTATGGTAGTAAATAACGGAGTACCAGTTAGTATTAGTGGGATGGTCTTATTTAAAAGACCACCTTATTTAGAGAATTTACAAGGGATTGAAGCTTATATTCTAAATATGTACACAGTCTCTGAGTTTCGTGGTAAAGGATTAGCTAGAAAATTGCTTGAAAAATGTATCTATGAATGTAAAAAAAATGGAGTTAAGCGAGTTTGGCTGCATGCTTCAGAGGATGGACGGCCACTATATAAAAAAATGGGCTTTACTAAAAAAGATAGTGAAATGGAATTGTTTTTATAAAGAGTTTTTTTTCAACATAATGGCAGTTTAGTTATTTAAGGAATTTTATATCAAAGTAGATATTGAAGAGAATTTGTATAAATAATGTAAAATTTTTCCATATTAAAGGCGTATAACTAAAACAATTAAAATTAATTTTTATATAATAATTGAGTAAGATTACTTTCTTGTTTTTGTTTTTTACCAATATCACCTATTATTCAATTATTTTAGAGAAACTCTTTCACCAACGAGTTTCTCTCTTTTTAATTTTTGTTGAACGTACGCATGCAAAAGTTGAACAAAAAGAGTAGAAGACGAATTCTCCCACTTTAGGCGTATACAGATGATTCGTTTTTGAATTGTCCCACTTTTTCGTGCTAGAATGTATACAACTTCAATTGAAAGAAAATATAAGTGTGTATACTCTTATTCGAGGAGAATTTATGAATTTCGAGCAAATGGAATACATCGTGAAAGTTGCAAGCGAGAAATCAATCATTAAAGCTGCAGAAAAATTGCATATTACAAGTTCAGGACTAAGTCAATCGATCTCCCAATTAGAGCATGAAATGGGAATAAGTATTTTTAACCGTTCAAGAAAAGGGACATTTCCAACAGAAGAAGGAAAGATTTTAATAAATAGAGCTAGTGAAGTGTTAGAAATTATCAATAAGTTAAATGAAGAGTTGTATGATTATAAAAATAATAAAAAGATTCATTTGAAAATAGTAGCAGCTCCTACTTTTGCAGCTGTACTTCTTCGAGCATTGAACAGAATTAAAGAAGATCATCCAAATGTAACGATTGAAATCGAGGAAAAAGATCCACCATTAATAATGGAAACAATTAAACACACTGAATATGATTTTTGTTTTTTTCCTCAAGATTTAGAGATACTAAAGAGTGAAAAAAATATTAACTATGAAATCATTCGGACTGATCGTGTTCACGTTATTGTAGGAAAAAACTCTCCACTCTACCATCTTGACTACGTAACAAAAGCTGATGTATTAGAAATGGATACAGCGTGCTATTCAATCTATTCTGATTATTATTATTCTAAATTAATTAAAGAAAATAAAAATAAAATAAGAGTAACGACAAACAGTATGAATATACTTACAGAGGCTGTTAGAGAATATAATGTATTTGTATATTCTCATGAGTCAGGCGCTAAATTTCATCCGTACATTCTAAATGGAAACTTAAAATCTATTCCTTACAAAGAAAATAATGAATACGTTGTAAAGGATTTATGGGTAATCTATCCAAAAAACAAAAAGCTTTCTAATATTAGTAAAAAATTTATTGAAATTGTTAAAGAAATAGCCACTCAGTGATGAGAGGTTATTTTTTTGTTTACTATGTACATTTATTTTGAATGAAGAGAATAGATGAATTAGGATAAACGTCTCAATTAAATATTGGAAAAATTTGTTAAAATTATGAATTAGAGTAAATTGGCTCAAATAATTGTAACAAAGGAGAAACTATGCAGAACAGAAACGTAGAACTTGTGGAACTAAATGCAGAAAATTGGTATGAATGCTGTCTACTAGAGGTATCTGAGGAACAAAAGAGTCACATCGAACCGAATGCAATCTCTATTGCTCAATCGAAATTTGAACCTTCACTAAAGCCGTTTGCTATTGATTTTGAAGGTAAAACGGTAGGATTTTTAATGTTTAATACGATTGAAGAAGAGCTGGATGGCTATTGGATATATAGAATAATGGTAGATAAGAATTTTCAACAAAAAGGACTTGGCAAAATTGCTACACAGTTAATGATCGATGAGATGATTAAACAAACAAGTGCCAAAAGAATTGTTGTAGGATATCACCCTGAAAACCTAGGAGCACATAATTTATATTCAAGTCTAGGATTCATTGATCAAGGCGATCGATTTGGGAAAGAAATGGCAGTAGTATTAGATATAAAGCATCCGTAAATGTTCATTATTGAAAAACGTATAGAAGGGATAGCAATTAAGCTATCCCTTAAATTCTCTATTGATTCCAGTTAGTTAAATAATTTTCTTGTATGTTTTTATTGAGTGTCTTCGTCGATTTTGTACTCCAAAATATCACCTGGCTGACAATCCAATGTCTTACAGATTGCTTCTAATGTTGAAAAACGAACCGCTTTTGCTTTTCCATTTTTCAAAATGGAGAGATTCGCCATCGTAATCCCAACTTTTTCTGAAAGCTCCGTTACGCTCATTTTTCGTTTTGCTAACATCACATCGATATTAATAATTATTGCCATACCATCCACCTCAGACCGTTAAATCATTTTCTGATTTTATGTTAATTGCTTCTTGTAGAAGCTGTTGGAGGATAGCAGCAAAAACGGCGATAACCAACGAAGCAAAAATGATGATCAGTCCTAAAAATCCAATAGGAGGGTCAACTTTCTTCGCTATAAAATGAAAGAGTGGCATACCTAATACATAGATAACACTAATTGCAACCGCACAGTACTTTATGTTTTTTAACGCCTTTACAGATAATTCCGAGAACGCTGTGTTGTCGTCAATGTACCGTAAAAGATTGAAAGCCTGAAAAAGAGCAATATAAAAAGGCACAGCAGCTCCATACAAAACGATGAAAACGAGATATTTCATTGCTGCAATATTTGGATACATTTTTGCTGCGAAATTCGCAAAATGGGGTACCAAAAATATACATAAAGCAAGCACTGCAATTCCAGCGAGAAAAATAATTGCCTTTAAGAAAGTAGTTGAACTTCTTTTACCATTCATATTTAGTACCTCACTTATATAATGACAATATGAATTTAACATATTATTTATCGTTTTACAATAAATTTCTGTTGTTTTTTATTATATTATTATTGTTATTGAATATGCAATCGTTTTGACAAAAAGAAAAAACATTTCTCATACAAGAAATGCTTTTTCCTTAATCATTATTTTATTTATTTGTAGCGTTTATTACATCAAGAGAATGATTAATTGCCGTTTTACATTTATTTACATCTGGGGTTGATGTACGAGCCGCTGCTAATACAACGTCAATCGTACCATCAATTTTAGTCCACGAAGTACTATCTATTTTTCTAAGTTTAGCCTCTGAAGTATCCCATTGATGTTCCAAATTGTCAGCATCTTTTTTAGCTAAATTAAAATTCTTTGAGTTCACATCCGACAACATTTTATTTTCTATTGTTGCAAAATCTGTTAATTGACCAGATAATGTTGTTTCAGTAGAACCAGTATTGGATGATAATTTAATATAACCGCCAATACCAACAGCTAAGAAAATACACAGTGCTAAAATAGTTTGTGTCATTATATTATTTTTAGTTTTATTTTCATCTATTTTTTCAATATATAATGAAATATCAATTTTTGAAACAGCAAGGAAAACAATGATTCCTAAAATTGCGACCAGAAAAATGATACTTGTACTTGTTGTTCCTAAACCTAAACCACCATTCACTTTTGGTTGTGATAAATAATCTCCTAGTGATGCTCCAAGTGGACGTGTAAGAATGTATGCAATCCAGAACCCTAACATTCCATCAAGTTTTAAAAACTTCCAGGCTAAGAATACACAAAGTATGATCACAATAACTGTTACACCAGTTTTAAAATACCCTAGTCCAAGTTGTTCAGAATATAAATCCCCAACAGCAGTACCTAGTGCAAAAGTAAAAAGAATCGCTAACCAATAAAATATTTCTCTTTTTCTTGTGAAAATTGAATGGATAGAAAGTGTTTTTTCACTAAGAAACCAAAATAGAAACGTTAATGCAAGTAGCGCGGAGAATACAATCGTACTTGTTTCAAGAGGTACGCCAATCGCGTCAGTCAAATTATCAGTTACCAATGTACCGAATACACTTATTAGTACAACAGTGATCCAATAAATACTTGGAACATATTTCTTTGCCTTGAATTGAAAAAATAAAGAGATAAAAAATGCAACACCCATAAGGACTGTTGTAAGTCCTAAACCTAAACCAACGTTAAAATTCAAGAAATCAGCAAATGTTTCACCAACAGTTGTACATAGAACTTTAATAATCCAGAAAAATATTGTAACTTCTGGTACCTTGTTAAGCATAGTATTTATTGTCTTTTGTTTTGTCTCCATAATTGAATTCCTTTCTATTGAATTAAAGTACATTTGTATAATCACACATAATAATGAAAGGAAAATGAAAAACTGGACAATTGAACAATTTATTTTTAGAAATAGATATCTTCTTTACATTATTTTGGTTTAGTGCAAAAAAATTGAGAACAAAGTAAAGGAGTAGGTCAAATTCCTACTCCTTTTATTATTGAATAAATAAAGATTACTTTGCTTTATTAAAATCCTGTGTCGCTTCTTTGTTCATGCCTTTTTTAAGGTATGCATTTCCGCGATCACTGTATGCAAGTTTAAATTGGGGATTTAATTCAATTGACTTGCTGAAATCGGCAATGGCTTGATCGTACATCTCCTTATAGTAATAGGCAAGCCCGCGATCGTCATATACGAGGTAATCTTTTGAATTCAAACCAATCGCCTTGTTGAAATCAGCAATGGCTTGATCGTACATCTGCTTACTGAGATAGGCATACCCACGGTTGTCAAAAACTTGGTAATCTTTCGGGTTCAAATCAATGGCATTGGTGTAATCAGCAATGGCCTGATCATACATCTGCTTGCTTTGATAGGCAAGCCCGCGGTCGTTATATACGAGGTAATCTTTTTGATTTAAATCGATGGCCTTGCTGTAATCAGAAATGGCCTGATCGAACATCTGCATATGATAATAAGCAAGCCCCCGGTTGTCATATACCAGGTAGTCTTTTTGATTTAAATCAATGGCTTTGTTGTAATCAGAAATGGCCTGTTTATACATTTGCTTATTGTAAAAGACAAGCCCCCGGTTGTTATAGGCCAGGTAAAATTTTGCATTCAAGCCAATGGCCTTGTTATAATCGGAAACTGCTTGATCATACATGTGTTTATAGTAATAGGCAAGCCCGCGATTGTTATAGGCCTTATAATGTTTCGGATTTAATTCAATAGCTTTATCAAAATCAGAAATAGCCACATCGTACATTTGTTTATCCAGATAGACAAGCCCAAGATTACTATATGATGTTGCATAATCAGGTTTTAATTTTATAGACTGGTTTAAGTCAGAAATGGCTTGATCATACATCTGCTGATCGTAAAAAGTAAGCCCTCGATTGTTATATGACAAATAATCTTTCGGATTTAAATCAATGGCTTTGTTGTAATCGGAAATAGCCTGATCATACATCTGCTGATCGTAGTAGGCAAGCCCTCGATTGTAATATAAAATGTAATCTTTTGAATTCAACTCAATGGCCTTGTTGTAATCGGCAATGGCCTGATCATACATATGCTGATTGTAGTAGGCAAGCCCGCGGTTGCTATATGGCTTATATTTTTTCGGATTCAATTCAATCGCCTTACTATAATCGGCAATTGCTTTATCGTACATTTTTTTGTGATTATACGATAGCCCGCGATTGTTATAAGCTTCCCATAAATTAGGATCATTTTTTATTGCCTTGTTTAAATGGGAAATCGCCGCGTCATACTTCCCCTGTTGTTCTTCTTTATATCCTTTATTATTGTAATAAACTGCCAAAGAGCTACATCCACCTAAAACCAAACCAAAAGTCAAAATGGAGATTAGTTTTAAAAATGATTTTATTGCACTCACCTCTTTCATTGAATTTATCAATTCGAACAAAAGAATAGCTTATAAATGCAAGAAGATTTCCTCCAGAAAGAACAGCCTTCTCCTTTATAATTTTGTAACCATCAGAATCACCGTTTTGATTATATGCTTCATAGTGGATTACTAAGCTAGTTACATAGTCTCAAAAACGAATTGAATTTATAAAGAGGAAATATAAGATAATGTTAATTTTTAAATCTTTATCTTAATGAAACACGAGAGTCTAAACGCGTTTATTTTAAAATTAAAACAATCGATCAAATTATATAACTAATACATAGATCAATTGCTAGTATTTAGCAGGCATTCTCTTTATCAAAGTAATAAATATATACAGTAAAAAACACAAACGCTTCAATCCTTGAAAAACTATGCTTTAATTCAATAGACCATTCTTTAACTTGAATGAATTCTTAGTACAACTTTCCTTTAAATGTATCCAAGTAGTATTACTTTTTTTCCTCTCGCCATTTCCTAAAGCATTCCCAAAATCCATTAATAGTTCTATTTTTTGCATCGTGCTTTTGTTCCCATTCCATTAATATATTAGCGTTCAATCTCACCACTCGCTTCTATAAATTTATATTTTCTTTAAAAGATTCCACGATATATTAATTCAACAAAAGCATGCGTTAGCCAAACATGAATCCTCAGATTCACAACAGTGAATGGAAGTTTTTATTGTACTCCCATTGTAATTGAATAAGCAGCAAAAAGGATTTTAATTTTGTAGCTCTTTTTTTTGCTTTAATATCTTCAATTTAATTTAGAAATAAATATTATATAATATAAAAAAATTAATAGAGTGGGACAAAAGCGATATGCAAGATTTTACATTTAGACATATTAATATATTGATGTTGAATTTGGACAAGTTTAACTATCAAATAATAAAAGGTAAGGTAATTTTTATCCACTAGGATTTCAAGTAGAAAGTTATAAATAAAAAAGGATTTTCATTATATGAAAATCCTTTTTTATTGCCGATAACGAGTGTTTATGTAAACTAGAACAGAACATGACATGCACGACGTTAACAAGTCAATATACAACTAAAATAAAATTTACATAATTTTCCAAATAAAAAGGCGTATAACTAAAACAATTGATATTAATTTCTATATAATAATATTACATTTCTTGTTTTAATTTTTTACCAATATCACCTATTTTTTAGAGAAACTTATTCTGTGAGTTTCTCTCTTTTTACAAGCTTGTTTGCCTTTGCCCAATATATAAATTAACCCAAAGTAGAGAATCCCTTTCTGGAGGATTCTCTTTTTTTACCCAACTAAGACATGCGTTAGTTCAGCAAAAAATAAAAAAGAGAGAAACTCTAGATAAAGAGCTTCCCTTAAAAAAATAAGTGTTTTGGGTAAAGAAAATATTACATGATAAAATATGTAGATTTAAATTTAATTGTTTAAGTTACACGCCTTTCGTATGTGAAAATTTGCTTAAAATTTAATAAATTCACTTTGACTCGGGAATTTTTGTTTCAATTAATCTTACTAAATTTTGAATGTCTTGTTTAGTTGCAGGTTGTAAGTTTGGCTTCAATTTATATCCTATTTGCCCATTAGTTTCTAAAGTAGCCCATGCTACATCTTCAATTGAAGTTATTCCTAACTGGTGTAGACGCATTATTAAATTTTCAGTTGTAAGTCGTATTTTTTTCATGTTTTCTAAATTTAAGTTTCCATCATCTATAATAACGATTGATCTACCAGTTAGTAATAATTCGATTGATTTATATTTTATTTTTAGAAACTGAAATACAATTACAATCAGAATAAGAATAGAAGCAACACCTAAACTAGTCCAAATACTCTTATTTTCAATTGGACGACTTAGTAATGGGCCAATTGTACTCATTAAAACAATTTCAGAGATTGTTAATTTGGAAATAGAGTTTCTTCCAGCTATTTTTAATAAAAAAGTTCCCATAAAAACAATTAGCATTGCTTTCCAAACAATATCTAGTTGCATATTATCATCCTTTTAAACTTAATTTTCCAAAGTGAATTAAAGAATTTTCATTAAAAAAGGTAGTCTTCATCTTGGATAAGAACAGCAAATGCTGCTTTTTTTATATGAATAAGGAAATTAATATCCCTCATAAATATCCACATGATGAAGCAGATAAAAAATCACGATAAGTATCACATGTATTACTGTTAAAGCTACATCTAGGTTCAATAAATTCTCTAATCTAAATATAATTTCTAATTAAACTAACGCAATGCTTTGGTTGAAAAACACAATCGGCTGAAAAGTTGGTTTTTTAATTGAGATAAAGGAGGCAGGTTTGTTGAGAAGGATATTTTCTGTTTTAAGCGAATTGTAATTTCAAACAAACCTTACACCAATACAGATATTGAAAATAACAGGTACATAGGAGGTATGAGATAGGGTGATTAATAGAATAGATCATGTGAGTATAAACGTAAACGATCTTTCAGAGGCTAAAGCGTTTTTTATTGACCTTGGACTTGATGTGAAAGCGGAATGGGAATTGGATGGAGAAATGTTGGACAGAATAGTTGGGCTTAATAATGTGAAAACGGCATGTGTAGGAATGGGGATGCCAGATGGTGAGGCATGGATCGAGCTAGTCAAATTTTATACACCGTCAGATGATAAAGATATACAGAAACCTCTTGCAAATACACTAGGTATCCGACATATTTGCTTTGCTGTTGAAGATATTGAAGCTATTATTGCAAAATTGAAAGAGAAGGGCACGGAAATATTTAGTGAAATACAGCAATATGAAGAAAGCTATAAGTTATGCTACGTTCGTGGCCCAGAAGGAATTATTTTAGAGTTGGCGGAGAAAATCAAATAAATTTTAAAAACTATCGGGTGAGTTAGGAAGAACATGATCGACAATTTTGTCGTTGTTTTTTAATGTCTGATTGATAGTATTGATTAATTTAGAAATGGGGAAATTATCAAAGATTTGACATGAAAAACCTGATATTAGTTTTTTCCAAGTGAAGAATATAAGAAAATGATTTAAGAAGAAAACTATCTTCTAAACAATAAAAACAGTTAGAAATTCCTTGTTTACATAAATAAAGAAAATAACTATAACTTAGTACATAGGAGGATTTTATGAGAAATGTTATTTTATTTTTACATTCTTCTTTAGATGGTTTTGTAGAAGGACCAAACGGTCAAATGGATATTGGATGGGTATCTTACAATGAAGAATTAGAAAAGCATGCTAGAGAAATTTTAAGTACTGTAGACACAGTGTTATGGGGAAGAGGAACATATCAAATGATGGAAAATTATTGGACATCAGTACCTTCTAACCCAGAAGCATCAGAATATGAAATTGAACATGCTAAATGGATAGAAGAGACATCAAAGGTTGTTTTTTCTACTACACTTGAAAAAGCTGAATGGAATAATACAAAATTAGTAAAAGAAAATATTGAGGAAGAAATTAAAAATATAAAAAAACAGCCAGGTAGAGATATCATTATTTTAGGAAGCCCTAGGTTTGCACATGCTCTTATGGAACTTGATTTAATTGATGTCATTAAAATTACTATTTCACCAGTTATTATAGGAAGTGGTCTACCTTTGTTTAAGGCTTCGGAATATAAACGCAACCTCTCACTTGTGGAAAACAAAACATTTAATTCTGGTGCAATTGGCCTTACATATAATATTTTAAAATCTTAACTAAAATCGGCTGAGAAGTCGATTTTTTATTTGAGCTATTTTAGTTATTTTCAATTAATATATTTAATTATTTTTCGTTTAAATCAATGTACAAAAATTCACTCTCTCATTTAGGAATCTATTATAATAAGTACTAAGGGAGGGGGTAATTATGAGAAAAATATTACTAGCAATTATTGTTTCTATCTTACTAATTGATATTGCTCATTTTATAATTTTTCCAGAATTTCGAAACGAACATAACTTGGCATATGCAAATGGTATGGGGTATTTGTTTATTTCATTAATGTTCTTTATTGCATATGTGGTTATTGGAATACCTGTAACTCTAATAATCGATTTTGTTTTAAAAAGAACTCCTCCAAAAAAGCAAATATACGACTATTTGATTCAATTAATTTTGTTTTCAATTCCCGTGATTTTTGCACCAGGCTTAGCGGTCTTCGTCTATCTATATTTTCATTTACTTTTCTTTATTAGAGTTATGAAAGGTAAGAAAATACAAATTATAGGATAATTTTAGATCTTGAGTCACATTTGTGGCTCTATTTTTATTTTATTAAAAGGGATATAGTAAAAAAATCATATTAGGGAGGGATATTTAGATGTCAAATCATGAAAATGAAGAAATACTAACGGGTGGGAATGTATCCAACGTTCATCGTGTGGGAGATACAGTTCGACGGGAAATAAAGGCTGATAGCTTCAAAGTTCATAAATTATTAAAGCACTTAGAGAATAAAGGTTTCAATTATGCACCAAAATTTTTAGGAATAGATGAAAAAGGACGAGAAATTTTATCATTTATTGAAGGAGAAGCAGGTAACTATCCTTTAAAAGAATATATGTGGTCGGATACTGTATTAATTGAAATAGCGAAAATGCTCCGCCTTTACCATGACGCTGTAAGTGACTTTATTTTTGATGATTGCTGGGAACCAATCGATAACACTCCAAAACAAAATGATGTACTATGCCATAATGACTTTGCAATTTACAACATCATTTTTAATCATGATCGGCCTGTTGGTATTATCGATTTTGATGTGGCTGGACCAGGTCCAAGAATTTGGGACATAGCTTATACTCTATACACTTGTCTTCCTTTAAGTAGATTTTATCTTTCTGAAACAGGAGAGAAAGTAAATTATGATTCATCACAACATTCTATTCGCCTTAAACAACGAATTAGATTGTTTTTTGAAAATTACGGGGAAGAAATTAAAGAAGATTTTTTAGAAATAGTTACGTTACGTTTAGAAGGATTATGCAAAACAATGACAAGAAGAGCTAGTGAAGGTGACATTGCATTTCAAAAGATGATAGAAGAAGGACATCTTGAACATTATCAAAACGATATTAAATTTATTCGTAAAGAAGGTAAACAGTGGATTTAAAGCTAATAATCTGAACAATTAACTACTTACATAGTTATTGAACCTGAAAACTTGTAAAAATTGAAGCATATTTCAATATGATACTGCGAATTAGTTTCTTAAGAGGTGCTGGTAAATATGATTATAAAAGAAAAATTAAAGTTTATACTTAAAGAAACTATTTGTGAGTTAGTAAAAAAAGATTTTATAAAAATTAATTCGAAACTATCAGAAGAACTAACAATTGAAGATCTTAAAGAAGAACTAAATCAATGGGGTGCGCTAACCCTTCCACCTAATTTTGCGTATGAGAATATTTACTTTTATGAGTACATGATGGTTCAGGATATGCGATTGAATTTGAACTTTGGATAGATAATCAAGAAAGTGACTTAATTTTGTCCTGTGAAGCAATAATCGACCAAACAGAGAATATTTTATCGTTTTCAATTGAAAATTGAGATTAACAAGATACTAAAAACCAATCCTTTGTAAGTCAAGGGATTGGTTTTTTTGTTTAATGCCTCGTTTTTTATTTCAGTTAATGGCAGTTTAATTACATAAGAAACTATAAATTATAATGAGGAAAATGGTAAAATAAGGTAAAATTAATTATATGTATTACGACAGTAAGAAAGATTGAGGAGCTAATTATGGAACTTATTACAGGAAAAGTGGTCATTATATCTGTATTTATATTTATTGTGACAATGATTGAAACTTTGGCTTATTCAACCAGAATTTCGGGTGCAAGAGTGAAACTAATTGCAACAGCATTATCATTATTTAGTACACTAGTAATCGTTTCAAGGTTTTCTACAATGATTCAGCAACCAATGACTGCAAAACTCATTGCTAAAGCACCTGATGTTAACAAATTAACTTATATAGAGGAGCAATATAGGATCTTAATTGGGGTAACGACAATTGGAGTACTTTTTGGAATACTTCTATTTCCTACTTTTGTAAATATATTTTCAAGAGCTATCATACTATTATCTAATCAGCGTGGTTCCATAATTGCGTTGTTTATTAGTCAGTTTAATCGTAGAGGGTTTAAAAATATTGTTAAGTGTTTTAGAATGCCAAGTTTTTCATATTTAAAAGGAATTACATTAAAAACAATTCCAAAACGTCTTTTTGTTGTAAATGTTATTATTACATCCATATACACAATATCGGTTCTTTCTTCAATCTATGCATCAATGTTAGTACCGAAAGATCTTGTTCAAGCGACATTGATGTCATCTGGAATTGTTAATGGTATATCTACAATTTTACTAACATTATTTATTGATCCTAAAGCTTCTGTTTTAGCAGATAGAGTAATGAAAAAACAAAGTGATTATATTTACTTAAAAAGTTATTCGATTACAATGATAAGTTCTAAATTTTTTGGTACAATCTTGTCTCAACTTTTATTTATTCCTGCTGCATACTATGTTGCTTGGTTTGCAAAATGGATATAAAAATCTTTTTTACTTACTATGAAGTAACATGTTGAAACTCAAAGCTACGTAATTGTGGCTTTTTATTTTTGCAGTTGAGATATAATATAAAATACAATTGATTAATTGAAAGGCAGATATATATGAATAAAAGTCGTTCTTCACTATCTATAGGAAAAATAGAAGTATTTCTACCAAATCATTCAATTTCATATTTTTACATTGCAGAAGATTTAGCGGATTTTTTCGAAATGGAAACAAATTATGAAGCGGTTAAATACTTTCGTAAAATTCTACGTGAAAATATGGATTTAAAGGATTATAAGAAAATAGAGTTTGATAGAGAATCCAGTGAAGTAGTAATCAGGACTTCAAATGCTTTGGTCATGTTAGGAATCGTTGTTTTAATGAACAAACTGATTAATTTTGAGCTATCAAAAGAGGAAATAAGAAAAGTAGAGCAACAACTACTTTCGCATAAAAGACCTAAGAAACAAAAATGGACTATCGGAAATTTATTTCTAATTTCACTTAGCAATAATACATATGCTTTAGGACAAGTAGTATGGCTTTCTTATTCGGAACCAGTTTGTGGACTATTCGATATTAATTTTAGAAAAATTCCTGACTTATTTGATACTGACAATTACAATTATATTTCAGTTTTATCATTAACCTCGTGTTCTTTAGATGATTACAGTTGGAAAGTAGTTGGAAATAAAGATGTAATGATAGATAAGAGTGAGGTTGACAGGAAACATATAGGGGGATCAGAAATTGGTTCAATTAGTCATACAAGTGGCGTGCTTGATGATCTTGCTGAAGCATATTTTGGAATTCAACTTTGGAATGATATGTATGATGAAGATTATTATGACCAATTGCTTTTACCTTCAGTTACTCGTCCATCCACTTCGATAATATTAAGCCCGTTGGAGAGGGAGCGTTATCTTAAGTAAATTAGGTAGCTAGCAGATATGACTCACTCCAATTATTATTCCAAATACGTAGCCATATCTGTAGTTATCTTTGACATCACTAACATTAATTATCGATTTCTTTGCATTTTCCTTTTTAACCAAAACGGACTATACAAAATGTAAAAGCTCACAATCATTACCAATTCTGCCGAGAGAAGATACCATGGCCAAGGACCTAGATAATCTAATAGGGAAGTATTTTCGGGCTTTTTCATGAGATACATGAAGTTAGTTTTCAACGACTTATTAATGAAAAATACGCAAGCTGCATAAAGGTTAACAATAAGAACGGTCACCCACAGAGATGGTATGGTCGGTCGATATTTGCTGGCTACCACCATAATCAAACAGGCAAGCACCACTCCTCCGTGCGAAACAAAAAACTCGAAATATCGAAAATGTGGAAATGAATAATGACCAAGATCAGGTGTCAAGATGGCTTGAATGGAACTGGCTAAACCGGCAAAATACATGAATTGAAATACTCTATAGCTATTTGTCAGAAGCATTATAATTCCCAGAATGACAGTAATATCACTAAGTTCAAGTGGCAAACCCGTTTTAAGTGACCAAGCATTCTCATATATAAGCCATATATGAAAAAAAATCTCAGAAGCCAATAAGAGAAATGCTAAAGAAAAACGAAAAAGTCGTTTTTTCCCCGAGTCCTGAATCTGTTTTCTAAAGACAAATAGAAGAACACTGAGAATCAAAATAATTCCGATCGTTATTAGATGATCTAATGAAAAAAGGTGAAACGGACCCAATTTTGAATGAAATTGAAAAAATCTTTCCAACTTAATACCCCATTAATTGATTTGATTTTTATGTAATAATTTTAGTTTGGGGCAAACTCTACCAGTTCTATACAGGATTTAACGTTTCAATTGCCAAAGTAGTGCCTAATAGGAGCATTTTTTTTACATTAGAGTACATTCAATATTTAATAAAGGATTCTTATAAAAAAGGTAGTTTCATAGATTTGTGTACAAGCAGTTTTTTCTCTTATTACATATTATTTATGGATGTCCCTAATCTAATATTATTGATAGAAAGGAAGAAATTAATTGACTAACAACTTTGAAGAAAATTTCTTAGAAGTAAGTTCATCCGAAGAGTGTGGTGAGAATGAAGGATGGGATGTGATAAAATAGTGAAGGCAATTACAACTGGTGTATTTCATGTGCCTGTTGATAACCAAGCGCCAGATAGCAATGATATGATCAACATCTATTTCAAAAATCCAAGTTCAAAAACGCTTAAAGCTAATTTCGTTGTAGAATTTTCCGCTCCTGGGGTACCTGCCGGTGTTCAAAACCCAGAAATATCATCCCCAGCATTTGGTAATTGGACAGTAAAAATTCTCCCTCAGCATACACTCCTCATCGTTGTCACCGGTCCATCATCTCCTCCAGCTTTCGGAACATGGCGTTTTACATTTTGGGGCGATATTGACCGGAATGAGAAGAAAAACAAACTTAGTGTGGAAGTAATAGCTGGAAGAATATTTGGCACTGGACCGGATTTGGCTTTTAACAATGCAGGGGCGACTTTCCCCCATGCGTTGTTTGTTGATGCAGAAATTGAAAAAACTGGACCATCAATTCCAGTCCCACCAGGAGGTATCATTTCGGTCTAATAAACTAAATAGTTTCTCTGACGCCTTTCAGACTTAAACTAAAAAGATCAATTGGACCTATCTACTACCTCATGTGTAATAATAAAAAAGCTGCGGAATAGCGGCTTTTTTATTATTGAGCAGTATCTTCAATTAAATAGGATAATTTGCTTTGGAAAATTAAAAGAAATTATTGATAGAATTAAAGTAAATTAATTCAGGATGTAATCTTATATATCACATTAAAAGGAGGATAAGGTAAAAAATGAAACATTACTTAGAATTCACTGTAAATATTAAACCAAATCAAGCAAATCAACTTATTTTAGAGGACTCAGAATTAAAATCTAATTTAATTTTTCAGGATAATAAAGTTGCTGATGAGAAAGAAGTTGTTATTCTAGTTTTTCAAAAATTCTTTTTCAGAAACAATAGTACAGCTACTTTGACGGTTACAATTGACAACTTTAGTGGTGTTACGTATGTTAAGTGCATTTCCTCAGGTAATGGAGAAGGAATATTTGATTTTGGTTGGGGAGCAGGGAAAAGTTTTATCAAACCGATAAGACTAAAGTTGGCGGCTAATATATTGGATGTAATTGAGGATAATTAATCTTTGTAGTGGGTAGTTTTCTTGCTGCTACAGCGGATCTTTTATTTTAATAATTTTATTTTAAGCACCCTTTCATTTATAAAATCTTTATAATAATGATTAAGAAAGGGTGTTATTTTTGATAATTTTAGTACCGTTTCTATAACGCTACTTTTTTAACTTTTAATACAAATGAAATAAAAAGCATAGTATTTCATACCAGATTAGGGGAAGGTTTATGCATGAAAAACCGATTTATTTAATTAAGCCTAGAATATTTACCTCAGATAAGTATTATAAGGTATATGTAAAAGGAGCTAGTCTTATTTTTGTAAAACTAGGTGGACAATTTTATGTAGAAAATGCAGTTGAAGAACAGCATTTTATATTAGGGCTGGTATTTTCCTTTTTTAGAAAGAAAGTTTTTGCAAAAAAACGTTCAGTCTTTGAAGCAAATATGGATAAAGAAATAGAAATTAATCCAGATTCCTTATTAGCTAAAAAATCTAATTTTAAAATTGATCTAAATAGTTTAAAGTCAATTCAAATAAACAATCATCCAACATTTCATTCAGGTTGGGAAGATAATGGGAGTGTTAAAATGACATTAATCAACGGAAAAAATCTTAAATTTAATATTCCTAAGTCTGTTTCAACTAAGTCAATTATCACGATATTTGAATCCGAAAATTTACCAATACAAAATGTTTTTTAAAACTGAAGTTCAACAAGTGTGTAAGAATTAAAAATGAGGTATAGTGAGAATCATATTTTCTATTTTAATGATCATTACAACTAAGTAGTTAAATGGGATATTTGTACTGAAAGAAAAGTATTAGCAGGATGGAGATTATTATGCTGCCCCAGATAAGAATAGGAAAATGGCTAATCGAAGTTGATATTGATAGAACACGAGAATTTTATAATAAAGTAATGGAAGTCTGTAACTGCTTATATTGTAAAAATTATCTTAAAGTTACATAGTATTTTGAGCCAACTGTAAAAGATTTTTTTGAGAAACTTGGAATTAATCCAGTAAAACCCGCGCATCTTTCAGAATTCCCTACAGAGATAAGAGCGAGACGTTTATACTTAGGTAATTATTATTTTGTTGGAAGAGTGATTGAAGGCGAATTATGTACTAATTCTAATTTTAATAAAATGAATACAATTGAGATTGAGAACTTTATATTTGGTTTCTCAGAGGAATTAGAGTTTTTGCCAGAAGGTTTACCTGATCCAGTCTTACAAATAAGTTTTGAAGCAGAAACTCCCTGGATTCTTAAAGAAGATCCTGAAGATTAAATAGTAGAAGATTTTCTTTTATTTATAACATATTGAAAAAATATAGAGATTCATTTTTTTACTAAAAGGATAAGTGAATTAGCAGGTGAAATTTATGAAAAATGTAAGAGTATTACCAGATCCACACAGGTATTCAGTATGTGCTCCTGCTGATATGTCGATAAAAGAGTTTTATAAAGGGATATTTGAGGAAGTTTATATTTTTTATCATCCTTTTATTAAGCCTATAACGATGGATTATGATTCGTTTGAGTATGATAATTATCCTGGCAAAAATGACATTATTAATAATTGTGAAGTGGTAAGTTGGAAGCAGTTCTTACCTATTTCAGGAATTAAAAGTTACAAAGAGTTAGATATTGGGTTAAGGACTCATATAACGGGATTAAAAGATAAATACAAAAATGTAGAAACTGAAGAAGTAATTCAAAAGTGTTGTGAGGAACATCGATTAATTATTCCAAATGAAGGTTCCTTCCCAGAGATTTTAATGAATACAATTCTTAACGCTATTAAAAACGCAGGTCATGATTGGATTTGGAATGGAGATGAATTTTGTACAGAGCGGAAGTTAGAGTATATAGATGACTTAATTGATGCCAATAAAACATTTCCAAATGGTCATATAAATTTTTTCACGCATGATCATAATATTTTGCTAACTACGCATTGGGATAGCAACTTTTCCATGCTCTGTTCAAATAAACGTACTATAGAAAAAATAGTTAAAGCATGTAATTTAGAAGGATTTTACTGTGATGATCAGACAGAAATTGTTTGGAGTATATTCAACTGATCTATTTTTAAAAAGATCGCGAGTCAATAAATTACGGCAAAGTTAAAACAACCAGAGAGGTGAAAATGCATGGAGATTTCCATCCGAAATGCCAATCAAAAAGACTACGAGAAATTATTACCATTATTTAGACAAGTACACGATTTACATGTTTTTGAACGACCAGATCTATACAAAGAAAACTCAACTCCAGTAGATGAAGAGGAATTCAATAACCAACTAAAAGATGATAAACAACATATGCTAGTAGCAACTCTAGGTGCTGAAATAGTTGGCGTGGCAGTTTTGAAGGAAGAAGAAATACCTGAAAACTCATTTGTTAATGCAAGGAAGATCTTACTTGTTAATAGTTTATGTGTTGATGATACGAGTAGGAAAAAGGGAATTGGAAGAAAACTCATGCAATCTGTTCTTAATTTAGCGAAAGAATTGAATGTTGATAGTATTGAATTAAGTGTTTCAGAGAGTAATCAAAATGCGATCCATTTTTATGAGTCTATTGGAATGGCAACAAAAAATAGAAAAATGGAGTTTCGTTTAAGTTAAGCAAAAGAGACGCCCGTAACGGTATCTCTATTTTTAGTTAATTAATCACGCCTTACATTTTTTACATAAATCGTAGCCAAGGATTAGATTCTGAACAAACAGAACTATATCCTTTTTTATTACGTTAAATAGGAGTAGATTTTAACAATATGGAAGAATGGATTAGAAATGGTAGTGTAGCAGTAGGGTAGGAGGCAAATTAATTGCACCTGCTAAAAATGGAGATTATGATCAAGTTACATACAATGCAATTCAATATATGGAATAGGAACGTGCTGCCAAAAAATCCTTGCAGCTAGTATAAAATAAAAAAATTGGAGGTCATTCAGATGCTAACAAATTTAAAAGAAACAGTAACATTACATAATGGAGTAAAAATGCCACGATTAGGCTTAGGTGTTTTCAAAGTTTCAGAAGGAGAAGAAGTTGTTGAATCTGTAAAAGCTGCGATCCGAAATGGTTATATCAGCATTGATACTGCAGCAATCTACAAAAATGAAGAAGGCGTTGGACAGGCTATTAAAGAATCAGGTATTGCTCGCGAAGAATTGTTTGTAACAAGTAAAGTTTGGAATTCAGACCAAGGTTATGAAACTACTTTACAAGCTTTCGAAACGAGTCTGAATTTATTAGGACTAGATTATTTAGATCTTTATCTCATCCACTGGCCTGGTGTTGACAAATATAAGGATACTTGGAAGGCACTTGAAAAACTATACAAAGACGGACGTGTCCGTGCAATTGATGTAAGTAACTTCCAAATTCACCATTTACAAGACTTAATGAGCGATTGCGAAATTAAACCAATGGTTAACCAAGTAGAATTCCATCCACATTTAACTCAAAAAGAGCTATTAGCTTTCTGTAAAAATGAAGGAATTCAAATGGAAGCATGGTCACCTTTAAAACAAGGTCAGCTTTTAGAAGAGCCAGTTTTAACAAAAATTGCTCAAAAATATAATAAATCAGTAGCACAAGTCATCTTAAGATGGGACTTACAACATGATGTAGTTACAATTCCAAAATCAATCAAAGAACACCGCATCGTAGAAAACGCAAATATTTTTGACTTTGAATTAACACAAGAAGACATGGAAAACATTGATTCATTAAACCAAGATAGTCGAGCAGGTTCACATCCTGATACGATGAGAGTTGGGTTTTAAGTTTGTAATTTTAGGGGAGTCTCGTTTGAGATTTCCCTGTTTTGTTTTAGGCGATGAAAAACATTAGTAGAACGCAAACTCAGAGCCGAATAATTGGCACTTTTTATCTATAAGGAAGAATAGTATTGCATAAAATACCCTACTATTGAAGGAATAAAAGTTTTATTCAAAATGGTACAATTATTTTTATAACAACACGTGTTTCATTATCATATTTTAGAGGTTAATTATGAAAATAAAATTATTGTACTATGCTCCATTTTTATTAACCCTGGTAGTAGTTATTTGCTATGGCATACCTGAAACTTTATCATTTGTCGTTGGATGGCTATATAATTCAATATTTTATGTTGGGCTTCCAGTTTTACTTTATTTTCTTTATTTTTTATTGATAGGAAAATACTTTAAAAAAACAATCGGATACTCAATTAAAGCAGGTCTTAGAACGATCGCCTTAGTAGTAATCTATTTAATATTTTCGGTTAATACTTACAGCCAATTGAAAATATAATCTATTTTACAAATGAAACAAAAACTGAATTAACGAAGCGTTCGCTAACTTTATACGAAGAAAGAATGAAAACAAAAGGAAAAGTCGAAGAAATATATCCGATTAGTAGAATGCAAGGCTGGATGCTTAATGAAGTTACTGTCTTTGGAGAAAATAGAGCATATGAAATCGATATTATGCCAATTAATAAAAATGATAAACGAGGCGAAGATTTTTATTATGTATATAAGGAAGGTAAATGGTTACTATATTTCACAGAAGCACACATAAACTGAGTTATAAAATAAAAAAGGTTGTATCATGGATTACTGGGTAATCGCAGATACAGCCTTTTTTTTATATTATTGTTGTTGAATATGAGGTTGTTCCTTTAAATGATCCGTCAACTCATCTACTACAAACGCAAATTCATCGTAAGATACACATTCCAATGGGAATTCTACTGCAACTTTATTTTGCTTGTTGTAAATAGCTACAACTTTGGAACGTCGATCAAACATTCTTGTTTTCATGTTAGATTTTTGAATTGTGATTTTTTTTATGTCTTCTAATAAAATCTGAGAGTGAGTATCCTTATCGGTATATCGGACAACATTGCCAACGATTTCGATTTTGTTTTTTAATAGTTTGGTTTTATAGATATGATATGAAACGATTAAAATTGCAAGTAAAGATGTTAAAGTGATGTATACTGGGTCCATAGTTGAGAATGCTTGATATCCTCTAAAAGCTAGTAGGACATACCAAGCGTAGAACCATTTACTTATTTTTGGTTTCCCTTCGTAGTATACAATTGAAGCATCTTCTTCTTTTTCATTCGCTCTTTTGTCCATAAATAGTTGTACATGTTCTTCGATTGATTTTTCATTGAACTGTCCATCTTCTAAATAAGTACCATCCCACATATGAACAGAGTCATCTTCTTCCTCAAGAGCATAAGCTCCTACCCATGCTGGAATCACTTGATCATCATGTGAAACAGAAGCTAAATAATAACGGATTGGTTGGTTATATGAATTTTCAATATCAAGCTGTTTAATTAACTCGATTGTTTCAGGTACAAAATCATGTTCTTGCACGATATATAGAAACAAGTGACTTTTAGCGAAGTATTCTTGTTTTTTCTCTTTAATAGGGAATAAGTGTTCTTTTCGAATTCTGAGTATTTCCCAATAAAAGTATTCTGTGGATTCAATATTTGTTGCACAGTCCAACAGTAGATCTTCAGGTACGTCAATGTCTCGTTGAAGGGCGGCAATAATTGCGTTCGATCGAATAAACGGGTCAGTAAATGACATTGCTTCCTTTATAAAAGATGTCATCTCATCATTAAAGTAATACTCCATTAAAGATAGATAGATCGACATAATTGAACGGATTTGTAAATAGGTTTCTTTCCAAGAGCCATACACAAACTTAATATCATAATCATTTTGATAAGGAAGAAATTTCTCTACTTGCTTTTGATAATCTACTAATAACAATGGTGCGATGTATTTTGTTTTGAAACGGTCTAGATAATTTTTATCTAAACAGTATGACAACAATCGATAAAAAGTAGTTTTATATTCTTCCACTTCAAATAATTGAGAATGTTTTTCTAATAGTTTAATAATGATGCCAGGGTTGGCATATAAAATATCTAATGGTAAGACAACTTGTTTGTTTTGAATATCTTGTTCAATTAATTCCAAGATTGCTAGTTCATATTCTTCTCCGTCAAAAGAGGTTATGTACCTGAATACCTCTTCTTTAGCAGCCTTACTATATTCAGGGTAATATTTTATTAAGGCCTCTGTTAATTCAGGTATTTCGAAATGAGAGATGAAATTAATTAGATGGAAACTAGGTTCATCCCATACCTTAAATGATGTTGGATATGGATAAGCGGCTTCTTTTGCTAACCATTCTAAAGTTAATAAATTAAATTGTAGATCGTCTACTTCCGATAGTTCAATTAATTCAAAAATTGCATCATGTCGAATAGCTGGATCTGTATGTTTTAATCCTTCGACGATACGTTTCAATTGAGATTTATAATTTGACACAATATTCCTCCGATATCTAGTTGTAAGTTTACATTTCTAACGATATTTTAATTTTATTGGAAATACTTATAGATAGCCACTGTTAAATACTTCTAAGGGAGCAGGAATGAGTGATTTATTCTTAAATACATGTGGAAAACTAAGGCAGCAGAAATAGAGTTAATTAATCTATGAAACTTTTAAAAGTAATAAGGATAATCTTTTACATCAGGTTGATGAGTCGATTCAGTTTTTTGAGGCGGCAGCGGAGCCTAAAGAGTTGTATATAATTGATGGTAAGCATAATGATTTTATGTATAATGAGTATCCTGTGTTTCAGAAATTTGCTGGGGAGCTTAAGGGATTTTTTGGGAAGAATTTGAGTTATACTAAATTGGAGACAGTAAGATAAAAGTTTTTAATGTTTATTTACTTAAAAGGACGCATTTTGCGTCCTTTTATTAATTTAAAAACCACTCCAAAGCCTCTTTATTTTTTTCAAGATCTAGTTCCAAAACTTCACCGGCTTTTTCATATCTTTTTGGAGTGAAAGCTTTGTTTACAGGAATTCTCAATGTCTCTACATCTTTGTCTTTACCCTTAACTATGTAATCAGAACTTATTTTTAATAAGTCCATTGTTGACATGTTGGTTTGTATGTAAGGCTGAATCACACCTAACGTTTTAGGCAAACTTGCAATTCCTTTAATAGTAAGTACTTGCGATTTAATAGCTTCCAGTACTTTTTGTTGTCTAACAACTCGATCGAAATCACCTTTAGCATCATGTCTAAATCTTGCATAACCTAAAAGCTCTTTTCCATTTAATTGTTGAACCCCAGATTGAAGACTGACTCCGATATGACTTTCCATTGGTTTTTCTACATTAATTGTTACTCCCTTTGGGGCAATTTCATCAATTATTTCTTCAAAACCTTTGAAATCAATTATTGCAAAATATTCAATTTCGATTCCAAAATTTTGTTGAATCGTCTGGCGTAAAAGTTCAACCCCTCCGAAAGAATTGGCTGCATTAATCTTATGTTTTCCATATCCCGGAATTGTAACATAACTATCTCTCATAATTGAAACTAACTTTGTTTCGTGTTTTTTATTGTATTGTAAGATCATAATTGAATCCGTTCGAGAGCTTCCACCTTTTTTACGAGCATCTTCTCCCAATAATAGGATGTTAGTTTTATTAGGTATTTTTGTAGAATTGAATTTTATAGTTTGTTTATTTGTGTTCTTTTCACCTATCTGAAATCCTTTTTTAAATTGATAGAATCCATAACATAGTGTACCTGATATAAGTATGACTAGGATTAAACTTAATTTTAATAAAAGACTTTTCTTCTTTTTCTTAGGATTTCTATTCATAGTTCTCCGTTACCTATTTCATCAAAATTAAGTAAAACGAGCATTAATGATAAAAGAAAAAATAATATAGGTGAAACGATTGCAAAAAGAAAAATATTTTTCATTTAAGTGACCTCTTTATTATATTTTGAATTGATTAGAAAACCTTTTCTATCAAATTGATCACCTCTTTATGTAGTATATAATGTCTTTAATTATAGTAATCTCAGGAATGAATTCAGTGGAATTTTTGTGAAAGTTTTAGTAAAACGTTATAAATTTTTACCGTTATAAGTACCTCTGTGAAGATTAAATAAAAATATAGGAATAATGCATGTTAATAGAATCTTAGTTGTTAAATTTTCATGGGGTTTCGATAGGAGTAAACGCATTTGTAGAAAGAAGTGTGAAATTGTTCACAAAAATGACAATGAGTTTTAGTAAAATTTACCTTTTAAGATGTTAAGCTAACCTCGTAAACGTTTACTAAAAATAATAGGAGATATGATCTGAAATAAAACATGAATGGGAATTCCAGAAGAACAAATAGAAAAGACAATTGAGTATAATAATTAACCAATTTAGTTTAGAGTATTACGTCATTCTATTTTAAAGAAATTTTCAACTGATTTTGTAGGGAAACTATAGTAGGGGGTATATATAGCATACACCCGCAAAGCAATAACCCCACTGCATTCTCTTTGGCAAGCAAGGTTCATTAACAGATGCAATGGGAAATGTATTTCGATCTTGCTCATGTTAATGGTGAAGCTGATAACATAGTCATTTACATATGGGTTCAATTTCACTAGCAGGGGTGTTCGACTCTACCAATTAAAAAGGGGGCGTTATCATGACTTTAGTGATGAATAAAAAAACAATTTTTTATGTATTAGGAATGACTGTATTGCTTTCAATTTTAACTATTTCTTTGCCACATCTTGCAGCTAACTTGGGTATCTCGACTACAGTAGCTGGTAAAGTTATAACCATTATTAATACATTTAGTACTATTACAACGATCATTAGCCTAGTTGCGATTATTGTTGGATATGGAGTTATTTCAACTGCACTTGTTATATCCGCTAAAAAAATAATTTCAAAATACGGAAAAGGTTATGCAACTACTTGGTAAAAGTAGCTAAATAGAGATATATGTTAAAAGCTATTTTAAAGTTAAAAATTGAAGAGGTTAAAACTATTTTTAATAGCTTGTTAATAAAATCTGAAATAAATAAATTATTAGTTAAATCCATAGGGATAGTTTTACTATTCCTATGTGTTTTTCTTATTATTTGTTATCCAGTTGAGCTATTGTATCTATTTAATAGATTTAATTTCTTATTTATCTACTTGGATATTAATATACTATTTTTGTTTACATTGGTGACAATGATTAGCGGGAACAAGAATATTATTTCAACCTTAAAATATGATATCTATAAGTTTTACGAAGATAGATATTTATTTTTGTTTTTTTATTTAAAAGAGAAAATTATGGTATTTATTTGGATGATCATTGTCCTAATCTTTGTTTTTTTAAGCTATGTTTTCTCTTACATTTCTTTAACTAGTTTTTTTAGCTCACTTGTATCTATATTACTAGTTATCACATTAAACATACTTTACCTTGTATATATAAAGAATAATAATCAAAAGAACTTTATGAAAGTTTTAAAACAATTTTTATTATTATTTGCATTTGGTATGTTTTTGATATCCGTTTCTTTTAATTGGTTTGGATTAGAACGTATACCTTTATACGCAGTGATAAATATTCCATTACTTTATTTATGTACCAATCTATTTATTTACTCGGAATTAATATATGCAAATGCTAACTACAGACAACTGTTTATGCAATTCAAATATTTAAGAGTTCCTATTATAAAGATTTATAAGAAAACAATTTTATATAGGAATACTTTCCATTCTTTTATAGGAATGAATATTTTAATTATTCTTTTTTTAATAAATAAAGGATTTTATCATATAGACATTTTAACTTTTACTGCAGTAAATGCCTTTGCTTTTTATCTTTTATTACTATTTACATATAAAATAGTAATGTATGAATCATTTAAAGGACAAAAAAATTATTTCTTTTACTTTTTTTTCATGGAATTGTTTTTTTGTTTTATTGCATTTAACGTAATTTACATTGGGTGATTTTTATTAAAATATTAAATATATATTTTTTATGTATAATTTGCTTATTTATTCTATTTTTAATTTTAGTGGATGTGCCATCTAATATAAATTCTGCTTCAGTATATAAGAATATTGCATGCAAACCAGGAAATGTTTTTAAAATATTTTACAACAATTTAATGGCTGTTATCTTTTATATAATACCAATACTAGGAGTTGGAAAATTATTATTAGACTTATATATTTCAGTGGGATCATTAAAAATCTACATACTAAAATATAATTTTGAAAATACATTATTTTTATTTTTTCCCCATTTTTTATTTGAATTATATGCTATGACAATATGGGTATATATGTCATGGGTTTTATTCAGAGATATTTTTATAGAAAAAGAGTTAAATTATACTAATTATATTAAATTAATCTTTTTTTCTATTGTTCTTTTAATTATATCTGCAACAATTGAAGCTACTGAGAGGTGTTTTTTTTGATTGAATTAAAAAATATTGATTTTTTCTATAATGAGGAAAACTATATCTTTAAAGATTTTACTTTATCCCTTTTAGATAATAAAAAATACTGGTTACAAGGTAAAAACGGATCAGGAAAAACTACACTATTAAATATTATATTGGGAATAAACAAGGTCAATGAAGGGAATTGCTACTTAAATTACAATAAAAGTAAAACTCTTTTTGTTCCATCAACCCCGTTTTACGAACCTTATATGCTTTTAGAAGATTTTCTACTTTTTTACCTTAATAAGATGTTGAAAATTCCAAAGCAATTCATAAAACTTGATGAATTAATAAAACTACTTGGACTAGAGAGTAACCGACACACTTCTTGCAAGGACTTATCTAAAGGAACTAAGCAAAAAATAATCATATCAGCTTTATTTACTGACTATCCTTGGGAATATTTGTTCTTGGATGAACCTTTTGAGCATTTAGACATGGCTACATGCGAACTGGTTAAGGACAGAATTTTCAATGTCGAATCTTTTGTGTTTATAATAAATCATAAAGAACATTTATTAAGTAGTATATCTGACATTGAGAGATTAGTATTATGAATTCAAATTCAAAACCAATGTTTTTTATGAACTTTTCTCTATTATTCGGGATCATTTTTCTATTATTTATAGAAATAAAGAATTTTTATAATATTCACTGGTCACAATCAAATATATTAATAACTATATTTGCTATATTTTTTGTCATGCTAATATTAATTCTTTTTATTAATATCTTGTTTAACTTCATTTTAGACAGATTTACATCATACAATTTAGATTACAAAAAAAATCAAGAAAAAGTTTTAAATACTATTTTCTTAGTTAATGAAATTTTATTTCTAATAACATATCTTTTATTGCTATTTAATAATCAATTATTCTTTACCTTACAAGATTATAAATATATTACACCTATTATTTTTTCATTATTATTTTCCCTTCTATTGGGATTAAAAATTAAAGACATAATATATTTCAATGTAGGGATAATTTCGGCAAATATTTTTCTTTTGATTTCACAGAAACTTTTCCTATTTATAATCAAATCCTTTTAATTGAATCATTAATATGGTTGATAATATGTCAAAACTGGATAAAGAAATTTTGATCAAAGATATAAATAATGAAAAATTATCTTGATTAAAAGGAGTGATTGAAGACTATGGATGAGAATGATTTTCTTAAGGATGAGAATGATTTTCCTTTATATAGAATACTATCTATTTCATCAGGGATGCAGTCTTTATTTCTTATGTTAAATGGACGTTTTATGATCGACAGTAACGTGAATGTATTAGTATCATGTTTATTTTTATTAAGTTACTTAATAATTTTTTTAATAATGCCTCGAACTAAACGAAATTACCAATATATTATTTTAAGTTTTATATTATTTGTTTGTATATCAATATTTGTTAATAAATAAAATTAAATAATTTGAGTGAAAAACTTTAAAGTTCTAGATGATTAAGCTGAAAGTACTGATTAATCAGTACTTTTTTATTTTATAGAAGATATAAAATGTGTAGTGAAATTACAAAAATGAGATTGAATATTATGGAAGCATTATTCAAAGAATTAAAGTCTTGTTCTATAGTTATATGTTCCAAAAAAAATAAATGCGGATGTTGAACAATATGTGAAAATGTTCACAATAATGACGATGAGTTTTAGTAAATTTTACCGTTTATAATGTTAAGATAATTTTGTAAACGTTTACTAAAAAAATAGGAGATCTATCTAAGTAAAAACATGAATATCAAAAAAATATTATTTATTATTTTATTAATTATTGTCTCAATCTTTCTACTAGTTTTATTGACAGGTCAAATAACGTTTTTTAATAAGAAAAGTAAATCTTACCTAACTAATGAAATTATAAGTAAACCAATATCAAATACATTTCTTCCTATTAAAGGGTCATATTGTCTTGGAGTAGGAGAAGATACACCACTAAATTTTACCTATATTTATTCGAGTAATAAGAAAGACTTGTTTAATGAAATTTATTCGATCAATCTCAGTAATGAAGATTCAATTAGTATTGAGAGTTTTGAAGTAAATGGAAATGCTAAGATTGGAAAGTACCGTGCGAAAACTTTAGGGCTACATATAATTGGGCTATCTAAAGGTAAAACAGAAGTAAGTGAATTAACAATACAAACTAAAAATGGATTTAAAAAATATGATGTTGGAGCATTAGAAATAAGTGTAATTGAAGATACTTCGGATAAGCCTCTAGAATTAGGGAATTTTTATCCAATCATTAGAGATGAAAAAAATAATTACATGTATAGTTTGCAAAATAACGGTAGCAATAAAATTCTTGTAAACAAATTTGATACAGAACTGAATGGTGAACAAGTAATAAATATTAAACCGATCGTTATTGATCCAAATGAACAAAAAGAGGATGAAGTCCCCATTAAAGTAGATTTTCAAAATTCACCTTATGCAGTTACGGTGGTAAGACCGTCAATACATTATTCAGATGGAAATGAACAAAGAATATTACTTCCACCCCCAACATGGTATGGATTAACTGGAATTACAGAAGACCAAATAGAAAAGACAATTGAGTATAATAATTAAGCATTTTAGTTCAATGTGAATAGATTAAATATCGCTACATATTGTATTTAGGAGTTGAGAAGATGAAAAAGTTAAACTTTCATGGCGCAACTAACATTGAAATTGAAGAAAAGAAATTATCATTAATGACTCGACTTCATGTGAAAAATTAACTTTCACATTGTGGAGAATTATTTATTCATGATGATGTAATTGAATTTAAAAGTTGGAAAACTATTAAATGGATCGATATTTTTGATTTGAAATTGGAAAATGATGCAACTGTTAGTTCAACATTATTCACAACTCAATCTAGACTTTTCTTTCTAAAATCAGCGAAACCTATAAAGCTATCATTAAGAAATAATGAGGTTATATACTTTTACGTAAATTGGAATTTTGCCACAGGATTAAGTGATAACAGTTATATTATGAATTTAATGAAAGAGAAAATATCATAGGCTTATAAATTAGTAGACCTTATAAATAGGAAGCAACTAACCCTTGTGGTAGTTGCTTTTTTTTGTTCTTCGAAAGGATTGTAATGAATCCGAATATCAGCTTTATGATTGCAAGATATTCTTTTGACAAGTGAATGAAGAACTTAAGGATTTAAATCTGTACTGGAAGGGAACTCATTAAGTTTTAATCCAATTTATGAGCAGTGATAGCTGTTTTGAAGGGCTTTCTCTACCTTATGGCATCCTGAAAAAACGTAAATTTATCTGACAAATAATTAAAAGGATTAACAAAGAATTTATATAGCTTTACAAATCTGAAATTGTAGATTAACAGATGGAGATTAATCTATTAAAAAGGAGAAAGGGGATAAAAAAGACACAAGTTTGCTTGCTGGGTTTTTAAATGCAAATGGTGGAACTGATGCCGATAATTTCACATCTACCATGTATCTACTCGCTGAAAACGAGGGCAAATTAGGTTTCTTGCCGATTCAAAAAGTAAATATGCTTTGCATGTTTCGTTGGTGCAGTAAAACGTACATAATAATTTATTTAGACAGGAGGGATTCGGGAGAAAATGAATCGTTTACTACAAGCCTCTATTAGAAGAGCGGGCCTTATTATTACCCTTACTGTTATCGTTCTTGTATGGGGTGCAATATCTGCCTTTCAAATGCAGAGGGATTATCTACCTGAAATTAATAATCCTACACTTACGGTTACAGTAAAAGCACAGAGCTTGCAGGCTGATCAGGTTAAAGAATATATAACAAAGCCTATCCAGGAGGCGGTCAGAGTAGTAGACAATCTTCAGGATGTGGAAACCAATTCTTTTAATGGAGGCTCGTTTATCAGTCTAAATTTTCCTATGAAGTATGATATGGAAAAGGCAGAGCAGCAAGTGAATAAAGCGTTAGAAGGAATTTCATTGCCAAAAGGATCTGATAAACCCCTTGTTAACCGTCTTAGTACGCATTCGCTTCCTATTATGACGATCAGTCTAAAAAGCAATAATGTTAATATTACCGAAAATATACTGAGGACTTCGGTACAAGAAGAAGTGGTAAAAGGACTTAAAACAGTACCTGGAATAAAGGACATTCAAGTGTCAGGCGGTGGTAACGCTGGATACGCTATCTCAATTCGCAAGGACGATTTAATTAAGTCCGGTTTTAGTGTGGACGATGTCAATAATTCTCTCAAACAACAACACACAACTGAAACAGAAGGGAACTTATCAGACGGCCAGATGACAGTTCCCATAAAAGTGAATGGTTGGGGGCTAAACAAAACAGACCTACAAAAATTGCCTATAAGTCGTGCAGATGGGAAAACCATTCCTCTTTCTGACGTGGCGGATATTTCGAATTCGATTGTTAATCTTCAGACCATAACCAGAACAAAAGGTACACCAAGTGTAGTACTGGATATTTTAAAAACACCTTCATCAAATATTAGCAATCTGTCGAAAAGCATTCACAGCCGACTACAAGATATAACACCGATTAAAACGAACGATGTAGAAGCTTCCATACTATTTGACCAAGCTCAGCAGGTGAACCATTCCTTAGAGGGACTCGTTAAAGAGGGGTTATTGGGGTGCTTGTTTTCCATGATCTGCGTATTTCTTTTCTTTCGCAATGTCCGGTCTACATTATTGATTGTTATCTCTCTACCAATCTGTCTTTTAGCTACAACCGGTATCCTAAAGATATTAGGAATCTCCCTTAACATTCTTACCGTTTCCGGCCTTGTGGTGGCGATGGGAAGGGTTGTGGATGATTCGATTGTGATCTTGGACAATATCAACAGAAAAGTAAAAGAAGGAAAAGAATTAAACAGCTTTTCATTCATTACACTGGCTGTAAAAGAGATGATTCCAGCGATCGTTTCATCTACGGCCACTACGGTTGCTGTATATATTCCAATAGCCCTTGTTGGCGGTCTTGTTGGTGCAGCCTTTTCAGGTTTTGCATGGTCTGTTGTTATTGCTCTTATTATTTCTTTAGTTGTTTCAGTTCTTGTAGTTCCTGCTTTATATAATCTTTTCTGGAAGGGGAAACCCACGGCACCGAATGATTTCCTGGCTCAACGTTCTTATAAGATGTATGACTGGATTTTTCAGAGAAAGAAGCTTCTTAGTATACTATCTGTAAGTTTATTTGTTATTTTGGCTGCAGCCTCAGCCTTGCTTCCCGTAAATTTCCTGACTATGACTAATAATACAGGGCAGCTTGGCATCCAAATTGAATTACCCAAAAATACATCGCTAAGTGAAGTAGACGAAGAAGTGAGGAGAGTTGAAGGACTGTTGAAAGGGAACTCAAACGTTACTTCATTTTCTTCCGGCCTCGGTTCTTCTTACACTCCTCAATCAGATGATGTATTTGATACTGGAGGTGGATGGATCCAGCAGCCGAATATAGCCAACTTGTCTCTAAGCATTACAAAAAATGCAGATAAAACTAGAATGACTCGCCAATTACAAAAGCAGTTGGATTCACTTAAAAGTAAAGCAATCTATACGGTAACTGACAAGAGTATCTCAGGAGATGACTCTTTACTAAAAATTAATCTAAGTGGTGCGGATAGCCAAACTCTTGAAAATTTATCAGTCTCCGTTGGAAATCGCCTAAAGTTGATACCAGGCCTTGCCGTGCAAGGTTTGGCTGATGAAGAAGGAACCGCTACTCAATATCAACTAACCTTAAATAGAAAGATGATTGAACAAAATGGCCTGGATTTAGAAGATATAATAAATAGGTTCAAGTTAGACACTGCTGAAGGTACAATAGGCGAGATTTCGCTTAACCATAATACTTATCCTATCGTTATACATCTAAAGAATAGTAAGAACGCCTTCAATGATACAGATCCGGCCCTGCGATTATTAAATCAAATGGGAAACGAAGCGTTTATAAATAAAGAGGGAAGAGCTTTTAAATTAAATCAGCTTGTGGTTGCAACTCCCATCACAGATGCATCTGTGATACAAGAGAAGGATGGTCATCCATACGCTGTTATTACGGGAAACATTCTCTCTAGAGATGTAGGGAAAGTAACCAAACAAGTTAAAAGTGTACTGAAGGATACGCCGCTTCCCGAAGGAGTTCATTACTCTTTTGCAGGAGCTCCTGAGCAAGTAAAGGAAATGATCTATGAAATGGCCATTGCTTTATCATTTTCCATTTTGCTCGTCCTTTCCATTATCAGCTTTGTATTCAGGGGGTGGAAGGCACCTCTAACAGTATTAATTTGTATACCGCTTGCTGTCATTGGATCAGTCGCTGGTATGCTAATCTTCCAGTTAGAATGGAATCTGGCCGCCCTAGTCGGACTGTTAATGTTAACCGGAATTGTGGTTACGAATGGGATTGTATTAGTAGATAAAATAGAGCGAAATAGGTTGGCAGGACACAGTTTAGATGAAGCTCTATTCCTTGGTACCTTATCTAGAATTAGGCCGATTCTCACAACTGCTTTAACAACAATATTAACGCTACTGCCTTTAGCTTTATCATCTCAAACTGACACCATTATCTCTCAAACTCTCGGTATAGTTGTGATTGGTGGGTTAGTTAGCTCCACATTTATGAGCTTATTTATGATTCCTATTTTGTATAGATGGCTTCATAAAGACTATGATCAGAGTCCCAACGAAAGCTTAGATCATATCATTCATAAATTTAAACTAACCGTTTAAGAAGTGTATTATATCCTGTGAACAAAGAATCGTTTTAAAAACGGTTCTTTTTTCTATTGATGAAATACTTTTATAAGTTACATAGAACGTGCTGTCCAAATGATTCATACAATCATTTCTGGTCCATACTTCTTGAATTCATTTAGTATTAAATCCTATCTATCTACTCTTTTTCCACAAAAATTGTTTTACTACGTCCCCGATTAGGGGTGCCTTCAATTTCCTAGTAAGAAATTATTTATGTTATTTACTTAAACTTTATTTAAGTTATGTAAATTTATTTAGATAAGAAATTGAGCATTCCAAGGACTACGGATATTGATATACCAATGCTTTAATGTTGGTGATTATTCCAAGACTCCTATTTTTTTAGGAAAAATTTACTAATTAATACTTAACTATACTAAATATAACCTTTATATAAATTTACTAAACTTGAATAGTAGATTAATAGAATAGGCGTATTCTTTAAGAAGATTCAGAAAGGAGTGAAGTATCATGAAGAAAAAAGGAAACAAGAAGAAATTGCTCGCTGGAATTACCTTAAGTACTGTACTGTTAGGCTCTGCCGGTGCCTATGCTGCAAATGATAATGCCTTTGGAAACAGGCTCGTTGGTCCTCAGGCAGACGGCTCCGTATTAGTACCAGCCAATCAACTAATCACACCAGCAGGAAAGCAAATTGAATTTGGGGGCAATCCGATTTCGGTTGCAGTAAATCCAAATGGTAAGACAGCAGCAACGATTGTTGGACGCAATAATTACGGTGGAAAAGGAATTAACATTGTCGATCTATCGACAGGAAAATTGACTACTCAAGATTTATCGTTAGGCCTCTCTCAAATGTGGGGATTAGCTTATTCAGCAGATGGTAGCCAGCTATATGCAACAGGTTCATCAGGAACAACTGGAAAAGTAGTCGTGATGTCAGTTAGTGAAGATGGAACCCCAACCGTCAAAAAAAGTATTAATCTGCCGAAAGCATCTGTCGGCGGAAATATTAATCCACTTGATCTAGTGGTTACACAAGAAGGTAAGCTGCTAGTTGCCCTAAACCGTGATAACAGCCTTGGAGTTATTGATCCTCAAACAGGCTCTGTAACGAAAGTAGCAGTAGAAAATGCGCCTACAGGTGTATTAGTCAAAGGCAACTTTGCTTATGTAACGAACCAGGGTGGCCGTACCGCAAAAGAAGGAGACACAACGGTAAATTCTTCAGGGACAAATGTGGTTGTGGATCCTAAAACAGGAGCAACTTCGACAGGATCAGTATCTGTTATTGACTTGACTACGAATAAAGTAATAAAAACAATCGAAGTTGGTGTGCAGCCTGAACGTATGACGCAGTCTGGCCAATACATATTTGTAGCAAATACAAATAGTGACACGATTTCTGTTATTGATTCCAAAACTAATACGGTCGCACAAACGATCGACATTAAACCATACCCTAAAGCTGCTAAAGGCTCAGCACCAAATGCTGTAAAAGTGGTAGATAACAAATTAATGGTCAGCCTTGGCCGCGATAATGCGATTGCAGTATACGATTGGCAGGGACCTAAAAAGACTCCTGAACTGCAAGGACTTTTGCCGACAGCCTGGTTTCCAGTAGATATCGCTGTTGATTCTGAAAATAAGAAGCTAATTGTTGCTAATGCGGATGGGATTGGTTCTCGTGGACCTGCACGTGATTTAACGATTCAAGGAGTTAAGGTTACCGGGAAATCGTCATATGCCCAAATTGGTTCTCTTTCATTAATCCCATTCCCTTCTACTGAGGATCTTGCAAAAGGGACCAAGCAGGTCTTTGCCAATAACAACTGGTTTGGTTTAAAGAATCTGAACGCAAAACCTCGTCATAATAAAAAACCAGTCGCTATGCCTGAGCGTGTTGGTGAGCCTTCAACAATTAAACATGTATTCTATATCATTAAAGAAAACCGCACTTATGACCAGGTTCTAGGAGATCTAGGAAAAGGAAATGGAGAACCAGCTTTAACTCAGTTCCCAAAAGCAGTCACTCCAAACATTCACAAACTTGCAAGTACCTTCCCGCTCCTTGATAACGTATATACTTCAGGTATTCAATCAGCAAGCGGACACCAATGGGTAATGCAAGGAACGAACACGGACTATGAGGATAAAGAAACAGATTCAGCAAATGTTAGAAGCTACCCTGGAGGGGCTGGTGATCCGATGGCGTACGCACCTACAGGACACTTATGGGATCAAGCAGCAAAAAATAACATATCTGTGGAAAACTTCGGCGAAGATACAACTGGTTTCACCGGATCAGCACCATTTGGTACATGGACGGACTGGTACAAAGATTATCAAATCCTTTCTGGACAGAAAGAGGGAGAGCTTCACGTACCAATAGGAAACTATTCGGCAACATACGATATTCCATCTCTCGGGCCGATTACTTATAAACCTTTCCCAACCTTTGATACGAATATTCCAGATCAATACCGATTTGAAATATTTAAGCAACGGTTTGAAGAGCACGTCAAAAATAAAGATTTACCAGCTTTAAACACATTGTGGGTAATGGATGACCATACTGCAGGAAATGCAACAGGTTCTCCTACACCACAAGCAATGGTTGCTGATAATGATCTTGCTATTGGTAAAATCGTCGACCTTATTTCACATAGTCCTTATTGGAAGGATTCTGTCATATTCATCACTCAAGATGATTCACAGAATGGATTAGACCATGTCGATGGTCATCGCCAGCCTGCGCATGTAATCAGCCCATGGGTGAAAAAAGGTATTACGGACAGCCATTATTGGACTGTCATAAATATGGTAAGAAGTATCGAGCAAATTCTTGGTCTCCCGGCTATGAACCAAAATGATGCGGCTGCAGAACCGATGAGTGAGCTCTTTACAAACAAGCCAGACTTTACACCATATAACTTCGAGCCGAACCAAATACCGCTTGATACTTTAAACGGCCAGCCGAACGCCAATACAGCTGCACTTGCCAATACAGATCAAGTTACACCAGAGTCAAAAGAACTTTCAAAAAAATGGACGGAATGGTCTAACAAAAACAAGAACCTATTTACCGGAAAACATGCTTCACCGGATGAAGTCAACGCCAATATGCTGAATCACTCTGTTTGGTACGCAACAAAAGGTTTTGATCAACCATATCCAGGGGATAAACAACCGCTCAGCCCAGAGGAAGTACAGAAGCAACCTGAAAGTAGTGCACCTAATCCAGCTAATAATTAAAAATGTGAAGGATATTTAAGAGAAAAAGGCTGATTGCATTATGGAGTCAGCCTCTTAGTAATCGTTTTTTTAGAAAGAGGTTAATAACTGTTCTATGAGATTAATAAAGTTCATAAGGAAAACCATGTATTCAGTTGAGTACAGAGGCATTTAATAATTTTAAAAAATTATATATATATTAGTTGTTAAGCCGTTGAGGGGAGCAGATTATTTTTTAAAGAGTTTTAAGTAATCTACATCATTATTTTGAGTTGATTTTAATAATTTCAAATCTTTTATAATTTTATCGTTATCAAAACTAATGTTATTTTTTTGATAGTAATCTCTTAGGAGTGCTATATATCCACTTGCCATTGCAGTTGCATACGAGGTTCCATTCATCTTAATAACCTTATTATTTGTAGATAAAACTTTTATATTTTCTCCATACATAGCAAATACATCTTCCTTTGATGTGTTAGAATTCTCCCATATTTCTCCATTTTCATTTTTGGCTTCAACAGAAACAACTCCCTTCATCGACGCAGGAAATAGACTATCTTTATTGCCATAGTCTCCCGTTGAAGCTACAACTGTAATGTTATTATTTATTGCTAAATTTATCTGTTTTTTTATTTTTTCGTTAACTTGAAATGAACCAAAACTCATATTTATAACGTGAACTTTTTTATTTATCGCATATGTAACTGCTTTTATAATGGAATCAGTATTTTTTTGCGATCCTTCTGCCCCAATTGCTTTAATAATAATGATTTTAGACTTTGGAGAAACGCCTTTGATATTCTTTTGCCCATCACTACAAAGTATACTTGCCATTTGTGTACCATGGGCCTGCGTGTGTTCGTCTCTTACATTTTTATTATTATTAATACTGTTGTAGGTATCGACAATTTTGTTTTTATAAAGTAATTTGGCTTCGTTAGTTATACCAGTGTCAATTATTGCGATTGTTTGTGTACTACCATCAGAGATCTTCCAAATATCCTCGAAATCTTGCATATAAGATGCACCAGTACTACAACTACATAATAAAATTATAAACAAAAAAAGTGATATATTTTTTTTCATTGTATTCCTTTCATTTGAAAAAAGCACATTTAAATTCATGTGCTTTTTACAATATTATTTACAATATAATAATCATTGAAAGATTTATAACAATAATTAACAAAAAAACAAATAGTACAATATATTTAATAGATATATTAGATATATTGAAAAGTTTTGGCTTACCACTATTAGCCCAATATATTAAATAAATCATTAATAAAATAAAAGTAATTTTTATCAAAATTATCACTTCATTTCTATTGTTTTTCTGTCCAATATGGTCCTGCCCATGTCCAATTTAGTATTATGCCACGACTATGTCCTGAATTTCTATAGCCTACATCATTAGCTAAATTGTAATAGTATGCAGCATTTAAACCAAATAAGGCTGCACCCATCCCAACGCTAAAATATCCTGCAATTACTGCAATGCCAGTTGAACCATTTGCTACCCTAGTACTATCTCTAACGAATGTTTTAGCTGAAGCAGTACTCATATATAATTTTCTACCCCACCAGGTATTAATTCTCTTATTAACTCCCCCTTGAACATCAAAACTAGTATCATCAGTTTCATAAATTGTTTCATTATCCGTAATGATTATTTCTCCATTTTGAGCCAAAGAATTTAAATCTGCTACTCCGTTTAAAATATAGTCAATATTTTCTTTTCCAAATTCGTTATATACGTTAATTGGTATTTTACTTATTTCAAATTGATTATCTTCTGCATTTATATATTTCTCTAAGGTGTTAATCATTTCACTAGTTTGATTTACTTCGTTTTCATTAGCGAAAGATTGTTTTGGTTGAATAATCATTGTTAGTATTAAAACTACACACAATACTATTAAAGATGATTTTGTTTTTCGTTTACAATATGTTACCAACTTAATCTCCTCCATTAGTTGAAATTTAGTACTTCAATAATTATTTCGGAGAGATATAAGTGTGGGAATAGAAGAATATGTGAACAAACAGTGAAAACGAAAGAAATTTAGTAAAATTTAGCTAACTAAATACTATGATAAAAATTAAAGGTTAACTAAAAATATAGAAGATAATACAGTAAGAAATGGTAACATGACGCCTATTCTATAGCACAAATTTAGAAAATTAAACAAGAATTAGTAGTTCGTGAAACTTTTCTTAACTGGAATCTCGTTGATATTTATTCATGGTGTAGTTGCAAGTCTTATGATAGCGATAAAAAATCATTAATTTTTTCCAGTCTAGCAGTCTGTTTTATCTAATACCTATAGGTAATTTGTAGCAATGAGTATCTCTGTAACCAAAAGTACAAAGTACAATTGTATCAAAAATTACTGGAATTGTACTTGATGTTTTATTAACCGAACAATCGATAGTAAATTCATACCAAATTAATATTTGCACTTGAGTTTAAAGCTAAGTACCCAGAACACATTCTTGAATTCCAGAAATTCTCCTAGCAAATGTTAGTTTATTGATTTCTTACTTTGCAGTGCAATTTTCAAGTAGTAGATTTACATAAATTAGATTTGTAGTATATGAATTTATGTCGATGATTAGGTAACAATTTATTAAGTAAATATTAGGTATACTTGCAAATATAAGGAGTTTTATTAAAATTGGGATTTTAATAAAAGAACGAACTTCCAAAAGATCTGCGATCATCACTTCTGGATGGATACAATGGATTTAAAGTATTCTATCCACAATTATTTCCTCGTAACATAAAAGTTGGATATGTTTGCCATGACTTTGATTAGTGTGGATTTGCAAAAAGTGGCTTAGGGGGGAATTGAGTTTTGCTAGGTTTGAAAATATTAGATAAAATTTAAAAGGGTAATTGCATAATACAATTATTAATTGGTATGAAAATTTAAAAAGTTTACATTAAAAAATGTAAGCTTTTTATTTTTAGTAAATTTGTTTAGCTGTACAATTATATCGGAAAATGTAAAAATTTAACATAAGAAATATTAACTTTAAAGTAATTTTAATGGGGGGATAGGAACTTGGCATCTTTTCAAGAAAAAACAACGGCTGATAATAAATCAGTTGGATTTGATTACCAGTATTATTATTTTCTTTTTCTATTACTAAAATTAAAAGATGGAGAGGAAATTGGTATTGAGGTTAAGGATGATGTCCATCTTGATTTAAAAGATGGCAGTCAGGTTCTAATTCAATTAAAGCATTCTATTCAAACTAGGAATGATAAGAGAATAGTTAATTTAACAGAACTTGATGGAGATTTATGGAAGACTCTCTACAATTGGATTCATATAATTAATGATAAATTTGAGGGGAGAAATGTTAATAACAAACAATTGCAATTTATGGAGAAAACTAAATTTATTTTAGTGTCAAATAAATCCTCAAATAAAACAAACAAGTTTTTAGGTAATGTTCAATCATTTAAAAATAATAAAATAAATTTAGCAACTTTCAAAGAATACCTTGAAGATTTATATATTCAAACAACAGACAAAACTATAAAAGGTTATATTGAACTACTAAAAAAACAAAATAATAATTGGTTAAGTCTTTTTCTTCAAAAGTTAGAGTTTGAGTTGGATGAAGATGATTTAATCTCAAAAATTAAAAGACAAATAAGAGAAAAATTAGTTAAGGAAAATAGGATTGATTATGTGTTTGAATCATTAGATAGCAATATTCGAACTCAAAATTACATAAGTATTAAAAAAAGAGAGAAGGTAATAATCACTTTTGAAGAATTTAGAAAAAAAGCAGAAGTTTATTTTGAAAAAGCTCGTGATAGTAAATTGCCAATAAGGAAAAGAATATCTGATTTTTCAGGTGATCCATATAGTCAAGTATTTATTAAACAATTACTTGAGATTGAGGTTTTAGATGAAGATGATATAGAAGAATTGTTGAAATTAACTGGATATAAGCTTCAAGCATTTAATAACCTAGAACTTTGGGAACAAGAAGGGGAAATAACTTCTATACAAAGACAAAATTTTGAGCAAAATTGTATTAGGTATTGGAAAAATTTATTTGATAGGGCACATGTAAAAATAAGAAAAAAATGGAAAAGTGACAAGACATCAATTGATGAATTGACTTTAATTGAATATGCACAAGAATGTTATTTTAATGTTCTGGAAAAAACTCTTGATTTTGAAGATAATCGACTTGATATTGAAATTAGTAATGGTCAATTTTATTTATTATCAGATGTCCCAGTGATAGGTTGGAAGCTCGATTGGGAGGATATATATAAATAATATGGAGACGGTAATCGAGATGAATAATTATGAAAATACAAGAAATTTATATAACAACGAATTAATAGGGGCAATAGCCATTGCTTCAGTATTAAAATACTTAAATAATGCATCTTTTTCAAAATGTGCATTAATTCTACCTATAGTTACTCATAAACAATCTTTGAATTTCTTAAAACAGAAAAATAGTGTAATCAGAAGTATGGAAGAGTTTGTAATGAAAAAACCAGCTTGTTTCGTGAATTTTGATGATAGATATATTTCTTTATTAATTATTTCACTTAATGCTATTACTCTATTAAGAGAAATCGGGGTAATAGGAATAAAAGATGAAATAATATATTACATATACGATAATAAATTCCAGTTTTCCAACAAAGATTTAGGAAAGAGGACAGAGGATATTATAAAATCTGCTGAAAAATTGGCGACTATATTAGATGAGGATATAGCTAACTTATACTTACAATTGAGGGTGAAATTATGAAGTTTGTAATTAATAAAATTTTATTATGGTTAGAAAATGATACCATTAGAGAATTAGAATTTTTACCAAACAAAGTAAATGTAATAACCGGAGATAGTGGAACTGGAAAATCTGCAATCTTAGATATAATAGATTATTGCTTTTTCGCGAGTAAAACTGAGATTCCAGATGAAAAAATTAATGAAAATGTAAAGTGGTATGGACTAAATTTTAGTATTAATAATAAAAACTATACTCTTGCAAGAAGAAAATTTAAAAACTCAAAATCACTATCCAAAGAGTATTATTTTTCAGGTATAGGATTAATTCCACATTCTCCTGCCTCAAACTTGAGTGAAAAAGAATGTAAGTCTACATTAGAACAAGAGTTTTCAATAAATAAGAATGTAGTTATTCCTTATGGGGGGAAGAAACTATCAGCTGGGAGTAAAATATCTTTAAGATACTTCTTTATGTTTAATACCCAATCAGAAGATATTATTACAAGTAAAAATGTTTTTTTTGATAAACAAAATGAAGAGAAGTATAGAGAAGCCTTAGAGAGAGTATTTGATATTGCTACAGGTATTGAATCAGTGGAAAACATATTAATTAAAGAAAAAATAAAAGATATTGAGAGTGAAATAAATAAATTAGAGAAGAAAAAAGCCCTTTTTGAAAGTAAAGAAGCTCTATATGAACAAAATAAAGCTGAATTAGTAAAGAAAGCAAAAGAATATAATTTAATAGATAGCAATTCTTTAAATTTAGAAGAATGCTTAACTCAATTACAGGAGGTTATTTTTAATTACAGTGAGAAAATTTCAACTGAAACAAATGAAGTTAGTGAATTAAAGAGAACTAGAATTACTTTAAATAGAAAAATAAAGGCATATAAAAACTTTAAAAAGCAGTATGAAGAATATAAAGAAATAGAAGGACAGAATTTTGATAGTTTAAAACCGGTTAAATATATAAAAGAAAACTATTATGAAGTTATTGAAACACCAGAAATTAAGGGACTATTATTAGATTTTGAAAATGAATTAAATAAGATTAAGACCTTACTAGATAAAAAGTATCCTATTAATTTAGATATTGATAGCGAGTTAAGTAAAGTTGAGAGTGAGTTAAAAGCAGTCGAGTCAAAATTAACACTGCTTCCTGAAAAAAATAAACAATTCACAAATGATGTAGAAAAGTACATATTTATTGGTGAAATAAAAAAAGAATTATCTATTTTTAGTAATCAAGATTTATCTAGTGAAGTTAATTTTGATTACCAAATTGAGAAGAAACAGGAGCTTCTAGAAGAACTCTTAGATTTATCAGATGAAAGTATAAATCGAGAACTGGCAATTAAATTACTAGAAGAATTAGTCGAAAACTATCTAGAAGAATCAAAAGAGGCACTTGGAACTTATGCAGAATACAAAGCATTATTTGATTATAAAAATAAACGTTTAAAACTTCGTAAACCAGGTACAGCTACACCATCAACTGTTGGTAGTAGTTCAAATCATTTATTCCTTCATCTTTGTCTATTTTTAGGTTTACATGAATTTATAATCAAACAAAACAGTCCGTATGTACCTCAATTTTTAATACTGGATCAACCAAGTAGGCCATATTATGGCGAGGATAATGGCATAAAAAAAATGCAGTTAAAAAAATGGGAAGAAGTAAATAAAGGTGACAAGAAAAAAATTACCATAGCTATGAAACTATTAAATGATTATATTAAATACATAAAAACTGAATATAATAAAGATTTTCAAATTATTATGCTAGAACATATACCAAAATCAATATGGAATGACGCAAAACTAGAAGAATTTCATCTTGTTGAAGAATTTGTAGAAGGTGTCAATGCCCTAATCAATATATAGAATTTTAAGGACGGAAAATTCTTTAATTATTAAAAATTCCTTGAAGTCCTATCATAGCAGAATGGACTATTCGTATTTTAAAGTTATATGCTGTAATTACTAATAATAAGTTAAAGATTTTAGCTAAATAGTTAGCGTATTTTTTCAATATTTGGAGTGTTTTTTTTAAAGAACTATTATACAATAAATGGTAAATAAGTTAATTTCTGTGAACAGATATGGAGTGGTTTATATTAAAAGAATTTCTAAAGTTTTGGTAAAAGGTCTTTTAGACCAGTATAACTACGCATTTAATTTATCATTAGAAAGTAGAATTACTATGATTTTTGCTCCAAATGGAAGCGGAAAAACAAAATTGTTAAAGTTAATTAATGCATTATTTAAAAATGATTTTGAAGAAATGTACGAAATACCATTTAGTGAAATCCATATATCATTTATGGATAATTGTTTACTAAAGGTAATGAAAGTATTGAATGATGAGGAAAGTGAAGAAAAAAATTACTTTTTATATGAATTTAAAGATAAAGAAGTATTTACAAAGTTTAAAGTTGGAGTAGTTACTGAATTACCCCCATTAAATTCTATAACACGGAGACTTCCTTTCTTAAGAAGAATTGGTCCAAAAGAATGGTTTGACACTATTTATAATAGAAGATTAGGTTTAAATGAAATACTTACAGAATATGAAAGCATTTTTAACATAAATTATATTTTAGATGATCAATATAAAGAAATGATAAAAAGTTTCTTGAATATTCATTATATAGAAACTAATAGATTACATGATAAGAGAATTTCTTCATACGAAATGAGAAGACATTCTTATGGAAATGAAGCCTACTATGATGAGGATGAGTCCTATACAGTTAATTTAATTTCTGAAGAAATTAAAAGGTTAATTTCTAATAAACTAAATGAGTTTGCATCAGTTTCGCAAAAATTAGATAGTACTTTTCCAACAAGGCTAGTTTCACAAATGAAAAATGGGAAAAAAAGTATTGATGTAAATTCCATATATGTAAAACTTGAAGAACTTGACGCATATAGAAGGAAACTTGCAAAAATAGGATTAATAGATAATCAAGAGGATAGTTTTAAAAGTTTAACGGAAAATTTAGATGAATATATTGCTAATGTATTAGCTTTATATATAAAGGATACTGAGGAAAAATTCCAAATTTTTGAAGATTTAGAAAGAAGGATTACATTATTTTTAGATATACTTAATTCTAGATATAAAGATAAAGAATTACAAATTAACAAAAATGATGGATTGAATATAAAATTAAAAAATGGTAGATATTTAAAAAATATTAACCAGCTTTCATCTGGTGAACAACACACATTAGTCTTAAATTATAATTTATTATTTGAATCAAGACCTAATACTCTAGTTTTAATTGATGAGCCTGAAATTTCCCTGCATATGGAATGGCAACAAAGCTTTTTAGATGATTTGATCAAAATAACTAAATTGACTAATTTAGATTTTATAGTTGCTACGCACTCTCCTGATATTATGAATGGTAATTTTGAGATATGTGTTGGCTTAGACCATATGGAGAGTTATTGATGAATGCCCCACAAAAAAATCCTAATCGAATTGTTTCAGAATTTCAGGTTAAGCGTAATTCAAATAAAGGCAAGACTATTGTATTAGTAGAAGGCGCAGGAGATATAGAATTTTTTCAGAAAATATTTTGTGTTAAACAATGTCGATATATAGATTGTAATGGTAAAGATAATGTCAAAGACTCAATTAGATTATTAAATAATAGGAGCCAAAATGGATTTGCAGGTATTGTTGATTGCGATTTTGATAAAATCCTAGGCAGGGTTCCTCTTATTAAAAATCTTTACCTTACAGATACTCATGATATTGAGACTATGATAATGTCTTCAGGTGTAACATTAAATGATTATATTAAAATGTATGCAGACTTAGATGATTATGAAAAATTTTTAGAAAGAACTGACACTACCATAGATAAGATTATTATTAATTCAGCCAGAATTATAGGATTATTGAGATATATTTCTATTAAGAATAATTTTAACTTAAGTTTTAAGGAAATTGATTATACCAAGTTTTTAGATGCAAACCTTGAGGTTAATTTAAGTAACTTGTGTAAACATATTATAGATTGTTCATTTTCTGAAATAGATAATGATTATTTAGAAATCTTATTTGAGAATGAAAAAAAATCTGAATATAATGATTATGAAATTTGTAGTGGACACGATATTACAGAAATTTTGCATTATGGTATGAAGTTTATATTTGGATCTATTAAAGGGAAAAAAATATCAAGGGATATGATTGAAGAGCGATTAAGGTTAATTTATGACTATAAAGACTTTTTTGAAACAAAAATCTCAACTGAGCTAATTGAATGGGAAAATATAAATCATCCTTATTTTCTTTTTGAAAAGCCGAGTGATGCAAAAGAATTATCTTTAGTTTCTACTACAATTAGTAAATAGTTTTTTTATAATCTTTATTTTTATATATGTTTCTATAATTTCTAAGTATACACGGGTTTGTGTATACTTTTTTTTATTAAATAAATAATATCTACTCGGGAAAGTTCCTGATATTCCTCAATCAATTAGTGTCAAAGTATATAATATAAGTTGTGTGATAGTTTTCGTAATATGATTTAAATGAACTACAAATATTGAATGATAAGCTAAAGGGGGTAATTACTATGAGTCTCTATTGGGCGAAATTTGAAGTGAAGAATAATCATTTATGTAGATTTAATACAAGAGTTTATTTGAAGCCTATTTTATATCCATCTGATAAAGATATTTGTATTGGGGCAGTTGTTGGCAAAAATCCCGGATCTGCTAAACCTTACGATAATAATTCCCCGTACTTTCAAAAAATACAATTAGAAAACGATAAACTTATGATCAATGTAAAGTCAATATTTGTTAAAGCTTTCGAGAAAGCTAAAAAGCCTATTCCAAGTAATTCATACGTACAAATCCTAAATTTATTTTATATTTGTGAGAGAAACCTGAAACAAGCAATAAAAAAAATAGATGTACATACGAATATGTCTATTTGTGGAACGGAAGAAAAGTATTTTCCATTCATATGGTATGTTTGGGGTAGTGAAAATAAAAAACTTAATTTTTATAAGTCAAGAATTTATAATATAAAATCTGACGAGCAGTTCTATCTAGATACAAATACAAAAAAGGTTATTACTGCTGCCCCAAGATTAAGTGATTCTGCAAGGCACACTCAAGGAATGAAACATGACCTAATTGTTCCATTTATATCAACGATTCTATAATAATAGTTCATAATATAGTTAGGTAATAATTGACCTTATTAGAAGTATGTAAAAATTTGTTCTATGTCTGTCCCAAACCAAAATGAATACATTAAATTAGTAGGAGAGTTCCAATGAATAAAAGCTTTACTATTTTTGATAAGTATTCTGAGAAGGAAAATAATGTAACAAAATCATTAGTTGATTTGCTTCGCCATTCTGAAACAAGGTTAACAGAATTGTTTATTCGAAGGTTTTTAGAGATTGAGGAACTAGAGACCAATCAAGTGGGACTGGTGAAAGAATACAGTCTTCAAGTCGGTACAAAATTAATAGATAAGTCTGGAATTGGTTTTGTTCTTGGAATTACTGATGAAAAAATGAATAATGAAAAGAACCGGTTAGATACTTTTATTGAAAAAGATACGATTCCTGATGCTATGATTAGATTAAACAATATAACAATCTTAATAGAGGCTAAGGTAGATAATGGGAAGATAGGCAAGCAACAATTGAGGGGTCATGTAAAGAAGTTTGCTAATGGTGAAATAATAAAAGCTTTTATTTACCGTTCTTGGCAGTTGATTTATATGTTTTTTGATGAAATTTTAATAGAACAGGAACATAATTTTAATGATCTCACCAATTTTCTCCTTAATCAATTTTTAGCATATAGCGAAAATATGGGGTTAACTTATGAGAAAACGGAGAACTTTATCTATACCTACTTTTCTAACAGACCAAAGGTGTTAGCGTCAATTATCAACATCCATGAGTATTTATCAGAATTTAATGATGTTCACTTTAACAAACCTGTGACTGACTGTTTTGGTTATAAAATCGTTAAGAAAGTTGTTGAAGGTCGGAATGTCACAACGAATAAGTTTTTTTCTTCAAGTAAATATAAAAATGGAACTTATATTTTACATTTACAATCAGCAGTATATGCAAATGAATTACAAAAAAAAGTGGATAGTAAATTTAATGGTAATAAAAAGTACAATCAGGATGCAATAAAAGAAGTCCATATAAATATGAATTTAGTAGAGAATTTTGAACAAATAAAGCCTTATGTTGATATAGCCTATCAAGATAGAAAACCTTGTAATTAAAAAATTGTATTCTATTCTAGATAAACTTTCAACAGAACTGAATCATACAGCTGTATATCGCTACCATCACCATGATAATCTGAATTAATGGTAATTAAACAAAAACAAAAGCCTATAAAACATAATTAATAGTTATTTTAGTGCTTATAAGACATTGTATAATTAAGTCCTACTAATTTATTTTAGTAGGACTATAATCTTTATTTCAGTTAGTATAAATTAATTCATAGTCTTATTAAATCAAAAATATAGCAACAACAGTAGTAAAAACCAACCCTATCAAAACAGGCAACAAATTCCGTCTAGCCAACTCAAACGGACTAACATTACAAATAGCCGCAGCAGGAATCAATGCCCAAGGAATCAATGTTCCTCCACCAACCCAAATCGCCGCAATCTGCCCCATAGCAGTTAAAGTAGCAACCCCATGCCCAATCGCCGTAGCAAATAATGAAGCAACAGAACCAGCAAGTGAAATACCAGAGAATCCAGATCCATCTAAACCTGTAATTGCCCCAACAGTTGTTAAAGTTACTCCTGCTACCCCAGGATTTACCGGAACTGAATGCGCCAAAGCAAACCCTAAATCATTTACAATCCCATGTGATCCTTTTGGCAAGTAATCTCCAATAATTGCAGTAAATCCACTATCCCCAAGATAGAAGAAAGCAGCAATTGGAATAACCGGACCAAATACTCTAAACCCAAATTTGAATCCATGAATTAAATAATTTGTTACCTCTTCAAATCCTTTATTTTTATGCCCCAACATGGATAGGAAAGAAAGGATGATTAATGCAGTACCCCCGATTAATGCTGTTGCATCTCCACCTTGTAAATTGAAATGAACCATCGCCCAAATATCCACTGCAAATAAAATGAAAACAAGAGCGGCCATCCATTTTTGTTGAGTAGATGAAAGTAAATAGTCCTCAGCTTTAGTATCCTCTTCAGGTAATTCGACTGTTAAAAGTCCTCTTTTCATATCCCGTTTTAAGAAATAAAAAGCAACCACAGTTGTCACGACACCCATTACGATCACAAGTGGAATACTTGCATGTAAAACATCCGAAACCGGAATGCCAGCCGCGTCAGCAGTTAGTTTAGGTGCCCCTTGAATTACGTAATCACTAGAAAGAGCAATACCATGACCGAATAAATTCATTGCCATCGCAACACCTAACGCTGGTAATCCAACTCTTAAAGCAACTGGAAGTAAAACTGCACCAATTAATGCTACTGCAGGAGACGGCCAGAAAAACCAAGATACAACCATCATAACAATCCCAATCGTCCAATAAGCAAGTGTGGCGTTTCTCATCACCTTTGTAAATGGACTGATGAGCGCCTGATGCACTCCGCTATCAGTTAATGCTTTACTCATAGAAACAATAATCGAGATTACTAAAATAGTAGAAAGTAATTCGGATATGGCGTATATGAAACTTGAAAACAAGATACTGACTGAACTAGATAGTGACTCAGTAGCTACCAAGCCAAGAAGAAATATTCCTGCGAGGCAGACTAGGCTAGTGTCACGTCTAAGAATTAAAAATAAAATAATTAAACCTATAAATGCTACATAAAGCCAATGTATGGCAGTTAAATCGACATGCATGAGAATAGCCCCCTTACGTTACATATATTGGATAACAATATATGCATTCGCCTAGTTTTGGGTGATTGGAAAGATTTGACAGACTGACTTCTGAAAATTGTACTAAAATAATTACTTTGTTAACTGAAATAGTAGAAAGAAAATTACTTAATGACGGAATAGTCGGAATTGTGTATAATATTGATAAAATAGAAATGGTTTCCGCATTGTGGAAAAATTGTTGTTATTTACTCGATGGGAGGGTTGATGAATATGATTCAGATCAAAAGTGTAAGTAAATCATTTGGGCCATTACAAGTACTAAAAGGAATTGATTTAAAGATTGAAGAAAAAGAAGTGGTTGTTTTATTAGGAGCAAGCGGATCAGGGAAGAGCACTCTTTTAAGATGTTTAAACTTTTTAGAAATCAATGATTCGGGAGACATTTATTTTGATGGTGAATTGGTTCAACCTAGTAAAACAGATTTGAATAAAATTCGGTCGGAGGTTGGTATGGTTTTTCAACACTTCAATCTCTTTCCGCACAAAACTGTTTTAGAAAATATAATTGAAGCTCCCATTCATGTTAGGGGAATGAAAAAGAGTGAAGCAAAAGAGATTGCTTATGTTTTGTTGGACAAGGTTGGATTGACAGATAAGGCTGATGAATATCCAGATATGTTATCAGGAGGACAAAAACAAAGGGTTGCGATTGCACGTGCACTTGCGATGAACCCGAGGGTAATGCTGTTTGATGAGCCTACTTCAGCCTTAGATCCTGAACTAGTAGGAGAGGTTCTTCAAGTTATGAAACAGTTAGCGAGTGAAGGGATGACAATGGTTGTAGTCACTCACGAAATGGGTTTTGCTCGAGGTGTAGCGGATCGAGTTTTATTCATGGAGGAAGGTTTAATTTTAGAGGAAGGTACACCTAAACAGTTTTTTGAAAATCCACAAAATGAAAGAACAAAGCAATTTCTTAATAGTATTTTATAATTTTAAAAATTATGGGAGGTATAAGAAATGAAAAAGAAATGGTATGGTGTTTTATTATCTTCAATGGTAGCAGGGACAATGTTTCTAAGTGCATGTGGAGCAGATAAAACCAGTAATCAAGCGAGTTCAAAAGAATTTCATTATGCGATGAGTGGGTTATATAAACCATTTAACTTTAAAGAAGATGGAAAGCTAACTGGATTTGATGTTGAAATCGGTAAAGCACTTTCGGATAAAATGGGAATGAAGGCTGTACCAGTAACGAACCCATGGGAAACAATTGTTCAAGGATTAGTGTCCAATAAGTATGATGCGATTTTGGGGAGTATGACGATCACTGATGAACGATTAAAAGTGGTTGATTTCAGTAATCCATATTATATTTCAGGTTCTCAGATTTTTGTCGCTGATAATAATAAGGAAATCAAATCTGCTGAGGATTTAAAAGGGAAGAAAATTGGCGTTGTAAAAGCAAGCCCTTATAAAGATTTAGCGATTAAGTATACTGGTAAAGAAAATGTAGTTGATTATGATAGTGATCTAACGGCTATAATGGATCTTCCAACAGGTAGACTAGATGCTGTTATTACGGATCAAATGGTTGGCTTTAGAGTCATTAAAGAAGGAAAGGCTAAGATTAAAGATGTTGGCACACCACTAACTCACGATAATCAAGCAATTGCTGTAAGGAAAGATGATAAAGAACTTGAGAAGAAAATTAATAAAGCTTTAGATGAAATTATTAAAGACGGGACTTACGAAAAAATTAGTCAAAAGTGGTTTGGTCGCAATATTCTTGAAGAAAAATAATAATAGAATACTAGCGTAAAATTAGAGCCTAAGATTTTTTAGGACAAGATGAGGGGTGAGGTTCATCATGCATATATTCTTAAATACATTTCATGTGTTTTTAGTAGCAACTTTATTAACGTTAAAATTAACAATCGTATCTACTATTTTGGGAAGTGGAATCGGACTTATATTTGCATTTTTTAGACTCTCACGGATTAAAGCACTCAATTATATTGCTAATCTGTATATTACGGTCATTCGTGGCACACCGCTTATTGTTCAAATTGCCATTTTATATTTTGGACTTTCTAGTATTATTACATTCTCGCAGTTTTGGGCAGGTGCATTGGCGTTAGGTGTGCATAGTGGAGCATATATTGCTGAAATCTTTCGTGGTTCAATTCAATCAATTGACAAAGGGCAATTGGAAGCTGCGCGTTCTCTTGGGATGTCCCAACCTTTAGCAATGAGAAGAATCGTACTACCTCAAGCTTTTAAAATGGCGATTCCTGCTCTTGGAAATCAGTTTATCATTGGATTAAAAGATTCTTCACTTGTAGCATATGTAGGGATGCAAGATTTATGGGGAGCAGGACTAAGTGAGGCTGCCTCTAACTTTGAACAAATGAATACATATATTGTCGTAGGTTTATATTATCTTGCACTTGTACTAATCATTACGTTTGGAGTTAAAAAGCTTGAAGATTCTTTAGATGTGAGTCGTGGTAAAAAACGTAAATTAAGAAAAAATAAGTCTAATGCATCATTAGAATCAATAAAGTTATAAATTAATTGGAAAAACAGACGATAAACTTGTAAGATAGATGTAAAAAATTACTCTCACAATTATTCAATTGCAAGTTCGAAAGGAAACAAGAAGAGCTGAGATACTTAAGTCAACGCATCTTTAAAGAAACGTACGTATACTACCAGTACGTAATAAACGGGAATCCACCTAACGTGGAAACTTCCCAGATTTTTGAACAGACTCCCCAAGATAAGAAGTGAAGAGTCATAGGAGTTATGATCATGGTCCAATCAATTGACCGAGCTATGCTTATTATCGATATCCTAAATTCGGATGAATCCAAAAGTAATTGGCAAATTACCGAATTAGCGGAAAAAACATCTCTATCTCTCGGTACGCTTCACCGATTACTTAACGCTTTAATCCAACATGGACTTGTTGTACAAATACCTGAAACGAAGCATTACAAATTAGGGTATAAATGGATGGAACTTGGCCTTCGTCAATTGGATAAAATGGATTTTAGACTAGTTGCAAGACCAGTAATGGAGCGTTTGGCGAACCATTTAGAGGAAAGTATCTACTTAAATATTGAGAGTGGAATAGATGGAATTGTGATTGATAAAATTGACAGTCCTTTAAAAATTAGAATTGCTGAAAATTTGGGTATCCGAATTCCAATACATATTGGTGCTCCCAATAAAACCATTCTTGCTTATATGAAAGAGTATGAAATACAACAAGTACTAGATCAGCTTAATCTTTCACCTGATTCAATATCAACTTTAAAACAGCAACTAGGTGAAATCAGACAAAATGGTTACGCAATAAGTCAAAGTGAAAAAACAGAGGATACGGCGGCTATTGCGGCTCCAATTACTGGATATAACAACAAAGTTCTTGCTGCTTTAAGTGTGAACGTACCAGGTTTTCGTTTTACTCAGGAACGTGTTCCCTTTTTGATTGATGAAGTAATGAAAGCAGCTGAAGAAATTTCAAAGAAAATAGGGAAAATATAGGTGATATAATTCTTTAATGGCGCGTTCCACTAACATGGGATGCGTCTATTTTTTTATTAAATCATACTTGATAGTGACTCATCGGATTCTTTCCTCTTAATACCTTGTCATAAAAGCGATATCATTAGCGTAAAATTTAAAAGAAAATTTCAAAATATGTAATAAAAAAATCGAAATTTTGTTTATGGTAAATAACCTATGGATGTAAATTTTTAGGAAAGGGAGAGGATAGACGATTTAAAAAACTATCAATCTATCAACGCTGACTATTATCATAAACATTTCAAACTATTTTAAGAGGTAGGATTATTTTGAAAGGGGTTAAGAAGATGGCAAAGGGGATTAGCAAATACTTAATAATTGCTGAACATTTATTAGAGCATTTAGGCGGAGTAGAAAATATTACGACGTCCACTCATTGTATGACAAGATTACGTGTAGCTTCGAAAGATCATTCAAAGGTAGACATAGAGGCAATCAAAAAGACAGAAGGGGTTCTAGGAGTTGTAGAAGAAGAAACGATTCAAATCATACTCGGACCTGGTGTTGTAAATAAAGTTGCAGCAGAGTTTGATAAACTGCTTGCGGCGGCCACTGATTTTGATCTGAATGAGGTAGCTTCAAAAAACAAATCAGAGATTGATAGAAAGAACGCAAAACCTTTTAAACTTTTTTTACGTAGAATCGCAAGTATTTTTATTCCGTTAATTCCTGCCCTTGTAGCTTCAGGATTAATAACTGGTATTACAAAAGCAATTGTTCAAGCGGAATGGCTTGCAGCAGACTCAAAATTAGCTATTATTTTAACTGTTATCGGATCGGGTCTGTTTGCTTATCTTGGAATTTTAGTCGGAATAAACGCGGCTAAGGAATTTGGTGGATCACCCGCCCTTGGGGCTTTGGCAGGTATTCTTGTCATCAACCCTGGAGTTGCAGATATCTCATTGTTTGGGCACAATCTGCTTCCTGGTCGTGGAGGGTTAATCGGAGTTCTTTTTGCAGCAATCTTCATCGCTTTAGTTGAAAGGCAAGTAAGAAAATTTGTACCGCAATCTCTAGATATTATTCTCACACCTACCATAGCGTTATTAATTACAGGTATCGTTACATACCTTGTATTTATGCCTGTTGGCGGTTATGTTTCGGATGCAATTACAAAAGGCTTGCTAAATGTTCTTGATTATGGAGGAGTTGTAGCTGGATTTGTACTTGGGGCAACATTCCTTCCACTAGTCGTTACTGGGCTCCATCAAGGTTTGACTCCAGTTCATCTTGAATTAATCAACAAAATTGGAGATGACCCTTTACTTCCAATTCTTGCTATGGGTGGAGCGGGTCAAGTAGGAGCAGCGTTTGCAATATACTTTAAAACGAAGAAAAAAAGCTTAAAACGTGCAATCGGTGGGGGACTTCCATCAGGAATGCTTGGAATCGGTGAACCATTAATCTTTGGTGTAACGCTCCCGCTAGGACGTCCATTCTTAACTGCATGTTTAGGTGCCGGAGTCGGAGGAGCATTTCAGGCTCATTACCATATCGCGACAATTGCTGTCGGTGTTTCAGGACTTCCATTATCATTCTTAGTTCACACAAATCAGATTTTATTATACCTAACTGGAGTTCTTATCTCTTATGTAGCTGGATTTATTTTTACTTACTTATTCGGATTTAAAGATGAAATGGCAGCTGAATTCAAGTAAGTTACCATGTCAGATGGAGAACCTTCAAACAAATTTATGAATAAGTTTACTAAAAAAGGATGAGATTAATTGATTTCATTCTTTTTTTGTTGCCATTTTCTTTTAAAAACATATTTTTCTAAAATTACCGAATAAACTGAAAAAATATATTGACGTGCCGATAGTATGATGATAGTATTTTTCTTCCAGTCAAAAAATGTTAGGAGGCGAAAAAATTGATTACAGTAGATGGTTTAAGTAAATCCTTCAATGTTGCGAAACGTTCTTCAGGACTTAGGCAGGCAGTGAAGGGGCTTTTTTATCGTGAGCATACGATTGTTGAAGCGTTGAATGATATTTCTTTCACTATTGAACCGGGGGAAATCGTCGGATATATTGGTCCGAATGGCGCGGGGAAATCTACAACGATAAAAATAATGAGCGGAATATTGGTTCCAGATCGAGGGACGTGTAACATAATGGGATACACTCCATGGAAGGAAAGAGCTTCCTATGTAAAACATATCGGTGTTGTTTTTGGGCAACGGTCTCAATTGTGGTGGGATGTACCTGTCATAGACTCGTTTGAGCTTCTCCGTGATATTTATAAAATTCCTCAAAACGAATATCAAGATAATCTTGATCTACTGATTGAAACACTCGATTTAGAAAGTCTGATTCATTCACCTGTACGCCAATTAAGCTTAGGACAAAGGATGCGTTGTGAAATCGCAGCATCATTGTTACATAGTCCGAAAATTTTATTTTTGGATGAGCCCACAATTGGGCTAGATGCTGTTTCAAAAATTGCTGTACGCGAGTTCATTAAAAGGATAAATAAAGAAAAAGGTGTTACAGTCATTCTTACGACGCATGATATGAATGATATTGAAGCTTTAGCTGATCGAGTTATTTTAATTGGTAAAGGAAGTTTATTGTTCGATGGTAACTTGACTGAATTACGAAAACATTTTGGGACTCATAAAACGATTACGGTAGATTATCGGGAGGACCCCAATCCATTTAAAATTCCTGGAACCACAATGATTTCGTGGTCTCCTGAACGGGCAATTTTAAGTTTAGATACTGAACAAGTTAAAATATCTGATGTGATTTCCAGTTTATCCAGTAAGGTTGACCTACTCGATGTGACGATTGAAGCACAACCAATTGAAGAAATTATCGTGGGTCTCTACAAGGAGTTTCAAATATGAAGCCATATGTCTCTGTACTAAAACTACGATTATTAAACGGAATGCAATATCGTTCAGCAGCATTGGCGGGGGTAGCAACACAGTTTTTCTGGGGATTCATGTACATCATGATCTTTGAAGCTTTTTATAGTCAAACAGTACATTCTCAACCACTTTCTTTAAAAGAAATCATTACATACTTATGGTTACAACAATCCTTTTTAGCTTTCATCATGCTGTGGTTTCGTGATAATGAGCTTTTTGATCTCATTACAACTGGGAATATCGCATATGAGCTCTGTAGACCATGCGAAATATATGGATTTTGGTATTCAAAACTTTTAGCCCAACGCTTGTCGAGTGCAATTCTAAGGTGTTTCCCAATTCTACTTGTCGCATTCCTTTTACCTCAACCTTATAAAATGACGTTACCACCAAGTGTCTTAACCTTTGTGTTATTTTTACTTGCCCTGATTTTTGGATTATTTCTACTAGTTTCGATTTCAATGTTCATTTATATTTCAGTTTTTGTGACAATGTCACCTATAGGCTCTTTACTCCTGTTTGGGGTTTTTGGTGAATTTTTCTCTGGTTTAACAATTCCGATTCCACTAATGCCGGGTTGGCTTCAGACTGTTGCTTATTTCCTTCCGTTTCGATGGACAGCTGATTTCCCGTTTAGAGTTTACTCTGGGAATATTCATCAAAATGAAGCAGTTATTGGTATCGTAATACAAATCATTTGGTTAAGTTTACTTGTTTGGCTAGGAAGAATTGCTTTTAATAAAGCCTTACGAAGAGTCGTGGTCCAAGGAGGTTGACGCTATGGCACTATATTTTAAATATCTTCTTATTCTCTTTAAATCACAAATGGAATACCGCACATCTTTTTGGCTTTTAACAATTGGCCAGTTTTTAATTCCGTTCTCGATGTTTGCGGGTCTTTATTTTTTATTTGAACGTTTTGGACAAATTAAAGGATGGACTTTTTATGAGGTTGCGCTTTGTTTTGCCATTATTCATATGGCTTTTGCATTAAGTGAATGTTTTGCTCGTGGATTTGACTCTTTCTCTAGTCTAGTAGCTAGCGGTAATTTTGATCGAGTACTTGTTCGTCCAAGAAGTACGATCGTTCAAGTTATGGGCTCAAAATTCGAGTTTACTAGAATTGGTAGATTGCTTCAGAGTTTAATTGTTTTGATTTGGGCATTAAATAGTCTCTCCATTGAATGGAGCAGTATGAAAGTAGTGACCATTATTTTAATGATCATTAGCGGGGTCTTTATTTTTACCGGAATCTTTATTCTTGCTGCAACGATGTGTTTTTGGACAATCCAGGGTCTTGAAGTGGTTAATATTTTTACAGATGGTGGAAGAGAGATGGCGCAGTATCCATTAAATATCTATCAGAAATGGGTAACTAAATTCTTTACATTTGTTATTCCTTTTGGATGTGTAAATTACTTACCTTTAATGTACATTCTAGATAAAACGGATGGGAAAGCGTATCTATATATGTTATCGCCAGTAGCAGGGATTATTTTTATTATACCTTGTTTACTAGTTTGGCAAATTGGAGTGAGGCATTATCGATCGACGGGTTCGTAAAACTCTTTACATAATAAATCCGTTAAATTAGTGTTCCAATTTTCTATTTATTTGTGAAGCAAACTCTACCTTTTCTTTGATAAAATATTAGATATAAGGGGGAGTTAAGTTGAAAGTACAGATAGGTAAATATAAGGTTAACTTCTTGGTAATATATGTGATATTACTTGTATTGATGTTTAGTATAATATTTTCACTAATGTTTTTATTTCATGTATCTCACTTGAAAGTTTTATTTGGAGGATTTTCTATTTTATTGCTAATTGTTTTAGCTTTTTACTGGATGGATAGTAAAAGCTTTCATAACAACTTAGGTCGTATACGAAGGACATATTATACGTTGTATTTAATAGTCATGGCAATTGGAGTAATAACTAGTAATCTAGATTTTAAGAATTGGAAGTTACTTACAGAAATTTCAGCTTTGGTAGTTTTTATAGATTTAGCTGTATTTCTATGTCCAAACATTTTAAAAATTTGGAGTGCAGAGTTTAAGTATGAAGATGAAGTTCGTGAGGCTTTGACAGAGAGTAAACAGATGATTTTAAAAAGTGCCAAAAAAGCAGAAAACTTCTCTAAAGTCATACAAGAAACCGTTGTTTCCTTTGAGAATAAACCTCTTCCACAATCAAGTGAAGAGTATGTTAATCAATTATCGGAATATCTGAAGCTATATAGCGATACATTCGGTATTGCCATCACTATATTTGTATTTGACTCACCAATTAGCGAGGAAGATAAGCAAAATAAAATTCGGTCCCAGATTACTAAGATGAGTATTAGACATGCAATAAACTTTTCAACAAATGAAGAAGATAAAAAGAATATGATAAAGACTTTTTCTTATGGTGAAACCATTATTTTAAAAGAGGAAAAACTAATTTCTATACCTTACTTCGGAAATTATTATAGTATGATTGTGACATTAGAGGCAGGAGATGTAGCGGTCGATGGGATTGATGCTTCTTATATTTCAAACTTGTTATATATTTTTGATTGGTATATGGTTGATTTAGAAGAGGATGATGAATAATTATAATTATTATGATAAGATATGAATGAACACATCTAATAAAACAGGAGGGGTTATCATGTCAAGTATAAGTGGACAAGCAGTAAGTGAACTTCGTAGATCTGCAGGTATTAAGCGAAGAAAATCTAAGTCTAACTCCCCTACAGTGAACTCCTTACGACCAAATACACAAGTAGCAGTTGTTGAAGGATTTAGAAATGTTCTTAAAGCTAACGCTAAAGCAGAAAAACTTACATATACAAGGTAAATTATTAAGCAGGGGATGATAATATTCTCTGCTTTTCTTATGCATAAATGCTTCTTTTCCTGTATAGGATTGGTATTAAAAGATTGTACAGGAGGAGCATTATGGGATTAAAACGAAAAAATAAAAGAAAATCCACTCAACCACACACAAAAGTAGTCGATTTTGGAATGGGTAAGACATTAGCTAAAATTGAAAAAGCAATTCGAATTTTAGAAAAGAAATAGTATTAAGATTTTTTGGATAGGCTGTCTAAATGTACTTCCCAAATAATAAATATTTAAAGGATTAAAAAACAATGAAAAAACAAATTAAAGTAGTTGGTGCTGTAATTAGAAACGATCAAAACCAAATACTATGTGCCTTACGTTCACCAGAAATGAGCATGCCAAATAGCTGGGAATTTCCTGGTGGAAAAATAGAGAAGAATGAGAAACCTGAAGAGGCGTTGGTTCGTGAAATACAAGAAGAATTAGGATGTGAAATATCTGTAAACGAACTAGTTCATGATGTAATTCATGAGTATCCAAATATAATTGTAAATTTGATAACTTACGAAGCCAAGATTATAAGCGGTAAGCCAGTAGCTAATGAGCATGCGAAGATCGAATGGAAAGAAATCCCTGAGTTAAAAGAACTTGAATGGGCCCTAGCTGACCTTCCTACGGTTGACAAATTGATTAGATAAAATATCAATTACTAGATGTCGAACGAATGATAAAAGAAATATTTCTTTGGAAATTGAATTTATTTCCAGATCCAATATAATTATAAATAGCAACTATAGTGTACATACTAGATGAGTTAAGGAAAATTCGTGTAAAACATAGGAGGAAACTATGGGAAGATTAGTTCATTTCGAAATTCATGTTGATAACATGGAACGTGCAAAGAAGTTTTATGGAGAGGTATTTGGTTGGACGTTTCAAGATTGGAGTGAATATGCAGGAATGCCATACTTTGGGGCAGTAACAGGCAATGAGGACGAAATGGGAATTAACGGTGCCTTAATGCAACGCCAAAGTGCTCCTCCTGAAGCAAACCAACCATTAAATGGATATGCATGTACAATGGGAGTAGAAAATTACGACGTTACGGAAGCTAAAATTGTTGAAAATGGTGGCAAAGTAGCAATGCCTAAATATGCACTGCCTGGAATGGCATGGCAAGGATACTTCAAGGACACTGAAGGTAATATTTTTGGAATTCATCAACCGGATGCTAATGCAAAGTAATTATTGATGGGTTTGATGAATAATTCATGAGTTAGATTTGAACAATTATTTAAATTACTTATAGGAACAAAAGTCAACTGTCGGCAGTTGGCTTTTTATTTTTCAATTCTTAATTTTGGTAACAATTGGGAATGATGAAACAGCAGATTCTATTAAAATTATTTAAACACAAAATAGCCATATTACCCTTCTTATTTAGGATATTTTTCATGGTATTCTTAAGTTGAAATTGCTTTAATTCATGAAATTAGATAAGAAAAGGATAAACCGATGAAAAAAATAATTATCATTACCGTGTTAATCGTCGCTCTTTTTACAAGTGGGTATCTTTTCTCAAAAAGCAAGACATTCGAAAATTACACTAACAATATTAATGATTTAATTAAATTAAAAAAAGAGAATGATTACTTAAATAAAAAAATGAGCAATGAAACATCTTTAAAAGCAAACATAACTGAATACAATCTCGAAAATAAAGAATTAAAACAACTAAAGAAAGACTAAATAAAGAAAGTCAAAGCTACAAAACTGAAGTAGCAATCGTTACAAAAAGAGATTTTGATACATGGAACAGCTTTGTAGAAATAAATAAGGGATCAAAAGATGGAGTAAAAATAAATACAAATGTAATAACCTCTCAAGGCTTAGTGGGTAAAGTAATCGAAGTTTCGAATCATACCTCAAAAGTAGATTTATTAAGCGCAATTAAATATACTTCATATATTTCAGTCCAACCAAAAAATAATCATCAATTACAAGGCCTAATTAAAGGGGCAGATGAGAAAACTGGCTATTTAAAAATGACTCTTTTCAATGTAAATGATAAATTAAAATCTGGAGAAATCATTGTTACCTCTGGTCTAGGAGGAATCTATTTACCAGGTATTGAAATAGGTAAAGTAAAAGAAGCTAAAATTGATAATTTAGGTTTAAATCAAACAGCTTATATTGAACCTTTATATGATTTAAACGATTTAGAGTACGTTATTTTATTGTTGAGTCAAAAATAAAAGGAAGAACAGTAGTAAAAGAGAACAATATTATAGTTGTTCTCTTTTTGAAGTTAAATACTAGTAAATTAATAACAGTACATAAATAAGTAGGTGTATGCTTAATGTTACATTTCGAGGAAAGGATTCAAAAATTTGAATATAAACTAAACGATACTGATGATCAAATTATTGAGTTTATTTTGAATAACAAAGAAGAAGTTGTTGGCTATTCTATACAATATTTAGCTGCTCAATTGTTTACTGTCCCGAATACAATTACGAGATTAACAAAAAAATTAGGTTTTGATGGATTTTCTCAGATGAAGAATAGTTTAAAAGAGGAGATTATTAAGCAGGAAGTTTTTACAGAAGAGGATAGTCTATCATTTAACATTCATAAAAGCATTGGATTAATTGATCAAAATAAGTTAGCTCTCACTACGAAATTAATTCAAGAAGCACGTAGGGTGCTTTTCTTTGGTGTAGGGGATACTGCGCCATTTTGTGAAATGATGATAAAAAATCTTAAAGTTGTTGGTAAACAAGCTGAGTACTATTTCCATCGTCATGATATATTGTATGAACTTTCTAGACTAGAGTCTAAAGAAAATAATTTACTATTTTTAATTTCATTGTCTGGAGAAACGGCTCAAGTATTGGACGTAGCGGACCTAGCCAAACAAATGGGAATTAAAATAATTTCACTTACACATTTTAGTAAAAATGCTTTACAACAAATAGCTGATTTGAATTTGTATTGCTATTCTCCTAATAAAAAGTTTAATGAATACAATATTACAGATAAAACACCTTTGTTATTAGTTCTTAGAGCTTTATCTGAGTTTTATTGGAAAGCATCGAATTGATGTGTATAAATACACTTTAAAAATATAATTTCACTAAAAACTGTGTAAAAATGAGAAGTATCAAGCTTCTTATTTTTTTTTTGCTATGATGAAGTCAAAGTAGTCCACTAATAATTGAAAGGGGTTACATAAATGCAGTTAAAAAAGTTAACTTCTGAAGCTTTGATCAGAACTAAAGTGGGATTTACATCTAAAGAAGAGATCATAAAATTTTTAGTTAAAAAATTAGCATCAGAAGGGAAAATTCATTCTGAGGAAGAGTTTTATAAAGCAGTAATGGAAAGAGAAGCTTTATCTCCAACTGGTTTTGAAGGTGGTCTTGCTATTCCACATGGAAAATCTTCGGCAGTTAAAGAAGCTTCATTTGCAGTCGCAACACTAGAGAAGCCAATTAGTACTTGGGAAAGTGTTGATCCAAAAAATCAAGTTGAATTAGTTATTTTGTTAGCGATTCCAAAAGAAGAGGAAGGAACAACACACCTTACTCTATTATCTGAACTGGTTACAAGACTATCAAATGAAGAGTATAAAAATAATCTACTTCATTCAAGGACGAATAAAGAACTTTATGATCGTCTTGATTTATCTTTACAATCTACTAATCAGAAAATCTCACAGGATAGAGATAAAACCGTTTTAGCCATTACAGCTTGCCCAGCTGGTATTGCACACACTTATATGGCAGCGGAAGCATTAGCTAAAGCAGGTAATGAATTAGGAATTAATGTATTTGTTGAAAAACAAGGTGCAAATGGAATTGAAGATCGGCATTCATACGACTTAATTAAAAAGGCTGATGCGATTGTATTTGCGGTTGATGTTGCAGTGAAGGATGAAGAGCGATTCAAACATCTTCCGAAAGTAAAAACATCTGTAGCTTCACCTCTTCGAAACGCAAAAGGTATTTTAGAACAAGCATTGCAAAAAGTAGAAAATAAACCTAAAACAGGAATGGTCGAAAGTGAAGAGTCAGTTTATGAGATTGAACGTAAATCTATCAAAACAGAAGTCAAGGATTCTCTTTTAACAGGAATCTCTCACATCATCCCTATTATTGTAGCGGGAGGTATGACGTTAGCGGCGGCTGTCTTTATTGCGCAAGCTTTTGGTCTTCAAGATGTATATGCAGAAGAAGGATCATGGTTATGGTTATTACGCCAATTAGGTGGTTCTTTATTAGGACAAATCATGATTCCAATTTTAGCGGCATATATGGCCTATTCGATTGCTGATAAACCAGCATTAGGGCCAGGTTTTGCAGCAGGGGTCGCGGCAAATTTAATAGGCAGTGGATTTTTAGGGGGTATGCTTGGAGGATTACTAGCAGGTTATTTCTTAAAGTATCTAAAAGTTAAGGTCAAACCTAAAGGAACTTTCGCAGGATTTGTTAGTTTCTGGTTCTATCCTGTAATTGGAACTCTTGTAGTTGGTTCAATCATGCTATTTGTAATTGGTAAGCCATTAGCTTTGTTAAATCAAGGACTAATTGATTGGCTAGATGGAATGAGTGGAGCAAATGCTATTTTACTTGGAGCAATATTAGGAGCAATGGTTTCATTTGACCTTGGTGGTCCAGTAAATAAGGCTGCTTACACATTCTGTATCGGTGCAATGGCTAGTGGGAATATTGTACCTTACGCAGCATTTGCTTCTGTCAAAATGGTTTCTGCATTCTCCGTCACTGGAGCAACGATAATTGGTAAACATTTATTTTCTGAACAAGAAAAAGAAATTGGAAAACAAACTTGGTTGCTTGGATTAGCTGGGATAACAGAAGGTGCGATTCCATTTATGATTAAAGATCCCCTAAGAGTGATACCTTCATTAATCGCTGGTTCAGCAGTCACAGGAGCGATCGTTGCTTACTCTAATATTGGTCTAAATGTTCCTGGTGCTGGAATTTTCTCTTTAGCTTTACTTCAAGGTAAACCAGCCATAGTAGCTGCAGGCATTTGGTTTGGAGCAGCATTAATTGGTGCGTTTATATCAACAAATTTATTAATTATGACAAGAAAACAAAAAATAGTTAAAGAAATAAAAGTAAAGGCATCACAACAAAATGTGGCATAAGAGTGGAGGAGCAAAATGAAAAAAGTTCATATCGTTCCACATATGCATTGGGACAGAGAATGGTATTTTACGACGGAAGAGTCTAGAATTCTATTAGTTAATAATATGGAAGAAATTATGGAGATGTTAGAAACGAATCCTGATTATCCTTTCTATGTGTTAGATGGACAGACTGCTATTTTAGAAGATTATTTTGCAGTAAAACCAGAAAATAAAGACCGAGTGAAAAAGCTTGTTCAAGAAGGGCGATTAATTATTGGTCCATGGTATACGCAAACGGATGAGATGATTGTCGGTGGTGAGTCGATTGTTCGTAATTTATTATATGGAATGAAGGACTGCGAAGAGTTTGGAGTACCGATGAAAATTGGTTATCTTCCAGATTCGTTTGGACAATCTGCTCAGATGCCGATGATTTTAAATGGGTTTGATATTAAGTATTCAATTTTTTGGAGAGGGACATCTGAACGTCATGGTACAGACAAAACTGAATTTTATTGGGAGTCAGATGATGGTTCAAAGGTATTAGTTCAATTGTTTCCGCTAGGGTATGCAATCGGTAAGTATTTACCAGAGGATGGAGAAGTTCTGCAAAGTCGAATTGATAAGTATTTCACTGTACTTGATCGAGGCGCAACGAGTGACCATATAATCTTACCTAATGGTCATGATCAAATGCCGATTCAAAAGAATATTTTTACAATCATCGAAAAGCTTCAAAATCTTTATCCAGAGCGAGATTTTTTCTTAAGTAAATATGAAAATGTTTTTGAAAATCTTGAAACACAAAATGACCTTGATAAGTTGAAAGGCGAATTTCTAGATGGAAAGTACATGCGTGTTCATCGAAGTATTTACTCGACAAGGATGGATATTAAAGCGGCGAATACTAGAATTGAAAATAAAATTACCAATATTTTAGAACCACTTGCATCTATCGCCTATCGTTTAGGGTTTGAGTACCACCATGGTTTAATTGAGTTAATTTGGAAAGAAATCATGAAAAATCACGCACATGATAGTATTGGATGTTGTTGTTCGGATAAAGTACACAGAGAAATTCTAAATCGTTTTAATTTAGCGGAAGAAAAAGTTGATCAATTGATTAATTTTTATAAGCGAAAAATAGTTGATTCGATGGAAACTTCTAATGAGCATGATCGGATTACGCTTTTTAATTTACTTCCATATGAGCGTACTGAAGTCGTGAATACTAGTGTTATGACAAAATTAAAATCATTTAAGCTAGTTGATCATGAATCAAATGAAATAGACTTCGAAATTATTGAAAGTAGGGTTACTGACCCTGGATTAATTGATCGCCAAATTGTTCATTATGGAAATTATGATCCATTTATTGAATATACAATTCAATTAAAAGATACGATCCCATCGATGGGTTATAAAACATATTTTGTAGAAGAAAGTGATGAGGTCTTAAAGAAAATAACTTATTCTACTAATGAGATTGAAACAGATTATTATAGGATTACTGTTAATTCAAATGGAACATTGAATATTTTTGATAAACAACTTAGACAAATTTTTACGAATGTCCTTCGTTTAGAAAATGGTGGTGATGATGGGGATGAATATGATTACTCTCCACTTCAAAATGAGGAGTTAATTTTTAATGATTATGTTGTTGCTGAAACTAAAATTCAGCAAAATCGATTTGGGGTAACAATTGATATTAAATATACATTGGCTGTTCCTTCTAATTTAGAAAAACGAAAAGAACAAATTTTTGATGGTGCTGTCAACGTTCATATTGTAGTTAATGTTCCAAATCATAAACGAATACTTAAGATTGAATTTGATATCGATAATCAAGCGAAGGATCATCGGTTAAGAGTATTAATTCCAACGAATATTGCTTCGGCTTTCTCGGTATCAGATAATCAATTTGGCTCGATTAAACGTAATGTAGTAGATTCAGCAATTCATGTGTGGGAGGAAGAGAATTGGGATGAAAGGCCAGATCCAATTTATCCTATGTTGAGTTATGTTAGTTTATTAAATGATGATTATGGAGTTAGTGTATTAACGAATAGTACGAGAGAATATGAGATTGTTGGTGAAAAGTTTGATACTATAGCCATCACTCTGTATAGGAGTGTTGGTTTTCTTGGGAAAGAGGAGATGGTACGTAGGCCAGGGCGACCGTCTGGGATTAAGTTGCCTACTCCGGATTCTCAGATGATTGGGAAGTTGTCGTTGGAGTTTGCGATTGCGACTTATAATAAGGAAGAGAATGTTGGGAGGATTGCTAAGGAGTATTTAACTCCGGTTGTTGCTTATAATAAGATTCCTTTTGATACTATGAAGTTGAATGAGTCTGGTGTGAAGACGCCGTTGGAGTTTAGCTTTTTTAAGGAGAGGTCTTCGAATATGGTTTTGAGTACTTTGAAGAAGGCTGAGAAAGAAGATAGAATTGTTTTACGTTTTTGTAATCCATTGGAAAGAGAAGAGAACTTTGTTTTTGAATTTCATGGAGAAATTAAACAAGTGTTTATTGTTAATTTAAACGAAAAGGTGCTAGAAGAGATTATAGTAAACGATTGGCAAGTTGAAATAAATGTGGGCATTAATCAAGTTAAGTCAATATTGTTATAAAACTTAAGGTTTATGGCACTAAATATTTAATCAATTTATTCCCTATAATCATGTGTTAACAATTGGATTATAAGCGGACTCAAAATAGAATACGTAAAGATCACAATTCTTAAAATCTGATTCAGACAGTGAATGATAATGAATATTTATTGTATGAATCTACTTTATTCCGTGACACAAGTAACAGAGGTTAAGTCTAAATGACTTGACGACCTCTTTTTTGTGTACACGAGAATTTTAGAAAGCTGTAAGTGCACAAACCCTTCAACTGATAAAAAGCTCTATTTGTGATATATTGTGTACTTTTTGATTTATTCATTTCTCTAGAAAAATGTACACAAAGGCTGCTCTATATCGATGGTTCTAGTACATTGAAAACTAGTAAGTTCATAATATACTTTTGTCTTATATGACGACTCATTTTTCACTAATTTCAAAAAGAAAGTAGAAAATGGTTATGTATTCCATCAAAGAGAATAAGGGAGTTCGTTTATTCTTCTTGATTAGACGGTGAGAAATATTTCATGAAACTAAAAAATGGATCGTGTGTAAAAAAAGAAACGAGCTTATGCTCATCTCCCACTTGAGATTTGTTCCACTGCTTTTGTTACTAATGTTTGAATCGTTTGAGTCAATTGAGGACTATTTATTACTTCATTAACTGAATTATTTGTAAGGAGTAAGTGTCGCAAGCTCAAGCGAAGGTGGCAAAGTTGTTGACCATATAGACGGCGAAACGTTAAATGATACAAGAAATACTCTACGAGTTTGTACGCAATTAAAGAATTTAGCATTCCGTCAAGGCGTGAAAGCAAGTTCAACGAACGCTTCGGGCTTTGAAGGCATTACATGGCATAAGAACCGTAATAAATGGATTGTACGAGATAAAGGCGTCCATATTGGCGTGTATGTAACGTTAGAGGAAGCGCTAATTGCGTTGATGGGATATTACGAAGATAAAAACGAGGGGACGGTGTAATTTAGCCGTCCTTTTGTCGTATAACTATTCATTTAAATTAGAATGTGGGTAAGATATAATGAAATTACTAAATATTTCCTAATATTTATTAAATTACGAAAGGGGAAACATCTTATGCTATTTTCTGAAAGATACGGACACAAAGAAGTTAAACAAGTTATTCAAATTGAATCAATGGACGAGGATTTAAGAGTAGGGTTATGGAATGTATTATCTTCATCGTTTTGGAGTAACCACTCTTTTGGAGCTTCGGTTGAATCAAACAAAGCTTTAAGTGCTTTAATAAATTGTATATGGAGAGACTATTTTAAAAGACCTTTAGATAAATTAAGTTATTTTTGGGGAGATTGCCATGAGGATATTAGAGAATACTTTTTTTTCCGAGCAGAATGGCACGAAGTATATAGCTTTATAGAGTTTGTAGCTAAAACCAATCATTACAGTACCTCATTTTTTAGAAAAAACTGTAATAAGGTATTGGAGCGTGAAGTGTCTGCATATCGGTTTGTCGATAATGAAATTCTTCGTATTACTTCAGATGAAGAAATTGAAACTATTGAAGCGGCTACTCGTATAAATTCAAGAACACATTATGCGGCAACCCACATTCAAAATTCGTTAGCGTTATTAGCAGATAAACAAGTACCTGATTATCGAAATTCCATGAAAGAATCTATAAGCGCCGTAGAATCAATTTGTAAGGCAATTGTCGGAAATTCATCAACGACACTTGGACGAGCATTGGAAATGATTGAACAACAATCACGAATTGATTTACATCCGAAATTAAAGGAATCATTTAAGCAACTTTATGGATACACAAGTGACGCTAATGGTATTCGTCATGACATTAAGGACGACCCGAACGTTGACTTTGAAGACGCTAAGTTAATGTTAGTTTCGTGTTCTTCTTTTGTAAATTATCTAACGTCGAAGGCTACTAAAGCGGGAATACAACTATAATTTATTGAATGAGTGTTCTCATTAATGAATGTTATTAGTATACTAGCTTAGTAATCTGTAAAGGGGGACAACAAAGTATGAAGAAATATGTACTAGCGGCGGTAGGTATATCAACGGTTTTAATGCTATCTGCTTGCGGTGATAAAGAAACGACAACTAAACCTAAGAATAAACCGAAAGAAACAAGTAATGTAGAAAAACTATTAAAAGGCGGTACGAGCATATTCCCAATGGAAAACGGAAACTATATGCTATTTTTGAAAGTCGGTAAGCCAACTGATATTAAAAAATCTGATGTAACTTCGATTGAATTCAAAAGTAAAACTGATGGAGTATTAGACGGCGGCGACACCGTCGATGTTTACCAAAAAGGCAACAAATACAGAATAGTTGTTACGGAGGACAATGATTCCGTAAAAGAAAATGAAGAGCGAGAGCGTACATACATGGTTGTAGCCGTCGATAATGACAAGTACATGATTGCAAGCGTTGCACGTGCGAAAGAGAAAGAAAAACCACTTGAAAAGTCTAAAGTTAAAAAAGTAAACGGTGGTACAATTTCGGTAGGAGATTATGTACGACTAGATGAAGTAAGCGGTGGGTACAACGTTGTTATTACGCAAGATAGATAATATTACATATCGAAATCAAGGTGTCCAAATTAAAAGGGGAAACTAAATGAAGAAACTATTAATTGTAGGTTTAACGGCATTAACATTAGGGGCGTGTTCTAACGGTGACAAGGAAACAAGTAGCGGGGTTGCATATGATTCGGATATTAAAGACAATCACGGCTACTCAATCAGTGAAGTAACGGCAGAAGGTTACAAGGTATTCGACTACAAGAACGCCCTTTGCGATAAATCAGAATTAACGATTAAAAAGTCGCAAGTAACGAAAGGTGACAAGAACCTCGAAAAAGGGGACGAAGTTTACGTATACTTCACAAATAAATGCGAAGTTAAAACGGTTGAAGGCAAACACTACAATATATAACAAATTGAGCGGGTTTTAGGTCGTCCAATATTAGGACGGCTTTTTTTTCGTTATACGAAGAATCCTTATGTATTACGGTGTTATACGACGAAGGTACTCAAGAAGTGGCGATTTAATGCCAAAAAGGTAACTATTTATTTAACAGTAGTAACCCCGTTCACTTCTAACAATTCACGATCGACATCTACAATAAACTAATGCACATTTTACGGATTACGTACGCTTAAATTATTCATCTTTTCTAAATTTACTAGAAATAATGGGTCATAATAATAATCTAATAGTTTATATGTAATTCGTAAAAATTACATATAAATTGTTGACGGGATATTTTCGGGGTGATATGATTTAATCGTAATCTAAATAAAGTAATTTTAAAGAAATACTTTTAAAGGGGGGCGGGATATGAAACTAGAAGATTTTATAACAGTTAAAATTGGAAGAAATCTTTCTAGAGGTAACGAGAAAAATGACCTAACTTTAGTTGCTTATTCGTACGAGGATTTAATGAATGATTTAGATGGCTCTTTTCTAGACTCACAAACTCCTGATACTGAAAATTCAATTCATAAAGACGGCTATTTAAGCAGTACAGGAGATGTTGTTTTCAGCTTTGTTAGTTCCAAAGCTGGGATAGTAAGTGACTTAAACCAAGGGAAGATTATAAACCAAAACTTTGCGAAACTCATTATTGTAAATGATCAATTAGAGAGAAGCTATTTATGTTATGCGCTGAATGAATCATACACAATGAAAAAGCAAATGGCGATTTCTATGCAAGGGAGTACAGTACCAAAATTAACTCCGGCGACTTTGAAGGAGTTGGAAATCAAGTTACCAAGTATTGATAAACAACGTACGATTGGAAAAGCTTATTTCTTTTTGAAAAAACGTCAAGCTTTGGCAAAGAAACAATTAGAACTTGAAGAACAACTTTATTTAGAAGTATTGAAGCAATTAGACCAATAATAGAAAAAGTGAGGAACGCAACATGGCTGAATTAAACTCAAAATTATTTAGTGCTGCAGACAACTTGCGAAGCAAAATGGATGCTTCAGAATACAAAAACTATTTATTAGGATTGATCTTTTACAAGTACTTATCTGATAAGCTATTAGAAAAAGTAGTTGAGATAGCAGATGAATCGCATGAAGAATACAACACGCAAGAAAAACAAACTCAATTGTATAGAGAATCATTAGCAGATGATGATATAAAAAATGATTTGATTGAAACGTTAGTGGATACATTGGGCTATCATATTGAACTAGAGTATTTATTTAATGTATTAACCAATCAAGCTAAACAAAACACGTTTCAATTGAATTCCTTGAATAAAGCCTTTATCGATTTGTCTACGAAATATGATCAATTTAATGGATTGTTTGATGATGTGGATTTGAAATCAAAAAAGCTAGGGTCAGATGATCAACAGCGAAATATTACCATTACAGAAGTATTGAAGAAACTAAATGATATTGATGTGATGGGACATAATGGGGATATCATTGGGGATGCCTATGAGTATTTGATTGGTCAATTTGCCTCAGAAGCTGGTAAGAAAGCTGGAGAATTCTATACACCTCATGAAGTTTCTGACATGATGGCTCGTATTGCCGCAATTGGTCAAGAAGACAAAAAATTGTTTAGCGTATTTGACCCAACCATGGGATCAGGTTCCTTGATGTTAAATATTCGAAACTATATTAAACATCCAGATAGTGTAAAGTATCATGGACAAGAACTAAATACAACGACTTATAATCTAGCGAAGATGAATCTGATCTTGCATGGTGTTGATAAAGAAGACATGCGTTTACGCAATGGAGATACATTGAACAAAGATTGGCCGACAGATGAGCCTTATACCTTTGATTCTGTCCTTATGAATCCACCATACTCTGCAAATTGGTCTTCAGATGATACTTTCTTAGATGATTCTCGTTTTAATCGTTACGGTAAATTAGCCCCAAAATCAAAAGCAGACTTTGCTTTTCTTTTACATGGGTTTTATCATTTGAAAGATTCGGGAACAATGGCAATTGTTTTACCGCATGGGGTACTGTTCCGTGGAGCTGCAGAAGGTGTTATTCGTAAGAAATTACTAGAAGATGGCAGTATTGACGCTGTAATTGGCATGCCAGCAAACTTATTCTTTGGGACATCGATTCCAACATCAGTCATAATCTTGAAGAAAAATCGTTCTACTCGTGATGTTTTATTTATTGATGCAAGTAATGAGTTTTTTAAAGGAAAGAACCAAAATAAACTTTCCAAAGAAAATATTAATAAGATTGTTGAAACATACAAGAAGCGAGAAGATGTTGAGAAATATGCCCACGTCGCTACATTTGATGAAATCAAAGAGAATGATTTCAATTTGAACATCCCTCGATATGTGGATACCTTCGAGGAAGAAGCAGTTGTTGATATGGCTACAATTGGCTCAAAAATTCAAGAGTTTCGAAAAGAAAAATCGGAACTAGAATCTAGCCTATATGAAATGATTTCTTCGCTGCAATTTGATCAACAAAATGCTACGTGGATTAAGGGTGCATTAGAGGTGTTTAATCGTGAAAAATAAATATACACCTGAAATTCGATTTCCAGGATTTATTGGAGAATGGGAACAACGTAAGTTAGGCGAGATTTCAGAAAAAGTAACTGAGAAGAATAAAAATAATATCTATACTGAAACTCTCACGAATTCAGCTGAGTTTGGGATCATCAATCAACGTGATTTTTTTGATAAGGATATTTCAAACGAAAAGAATTTAGATGGTTATTATATCGTTGGTCCTGATGATTTTGTATACAATCCAAGGATTTCTAATCTCGCTCCAGTAGGTCCAATTAACAGAAATAAGTTAGGAAGAACTGGCGTAATGTCGCCTCTTTATTATGTATTCCGTACACATGACGTTGAGAAAACATTTTTAGAAAAATACTTTTCATCCAATAGTTGGCATATATTCATGAAGTTGAATGGAGATTCAGGTGCACGTTCAGACAGGTTTGCTATCAAAGATACTTTATTTCGTGAAATGCCTATTCCGTTTCCTTCAATTGAAGAACAAACTAAAATCGGTAACTTTTTCAAACAATTAGAGGGCACTATCGCTCTTTATCAGCAAGAACTAATCACTCTCAAGAAAACAAAACAGGGATTCTTACAAAAAATGTTTCCAAAAGAGGGGGAATCTGCTCCGGAAATTCGTTTTCCAGGATTTACTGAGGATTGGGAAAAGCAAAAGTTGGGGGATTTATTAGAAGAAAGAAATGAGCAAATGCCTGAAAATGAAGAATACCAATTGATGTCATTTACAGCAACCGAAGGAGTCACACCGAAGTCTGACAGATACAACCGAGAGTTTTTGGTTAAATCTGATAACAAAAAGTACAAAAAAACTGAAAAGGGAGACTTAATTTATAGCTCAAATAACTTGGATGTTGGTTCAATTGGATTGAATAATATGGGGAATGCCGTGATTTCACCAGTGTACAGTATTTTTTATGTTAAAGATGGAATAACATCAGACTTTATAGGAATGATGATTCAACGAAAAGAATTCATCAAGAAAATGTTGAGATTTAGACAAGGTGTTGTTTATGGTCAATGGAGAATTCATGAGACTGATTTTTTGAACATCGGAGCTTTAATACCATCAAGTCCAGAACAACGTAAAATCGGTAAATTTTTCAAACAATTAGACGAAACTATCTCTCTTCGTCAACGTGAATTGGATTCCTTGAAAGAAACGAAAAAAGCATTCCTACAAAAGATGTTTGCTTAAGCAAATAGAAGAGAGGGAGAAACATGACAAAGCTACCACATAATGATGAAGTTGAAGTGGAACTTCGCTTGATTAAAGTGCTAGGGGAAGGGCATAATCAGTGGAATTATCGTCCAGATTTAAAATCAGAAGAAGATCTATGGAAGAACTTACGTCAAAAGATTACGCAAAATAACTTATCAGAAATTGGGGAACATCCAATTTCTGATAAAGAATTTGACAATATTAAAACAGAACTATTATTGAAAACAAAGACACCCTTTGATGCTGCTAGATGGCTTAAAGGGGAGAATGGAATCTCACGAATTACAATTGAACGTGAAGATGTTTCCTTAGGGTCAATGTCGTTAGTATTGTATTCCAATCAAGACATAGGTGGCGGAATTTCAACATACGAAGTGGTTCATCAAATTGCGAAACAAAGGGCAAATGTTGATGGGCGTGATCGTCGATTCGACGTGACACTTTTAATTAATGGGCTACCAATTGTTCAAATTGAATTGAAACAGGTCAGAGCAAAAGATGGTGTATTCCAAGCATATAATCAAATCAAGAAATACGCAGAAGAAGGGATGTTTAGAAATAATATCTTTTCCACTCTTCAATTATTTGTTATTTCCAATGAACAAACGACTCGCTATTTTGCCAATGTGATGCCAAAAGACATGCATAAAAAATTTCTCTTTAGTTGGCGAACAACAGATAATCGAAAAGTAGAAAATCTCTATGAATTTGTCAAACAAGCCTTAAATATTCCGGATGCCCACCGTTTGGTTGCCCACTATACGATTGTGAGCGAGGACCAAGACAACAAATCATTAATTGTGTTAAAACCGTACCAAATTCATGCTATTGAAGCTTTGTTTACATCTGCTATGAAGCATGAATCAGGTTATGTTTGGCATGCGACTGGTTCAGGAAAAACGTTGACAAGTTTTGTTTCTACAAAGTTATTAGCTCGTAAACCAGGTGTAGATCGTACAATTATGCTGATTGATCGAAAAGACTTGGACAATCAAACTACCACTGAATTTACCAAATTTGCTTCCGAGTTTAATACTGGTATTTCTTCTGGTAATGCCAAGTCTAATAGCTTGATTATCGGAACCGGTAGTGCAACTGAGTTAAGTAATGCTTTACTTTCAGATGCCAATTCCAATACAGTTATTATTACCACACGTCAAAAATTGGAAGCGGCCCTACGACATGCTCAAAAACTAGAAGAGCAAAAAGGCACTCAGCGATTTAAGAAATTATTAGCACAACATATTGTCTTTGTCGTTGATGAATGTCATCGTGCGTTAAGTGCAGAAGGGATGGGAGCAATTAAGGGGTTTTTTCCAAACTCCACATGGTTTGGATTTACTGGTACACCGATATTTGATGTAAATAAGAAACAAGCTAAAGGTCGATTAGCTCGCACCACTTCTGATCAATATGGAGAAGTCTTGCACACCTATACCATTAAGAACGCATTAGATGATGGAGCTGTTTTAGGTTTCCAAGTAGAGCACGAAGATACTATTGAACCAACATCATTAAATAACTATATATTTGATCAACTTCGTCAAAATGAAAATTATGCCAATTTTTGTGATAATGAAATAAACGATATTATTGATCAAATGGATGGAATAGAAAAGGAATTATATCTTGAACCATCTTCTTTCGAAAATGATAATCACATACAAAAAGTCATTCATAAGATTTTACGACCAGATAATGCCTATATCAAATTTGATTTCCAAAATGGTCGCCCACAAAAGTCTGCCATTTTAACAACAAGTTCCATTGATATGGCGAAACGCTACTATCAGGCAATCAAGAAAATGACCAGAGATCCAGAATGGTTGACCAAAGAATTTGCTGGACAACCAATTCGAACAGGGCGTATGATTGAAGATTCAGATTTCCCACGGATTGCCATTACCTATTCGATCCAAGAAAACGAAGATAATTCCAAACAAATTCAAGATGAAATGAAAGAAATTATCAAGGACTATAACGATTATTATCACACTGCTTGGTCGATAGAAGATATTGAACGGTATAACGGCGATATCAATAATCGCCTAGCCCGTAAGAAAGCAGAGTTCAAAGAATTTGGAAAACAAATTGACTTAGTCATTGTGGTTGACCGCTTATTGACTGGATTCGATGCACCAACGATCCAAACGTTATTTGTGGATCGTAATTTAAGTTATGCCAATTTGATTCAAGCCTTTTCTCGAACCAATCGTACCTATCCAGGTAAGACAAAAGGATTGATTGTGACATTCCGGAAACCTTCGATAATGGAACTAAACGTAATAGATGCTACGAAGTTATATTCTGAAGCACAAGAGGAATCTAATCTTGTTTATCCAACTTATGATGAATCGAAGAAACGTTTCAAAAAGGCTCACAAAGCCCTAACAACGTTAGTTCCAAATCCAACCGATATTAACGAGCACTCACCACTTGAAATAAGGATTGAATTTGTGAAAGCTTTCCAAGGGCTAAATAATGCATACGAAGCCTTAGTTACATATGATGATTACAACGATGATATAGAAAAATCAATAGCACTTCAAGAACAAGTGATTACCTTAGAAAAATATATTGGGTTATACAACACGGTTAAAGGTTCACTAATAGATGAAGGGGGGCAAGATGGAACGGGTCCTGATTTCTCAAACATTGAATTCTATGGAGAAAATACGATTAAGATCTATGATATTGACTCAACCTATATTGATCGACTATTAGGAACGTACTCAGCCAATAATCAGAATACCCGTGAAGAAATCGAAAAAGCACTTCAAAAACTGAAGAAATCAGAAATTGTTAAAGACGTGTACCGCGCGATTTTAAACGCTATTGATACCAAAGAAATAGATTCTGATGAAGATATTCTTGTAGTGAAGCGACGATTTTTCACTAAATCCTATAATAAAGCAATTGAAAAATTTGCTAATACTTGGTTTGTGGATGAAGGAGAACTGCATACATCTTCTATTCAATATGAACTAGGAACAGAGCCTATTCCGAATATTGGTGGAATTATCAATAGCAAGCAATTTGATAAGTATAAAGCCGTACATCCAGATGCAAAGCCGTTGAAATATGGACCTGAGATGAAGCGCCAGTGGAAAAAGACACTTGATGAAATAATTGTACCTTTAAATGATGAGTTGAGATAAAATCGTAATGAAATAGATAAATAAATATAATATGTATAGCCAAAAGCCAACTACTTATCAATAGTTGGCTTTTGCATTATCCTATAATAAGTTAGCAGAAATTAAACAATTATACCGAAACTTTTTTTATACTATTCATCATTCGTTACAAAGTATTTCAGGTATTTTTTAATCACAAAAATCAAATAGTATTTATTGCCATATTCTCCTCTCGATGAATATCCACTTTACTGACTTAAATAATATTTTAATAAAGGTATATTTTTGATAGTATATAAATGAATTTTAATTTTTTAAAACTATTAAATTGGCTACAAACTATAAACCATACTAAACATAAATGGAATACTTAATAATATTTTACATTTGAAATTGGGGATACAATATGAATTTCTTAAACTTTGAAAAACAATTGGAACAATATTTGGTGAATGAAGGAGTTTTTTCATATTTTGGTTCAAAATTTAACGACCTTGGCTATAAATATATTGACTTTGAGTTAATTATTCAAAATGATTTAATAGACTTTAGGGAACAATCTATAGACAAAGACATAATTGATTATGCAAGTAAGAGTTTAGAAGAATGTTCGTTTATTAAAACTAAAGTAAGATATTATATTTTTCTAATTAAAAACTCAAAAAAGAAATATATCCATGCAAAGGGATACGTCGATTGGTTTCTAGCCAACATAAGAGAAATAATTAAAGATGCGGTTGATAAATATTTTATTAACCAAAGTATTAACACACTTTTAGAAGTTAGTGGATCTATGGACATAAGAAAAGATGATGTATGGACTTCAATATTGAATTACTTAAAACTTTACCCTAATTGTATATTTTCACATGCTATAAGATTAACTGCTTTTATAAATAATAAAGAGAGGGAAAATGAGTTCGTTGAACTCTTAAATGAACAGTTGATAGAATCTGCTAACATTGGCAATTATCTACCAATTGAGCAGTTACTCGAAGATTCCAGTAAATCTAAACGTTTTCCTGTTGAACGACTTGTGATCCAACGTAGACTAGCTGAATCTTATATGAAACAAGTAAAGGATGATAATTCAGATATAAGGGTAATACACTTTGCACAAAAGGCAGCAAGCATGTACAAATTACTAAAAGATAGTGAAGAGGAAAATAAGTGTTTATCAATGATTAGTAAATGCTTAGAATCTGATAGTTCTGATTGGAATGAAACAGAGTTTGTTTTATCAACTGAAATAAATGATGCTATAAATGAAAATATTCGACTTATTAATGAATTATTTTCAAATTCTGAAATTAAAATTCAGGATAGAATAACTTATTTATCCAAATTTATAACCATCAAAGAAGAAGAAACAAATATGAATGTTATATTGTATAAGCCAGTACCTATATTAAAAGATATTGATAGAACTGCGGCTGAATTTAATAAATCAGTTTTCATGCAATTTGCATCAGTTGTTACCCTTGATCAAAATAAAGTAATTTCAAATGGAAACGACGCATTATTAAAAGCTAAGGAGTTGGCATATTCAATGCACAAAGTTACAACTATTTTACCCGCATTAGCAGCTTTGGAAAATTCTAAGGATTTTTCAATAGAAGAACTAATTATATGTTTTCAAAAATGTCCCTTAGTAACTGAAGACGAATTAAAGTTTATAAGTGAAGCGTTAGTTGATTATGCAAGTGGTCGTTGGATATCATTTATTTGTGTAATTGTACCAAGTTTTGAGTCTATACTTAGACAATTGTATTTTGAAATAGAAGGAACAGACATTCAGGCTAAAAATACAGATACACTGGTACATACAACTGTAAATCTAACTACTATATTGAAGAATAACAAAGTAAAAGAAGTACTTACAGAAGATTTCGTAACCTATTTAGAATACTTATTAAATAGTGATACTTCATCGGAAAATATAAGAAATAACGTTGCTCATAGAATTACAAAATGTGATTTTTACTCAAAAGAACGATCGCAAGTTTTAATACATGCATTAGTTCAAATGTGCGAAAGAATTAAAAATAAAATATTAAATGGATGTGATGCACAATAATAATTCCAATGTAATTAATGTAAATGTTTACCAAATATATAAAATACATTTATGAGTGTTAATACTCTACAATGGATTGATAAAAAAAAGGGGAAATGGATGAAAATTGAAACAGTGGGATGAAAAACTTCAAACAAAATATGAACAAATATTTTATAAAACACTTACAGACTATGAACAAGCTAAATCTATAAGTATTATTAACTATAAAAATAAGTTATCTAGTTTAGTTTTATTAACTCGACTACTTTAACAAATTTGGGCTGCTTCAGTAGTCTATTTTTTTTAGGGTTGATTGTAAGTATAGTTCTGGAACACTGGTTTTAGAGAAAGAAATATGTGATGAAAAAGCTAAAAATTAAACAAAAAACATATAGAGGAAAATCAATTAATGGAATAAAAATTTATTAATTAATAATCAAACGGACATGTAAGTTATTTAATCTTCACTATTAAATTATGAGTATATGGTAAAATAATACAGATAAGGATGGAGTTGGATTAAATTAAAATTCACAGTCGGTGAGCAGGAACCGATGGTAAGTAGCACTTGATTGGACTGGCCGTATTTGGTTTCCTTCTTAATTATTAAAAGATATTACTAATTTATAGATAGAATTATATAATGGGAGGCTGTTATGACTAAAACTACACTTACTAGAAATAAGGGGACTCAAAAGCGGATTACTTTAAATGCTGATAATTCTACCAGAGTATATAAAATGTTATTCTGGAATGTTTTAAATAAGGATTTAAGTATCCCCGTAAAAAAGATTGCTGATTTTTATGATTTAGACTTTTTGGTGTTAGGAGAGTTGAAAAAAGCCGATGTACCTCTGTATAAAGAAGAGTTAGGAAAACTTGGATTTTCTTTAAGAACAACTCCTCAAAGTAAGGTGAAAATTTTTGATCGTTTTGAGACACAAAAGCACGAAATGGTGAAGAAGATAACTGATTTTAGTGAATATAGTCAATTTGACCGTTCAACCTCACTAATTTATACATTGAATGGACAAAAAATATTAATTGTAGGCGTTCATTTATTTTCAATAGCTTCTATGTCAGATCAACAATCTCGGAAGGGTTTTGCTATGTTAGCACTAAAAGTTATTGAACATTACGAAAAAGAACATAAAATTGATAAAACGATTGTTATTGGAGATTTAAATATGAATCCATATGAACCGGGTATGATTGACTTTTTTGGATTACATGCAACAATGTGTAAAAACACAGCTTTAGCAGGTATAAGAGATATTGGTGGAGAAAAAAAGCGTTATTTTTATAACCCGTCCTGGGAAGGATATTCAAATATAGGAAATGATATTTCACCTCCCGGTACATATTTTTTTGAAGAAAGATATGGAACCTACCTTCCTTACTGGAATATACTTGATCAAGTGATCATTAGGCCTGAATTAGTTGAAAATAATCGCGGATTCAAAATTATTTCAAGTGCAGGTGAAGAAGTACCAAATTTATTAAATGAAGAAGGAAAACCTGACAAAGTAATATATTCTGATCATTTACCAATTCTTTATTCATTTGAAATTTGACAAAAAGGGGAGAATTAACTTGAAAATAATAAGTATTGACTCAGAAGAGTTATTAAAAGATTCTACGGTCGAATATATAGTTAATAAAATTTCTGATTTTAATTCGAAACTTCCATCACCTTACAATTATCTGATAAAACTCTTCTCGAATGAAAATGAAAAAGGTTATTACGACTTTTTATTAATGGTAAATATTTATCATGAGGAATTTTTAAAAACAGATTTTAATCTTTTTTCTATAAGCGCCCTGTATACAGACATTGGATGGACATATTACTTAACAACACATGAAGGGGACAATGTATTAAAAGATATGAGAGAAATTTCTCTTTTCTTGGAGAGCATATTTAATGAAAGAAAAATTAAAGAATACATTACTGATATTAAAAACCTTCTTGAGAATAAAGAGTATGATTATCGGAAGATGGTTGTAGATGAAAAGGTTATAATACCACCTACAAATTATAAGGGACATAGAAGACCTGCAGCTATACGAAATTACAGAACTGGCAAAGAAGTTAGAAAATTAAATGGTTATATTAGTGATTTTCGAACAAGAGGACTTGCTGTTGCAGTGGAAAATGGTATCCTAAAAATTTCTGCTGAACATAGTTCAGTAAATAAACCTATTAGTACTGATTCTAATGTAATATCAGAAGTAAACAGTGATCTAAATAGAAAATTGTATAGAGTAAACAGAGGTATTAAATATCTAAGATCTAAAGGATTGTCAGTGCAAATGATTGAAGGGAAGCTTGAAATAATAAAACGTCAAGAGAGTACCCAAGTAAATAATAGAAGAAATAAGGCGATACCAAAAAGACAAAGTAAAAATAGATTTGGCAATAGAATGTACTGAAGAAAGATTTCCCGAAAATGATTTATTATATATATTTTATTTAATACGGAATTCAATGTGAGTGTCTTTTTACATGGTATAAGATAGGATGCCACAATCTTAAATTAAACCTAATCGTTAAAGAAGTTGAATTATTTGACAGAGTTGCTCCAACAATTAATTCTGCAACTGTTGGTGGTTACAATTTTCTCTAGTATTGGGATTCAGCAAAGTAAAGACCACCTATTTTATAGCTGGTCTTTTTAAAATTAATAGTAAAGTGTTAAATAAATATAATAGGATACCTTAAACTCGACTGTAAGCTCTTATTTGAGATCCTTTTGTAGGTCAACCAAAACATAATTATACAATTCATATATATGAATGATAGGAAAACTCTAAGTACATTATTTAATTTAGTAAAAGTTCTTCATAAAACCATATTTCGAGTTGTTCTGGCTTATAAGTTTCATTACTCAAATGGGTTTCCCAGACTGTTACTTGAAAACGTTTAACTAAAGTTATAAAATGATGAATGCTATATACAGCACCTCACCCACCAAATCATAATTCTATTTACTTTCTCTTAAATAGTCGTATAGGACCGTTCTTGATACGCCTGTCGTTTCACATATTTCTGCTACTGTTAACGTTTTAGCGTCGTAAAGCTTCTTTGCTTTCTTCAATGCAGCCTCATCTGTTTTCTTTCTTCCACCTTTTTTACCTCTTGATATTGCCGCTTCTAAACCAAACTTAGTACGTTCACTAATTAAATCTCTTTCAAATTGTGCCTTTACAGCTAACATTCCAAACATTGCTTTACCAGTTAAAGTAGTAGTATCAATATTTTCTTTTATTGATTTAAGCTGAACCCCTTTGCCCTCTAACATTTCAGATACTTCAATTAAGTCTTTTGTAGACCTCCCTAAACGTGTTAATGACTCTATAACAATCGTGTCACCTTTTCGTAAATGCTTCATTAACTCTTTGAGTTGTTCTCTTTCACATGCTTTTGATTTACCAGTGATTTTTTCGTGATAAATGAATTCTTCTGAAATGCCATAAGGAATTAATTGGTTAATGTACTTTTCGATATTTTGGTCCTTAGTTGATACACGACAATAACCGTACGTTCTTGTTTCTGCCATTTTAACCACTCCTTTTTATAAAGATGTTAATTCTTAATTATGAACTTCTAATTATAGTAGTAAGACCACTGTTTCATTCAGATAAGTTTTGTAATGATTCAATTATGAAGTTAATCATTAGCTTTGAATTATTAACGGTATAGGTTATCAAACATTAATAAATATAGCGAATTATTAAGAAAACCTTAATAATGTATTAAGAAAACCGAAAGGAAAAAATAGTATTTATTGGAAAACTATAGTAGTTTTTATAATAACTAACTATTATAATAAGTTTTGTCCTTAATCAAGATTTTTTGTAAAGTTTCTTATACTCAATTCACAAATTTAGAAAAACAACCTCAAAAAAATTCAGCTTGAGTTTTTGGTGCAACTCTATATTGTATGATCAGGTAATCGCTTTAAAGGATATGGAGAAGATGGCATTACACTAGTTATCATAGATTTAGAGGTTAATAATTGTATTAATTTATAAATAGAAAAAATATCTGTTGATTACATAATTTACCCCAAGTTGAATTAATCACAGATTCCCTCTACTAAGCCATTTTTTAGGTGTTTTTATTAATTAATAGGCTGTAAAGTGAGAAAAACATTTATTGTGAATAGTAAATTCCCCCAAATCATAATCCCTACATACCTAAATATAATTAATCAAAATAATTAAAGAGTAGAAAAAAAGTATCGGGGTTATTTTTATATTTAATAACATGTTCTCGATAAAGAACTAATCGTTTTTTATCAAATAATAAAATAAAGGAGGTGAATTCAGTTTCTAAATTATATCGTAATCAAAATTAAAAAAGAGGTGATTTTTTGGCAAGAGTAAAAAAGAATTTAGCATCGTTACTAGTTTTTCTATTAATTTTTTGTAGTGTACCACAAAATGGATGGGCAGAAGAGAAAAGTCAACAAAAAGCACAAGATCAAAGTGCAAACCAAGAAGTTGGAGCACCTAAAGCAATATATGACCTACCAATAGGAGAAGTTGTAAAGGAAAGAGACGCTTTTAGTAAGGTTTTTTATAACGGAGATGGAACTTTTACAAAAAAAATCTACTCTCAGCCTATTAATAAAAAAGTTAAAGGAAAAGATGAGTGGGAGGAAATTTCTTCAAGCTTAATAGATTCTTCAGATGAGACTAAAGTAAAAACGGAAAATGCTATTTTAACTGCTTCATTTAACAAGCATATGAAAAATGGTGAATATGCCAATTTTGATTTTAACGGACATGAGGTAGGATATTCATTAATTGAGGCTTCAGGAGAATCTAAAACTGTTTCTACTGTTGATGGTCCTGCGAATTTTAAAATTAAAGGACACGAAGTCATTTATAAAAAAGTTTTTCCAGATATAGATTTTCGAAATATCACGTTCGACCAAAATAACAAAGAAGATCTTGTGTTAAGGTCATACAAAGGGTATAACACATTTAAATTTCATATAACCACTGATCTTGAAGCAAAAATTCAAAAAGATAAATCTATTGATTTTTATGTAAATGGTACAGATGAAAAGGTTTTTAATTTACCAAAGCCATTTATGGCTGACTCTAATTATGATGACCATTCTGGAGAAGTTGCAACATCAGAGGATGTAAAATACGATCTAAAAAAAGTTACAGATGGTTATAATTTAACAATAGTTGCAGATCAAAATTGGTTAAAAGACCCGAGCAGGGTATATCCAGTATATATTGATCCATCTACAAGTATTAATACAATGACTGATACTTTTGTTATGAGCGCATACCCTAGTGTAAATTACAGTACTTCCACTGACAAATGGGACTCAGCTCAAGGTCAATATGTATTAAAAACAGGATATTATGACGGTACAACTGGTACTTGTTATGGATATCTTAACCAAAGTCTATCAAGCTTGGATAATATGATTATAACAAACGCTGATTTTCATGCTTATGTGACACATTCATATTATGCAACTACCGCGAATGGTTTATGGCTTGATTCGGTCAATAGTTCTTGGTCTGCTGGAACAATGACATGGAATAATAAACCCGCTTCAACTAATATTTCATCAGTTAATGTTATGCGTGATCAATGGGCAAATTTTGATGTAACTAGTACAGTAAAAGCTTGGGTTGATGGAACCAAACCAAATTATGGTTTTAAACTCCATACAAACGGCAACGGCCAAACCTATTGGAAAAAGGTTGTTTCAACTACTAATTCTACACTAAAACCTTACCTATCAGTTGATTACACAATTCCAACGCCTCAGGCACCGACAGGAAAGGTTTTTAGTAATGGAAATGGAACTGGCTATGTGAATTTATCTTGGCAACCTGTAGTGGGGGCAACCGGTTATAAGGTCTGGATTTTCAATGGAACTGCTTACGAGTCTTTTAACGTAGGGAATGTATCATCCTGGTCTACAAATGGCCAAAAAGTATGGCCAACTTCTTCTGAAATCAATTCAGGTAAATATGACTTACACCAGGATAAATTGGGTGCAGAACTACCATTAGATCCTTCTAGTGTTTACAAGAACTCAGGCGGAACCTATTCTTCATATAAAAATTATTGGTTTAGGGTAAGCGCTGTATTCTTACAAGGGGAAAGTAGTATCTCTAGTGAATTTATGCCAACAATACCGAATTTAGCTCAGCCTGACGTACCAACTGGAACAAGTTTTAATAACGGAAACGGCACTGGTTATATTGACTTTAATTGGAAGCCTATACCGGGTGCAACTGGATATAAAATATGGATTTTCAATGGAAGTTACTATGAATCTAAAGATGTAGGCAATGTAACTTCATGGTCAACTAAAGGAAAAAAATATTGGCCGACTTCTACAGAAATCACAGCTGGAAAATACCAATTGCATCTTAGTGACAGTCTAGGTGCTGAACTAGCTTCAAACCCAGCCACAGTATATGCCAAAGCAGGAACAACTTACGCAAATACAACCAATTATTATATTAGAGTATCTGCATATAATTCAATTGGTGAAACTATTTATTCAAACCCCTTAATGCCTACTATTCCTGATGTGCCAGTTCCTCCAGCTCCAAGGGGATTAGCAAATAGTAATAAATTAGGTAGCAATTCGGGATATGTAACACTTAATTGGGATAAAGTTGCTAATGCCACGGGTTATAAAGTTTGGGTCTTTAATGGAAGTTATTATGAATCTATAGATGTGGGGGATGTTAGCACTTGGACCACACAAAACAAAGGAATTTGGCCAACACAATCTGAAATTACAAGCGGAACTCTTTCGAATCAGGAAATGTTGCATCTTCATAATGATGGGAAGGGTATGGAATTAGATATAGATCCTTCGAAAATGTATGCCAAAATGGGCACAGGATACGCAAACAGCAAGACCTATTATTTCAGACTAAGTGCATACAATGCAAAAGGAGAAAGCATTTTTTCTAATTCTTATTACTCTACAGTCATCCCAGATGCAAGCGGTACTGCTTCTATCGATAGTCCTAGTAAAAATGAAACGGTCAGCGGTACAGTCAATATAGCTGGTAATTCTGATATGGAAAAAATGAATGTATCAGTCACCAAATACGGTACGAATAATTCAATTATACTTGGCGAAAAAATAGGCAAGAATTCTACGTGGAGTTGGGATTCTACAAAAGTAAGTGATGGGGAATATAGTATAAACTTAACAGGTTCAGATTCTATGGGGCACAATGCTTCTACTTCAATCAACGTTAAAGTACAGAATCTCTCTCAGGGTCTTGGTCTGGATTATGGAGCAACAACCGAAAATCAAATTGGTACAGTCAATATGGCAAATGGTAACTTGATTGTATCTAATACAGATATTAAACTGCCTGGTCGTGGCTTGGGAACCGAGTTTACAAGGGTCTATAATAGTCAAATGAAAACCAATGGTGTCTTAGGTTGGGGTTGGCAACTCGGAGTTCCTGATCTGAGCCTATACAGTGACGGTTCAGTTTTGATAACAGATGCTTACGGAGCAAAGCATATCTATACAGAAAATGGATATGGCAGTTACAATAGACCAAAAGGTGAATACGACACTCTCATAAAGAATACTGATGGCACCTTTACACTCGAATCCAAGAATGGAATTAAGTATATTTTTAATCTTACTAACAACAAAATTTCCAAACTCGATAAAAATGACAATATAGTAGTTTACCAGTTTGATACAAATAATAGGTTGATCAGTATAGCTGATCCGACTAACAGGGTTACAAACTTTGGTTATGATACAAATACTGGTAAACTTACAACAGTAAAGGACTATATTGGCCGCAACTGGTACTATACCTACGATGCTAACGGGAACCTAATAAAAGTAACGGATCCTTTGAATCACAGTGAATCATATACTTATGATCCAAGTCATCAACTTCTCTCAATTACAAATGCAAGAGAGAACACTACCAATTTTACTTATACCAGTAATAAGCTAACTGCCGTTATGGATCCACTAAACTACAAAACTGCCTATAGCTATGATGGAACCAATAGTGAATTTACTGAGACAGATGCAAAGGGAAATATCACCAAGTATGCATATGATGCAAACTGGAACATTAAATTTGTAACTGACGCACTGAATAATGTTACATCATACACATATGATACTAATAACAACAATTTAACAAAAACGGATGCCTTAGGCCGTGTAACCAAGTTTTCTTATGACTCTATGGGCAATCAGATAAGTGTAACTGACCCTATGAATCATACAAACACTTACATCTTTGATGTAAATAGTAACATCCTTTCAAAAACCGACTCATTAGGTAATGTAACCAACTTTTCTTATGATTTAAATGGTAATTTACTTACAGATGGTACCAAATCCTATACTTACAATTCGGATGGTACTGTCAGTACGGAGAATGACGCTAATGGAAATTCTACTGAGTACAACTATGATTCTAATGGGAATTTACTCACTGTAACAGACTCTATAAATAACGAGACTCAGATGACTTACGACAAGGCAGGCAACAAAGTAAGTGAAATCGATGCAAGTGGGAATAAAACAAATTTCACTTATGATGCCCTGGGTAAAATGCTTTCTGTTACGGTAGACAGAACCATGGATCCAAGGACTACCAGCTATACCTACGATGAGGTTGGAAACAAGCTGACAACAACAGATGCAAATGGTAATGTATCTTCATGGACATACGATGAACTAAATAGGGTAATTGCTGAAACAAGTCCAGATAAAAAAGTACAAAAGACAACCTATGACACGAGTATCAATGTCCTTAGTAAAACTGCAGCGGATGGCACTGTCACATATTTCACTTATGACCAACTAAATAGACTAACTCAGGTTAAAAACCCTGATGGGAAAATGGTTTCATATCATTATGATGCTATTGGTAATAAAGTAAACTTGGATGACTCCACAGGTACGACCATTTACGAATATGACCAGGATAATAATCTAATAAAGCAGACAGATCCTTCTGGAACGGTAACAACATTCAATTATAATGCAGAGAACCAGTTAATCGGAAAAGTTGTAGATGGAAAATCGTTTACTTATAAGTATACACAAGGCAATATAACAAGCATAAAAGATAGCAACAACTTGACTACTGAATTTAATTATGATGCAAATAAAAATAGAACAGCCATTAACTATGCTAATGGTGCAAAAATCAATTACAATTATAATGAAGGAAATGAACTTACTGATGTCAGTAATCTGGATTCTAATGGAGTTGCAATTGCTAATTTTCATTATACCTATGACAATAGTAAAATTATAACTGCAACGGATAATAAAGGGATCACATCATATGAATATGACGGTCAAAACCGACTAACAAAGATTACGGACCCTGTTGGGAAAATTACAGAATATACCTATGATGGGGTTGGAAATCGGATATCAGAATCGAATACAGAAAATGGTGTAACATCTACTACTGTCTATACGTATGATAACGATAATAATGAATTGAAAAAAATCATATACCCCGACGGCAGTACCATTTCGTATAGTTACGATGCCAACGGAAATATTTTAACTAAAACGGATAAAAGTGGAACAGCTTCATATGAGTATAATTCTAATAATCAGCTAACCAAGGTAATTAAGCCGAATGGTGACGTTTTAGAATATGCATATGATGGTGACAACAAGCGGATTAGTAAGACTGTAAACGGTGTTGTAACGAAGTACGTTTATGACGGTGAGCAAATAAGCAAAGAAATCGATGAGTCAGATAACGTTTTAGCGTACTATGTGTACGATGACAAAGGAAGCCCGATTAGTGTTACAATGAATGGAAAGGTATACAACTACCAATACAATGGTCATGGAGACGTTATTGCCTTAACAGACTCAAAGGACCATGTTGTTTCAACATATGAATATGATGTTTGGGGGAACTTAATTGACAAGACCGCGGAAATTGACAGTATGTATGGGTATGCTGGCCAATTCGGTTACGTTTATGACAAAGAAACTGGATATTACTTTTTAAAAAGCAGATATTATGATCCTGAGATTGGCCGCTTTACTACAAAGGATAGATTTAAGGGATTCGAGGATAGACCCGCTAGCCAAAATCAGTATACTTATTGTGAAAATGATCCGATAAATAATGTGGATCCTAGCGGCTATTTCACTATAAAATTCAAAATTAATACTAAAACTGTAGCAAACATTATTGACATTGCTCTCACATTAATTGGTATTGGAGCAGGTGCAATGAGCTTTGCCAAAGCTATGAAACTTTTACTCAATCAAAGAGTTTACGTTAGAGAAGCTATTATAAAGTACGTTAAAAGAGTGGGCATGTCATTCTTGACCACGTCTGTTAGCGGTGTATTTAATATATTAGGTAAGATAGAAAGGTTTTCAGATTTAGCATCAGTAGGAGGTCTATTAGCTGCTGGAATGGACTGGTTAGATGGTAAGTATGATGGTAAGATTAATGTTAACATTACTGTTAAGGGTTGGTGGTAATTATAGTTATTGATGTCATTCTCTTTATTAGCACAGCCTTATTCTATGCTTTTGCATTAACATGGTTTAGAATGTCTCATAAGCAAATCTTCCAAACAGTATCTTTTTTTGCAGTATGTTGCTTGGTGATTGGATTTTATTCGGGTTTTACCAAGCTTATAACATTATCATGCATCTATTCACTAATAGCAGTAGTAATTATAGCATTAAATTACTTCATCTTTATGAGAAAAGAAGGCGCAAAATTTGATGAACCTTTGTTTGAAAAAGGTGATTTGAAAAATTCAATCAAATTATTAAAAAAACTTTTTAATGATAAACACTAAATAAACAGAAATAATGGAAATGTCGTTTGAGCGGTTACGGCATTTCCATTTTTGTTAGAAGTATAAATATGCAGATTATAAAAATCAGGATTCCTATAGCCGACTAATTATGTAAATCTAAATGTATACAGCAATAGGCATACCACTTGTTTTAGTAAAGTTGCAAATAAAAGCATAACAACTGTAAACTAAGCAAAGTAACTAAAAGTAATTTCAGTTATGCAAGAAATGAAATTACGGTTGTTAGATACCCTTCATCCATCGGAAGTATAATAGATATTTTCCAATATAGTTATAAAAATAATTAAGTCTACAAAAAGGTTACGACGGCAACGAGGTAAGCAAAGAAACAGAGTCTTTTAGTCAAATCTTGTTTGATGAAAAAAATATTAAGAAACAAAAAATAAAAACTGGTGGCAAGTTGGTGGCAAAAAATATCATACTGTCACCAATTCTATCTGGATTAATCCTAATTAGCTTACATTAAAGCCTATTTAATCAAGCTTTTCATATTTAAACTGTTATAATCCAATTTACTTATCTACCTTGACAGGGTAGAGGTCGCTGATTAAACCACAGTTAGGATCATACCTTGCCACAACAGCGTTGGCACAATATTTTGTCAGGACAAAATGCATGTAGAGTTGCCATAAAGATTTGTTCGAAACACCACGTACATTCTAAATTTTTAGCTGAAAAAGTAAAAGTCGGCAAACGTCAGTCACTTATCAAAAGGTACAAAAGTGTTACTGCTAAAAGTGATATTTGAAAAATTTCTCGAGGCAAAGAAAAAGCAGAATTTTAAGACCACAATCATTAAATTAATTTATTTTTTTATCCAATAGTATTGAATTGTTTCATGCCACATGATAGCGACAAACCATCTAATCAATCAAACATAACAACAAATGTTATATCTGACTATGTGTATTGGCTAAATCATGAGTGTGTGAAATTCTATGGAAATAAATAAGTTCCAGATTATGCGAAATTAATTTCTCATCACATGTTAATTTAGTCATAAAGAGACTGTGTCTAACAAGAAGCTGTTAAAAGTTCGTGGGTTTGAGATAAACACTTACACTTGCAACGAAGATTTTAAAAAATAATAAAGAAAGAACCTACTCAATTTTTTGAGTAGGTTCTTTTGTATTCTAATTACAGAAAATGTTAAATGAAGTGCCAAAATTCATAGAATTTAACAAGCATTTAAGTTAAAATCCAAATTAGAAATAAATAAAAACTGTAATGATTGGGGATCGAACGGTGAATTTTATTCAAAAGCTAGAAGAGTCTTTACACAAGGGGTTTATAGATCAAAAACATAATTACAATGGAAGTTATGCTCCAAAATTACTAGTAAATAATACCAAGAATAACGAAAATGTATTATCTACTTTATTAGAAGAACTTGATAATTGTAAGTCTTTTTATTTTTCAGTAGCATTTATTACTGAAAGTGGACTTGCCATGCTTAAGTCCCATTTTCTTGACCTAAAGCGTAAGGGTGTAAGTGGACGCATCTTAACTTCTACTTATTTAAGTTTTAATCAGCCTAAAATTTTTAGAGAGTTAATGAAGATTACAAATGTTGAAGTCCGATTAACAAATTTAGAGGGGTTCCATTCAAAAGGATATATCTTTAATAATGACACTCACTATTCACTAATTGTTGGAAGTTCTAACATTACTGCCAATGCATTAAAAGTAAATTATGAATGGAATATTAAGCTTACTTCGCATGAAGATGGTGAAATTGTTCGTCATTTTAAAGAGCAATTTGAAGATGTATGGGAAAAAGCGCAACCATTAAACTATGCGTGGATTGAAAATTATGAAACTGCTTATAATCAGTTAGTAGAGAATAAAGTATTAGATCGAATCTCAGATTTCCCAGTATCATATCAAACCAATCCAATCGAAGAAGCATTAAAAATTGTGCCAAATAAGATGCAACAAGCAGCACTTGCAGAAATTCAAGCAGTTCGTGAGGCTGGGAAAGATAAAGGATTAATTATTTCAGCAACAGGGACAGGGAAAACTTATCTTTCAGCATTTGATGTTAGAAGTTATATGCCGAAACGAATGTTGTTTATCGTTCATCGTGAGCAAATTTTGCAGAAAGCTAAATCAGATTATATAAAAGTACTTGGTGGAATCGAAGAGGATTTTGGTATTTTATCAGGTACAAATAAACAAAAAGATGCTAAATATTTATTTGCTACAATTCAATCGATTTCTAAGGATGATACATTACAACAATTTGATCCTGAAGAGTTTGATTATATTTTAATCGATGAGGTTCATAAAGCGGGTGCTCAATCTTATCAAAAAGTAATCAATTATTTTAAACCAAAGTTTTTAATGGGAATGACTGCAACTCCTGAGCGAACTGATGATTTTAATATTTATGAACTATTCGATTACAACATCGCGTATGAAATTCGTCTACAAGAAGCGCTTGAGGAAGACATGCTTTGTCCTTTCCATTACTTTGGAGTGACTGATCTTGAGTTAGATGGAGAAACAATAGATGATGCTACAATATTATCAAAGTTAGTAACAGATGAACGTGTTAACCATTTAATTGATAAAATCGAGTATTATGCTTATTCAGGCGATAAAGTAAAAGGTCTGATTTTCTGTAGTAGAAAAGAAGAGGCTGAAAAGTTATCAATTGCTTTGAATCAAAAAGGTTATCATACCTTTGCTTTGACAGGGGATCATTCACAAGAAGAAAGAGCTAGAAAAGTAGAACTATTAGAGAATGGAAACTTGGATTATATCATTACTGTTGATATTTTTAATGAAGGTATCGATATTCCATGTGTTAATCAAGTAGTAATGCTGAGACAAACACAATCCAGCATAATATTCATTCAACAACTTGGTCGAGGATTACGTAAACATGGTTCAAAAGATTTTGTTACGATAATAGATTTTATAGGTAACTACCGAAATAATTATTTAATTCCTATCGCACTTTCAGGAGACAAATCGCTAAACAAAGATAGCATTCGAAGAAATATGAAGGATACAAGTTATATTAAAGGTGTTTCTTCTATTAACTTTGAAGAAATAGCTAAGAAGTTAATATTTAGTTCAATAAATAGTAGTAATTTAACAGAGTTGAAAAAACTTAGAGAGGTATTTGTTGAACTTAAAAATAGAATTGGAAGAACTCCATTTCTTTATGATTTTATTACTAATAATTCAATTGATCCAAATGTAATCGTAAATAAATATTCGAACTATCAACAGTTTTTATTGAAACTTAAAGAAGATGTTCCATCTTTAAATGATTATGAAGATAAGGTTTTAACATTCCTTTCTTTAGAAGTATTAAATGGTAAACGTAAGCATGAAATAATTCTTTTGGAATTACTTTTAAAAGACGGATTAGTAAGGATCAATGATTATATCGATCATTTACGAGAAACTAATTGTGCGATTGATGAATCATCGATAAATTCTGTAAAAAGAATTTTTGATCTGTCATTTTTTACAATATCATTTAAAAGTAAATATGGTGAAATTCCTATTGTAATCTTAGATGAAAATAATAATTTTAGATTTAATGGTTCAATTATTGAAAGCTTACAAGTTAATGATCACTTTAAGAAAATGGTTTGGGATGTTATAAAAACATCTAAAGAAAAGAATACCAAGTATCAATCAGATGTACCACTAACTCTGTATGAAAAATACACAAGAAAAGACGCATGCAGATTATTAAATTGGGCAAATGACGAAAGCTCAACAATGTATGGTTACAAAACAAAATATAATACTTGTCCAATATTTGTAACATATCATAAACATGAAGAAGTAGAGTCAAGTGTGGCTTACGGTGATGAATTTGTAAATCAAGAAGTATTAAATTGGTTCACAAGAAGTAATCGTTCTTTAGAATCCGAAGAAGTTAAAAAAATAATAAATGCTAAAGAAAATAATATTGATATTCATATCTTTGTGAAAAAGGACAATGATGAAGGTGGAGATTTCTACTATCTTGGAAAAGCACTTCCTGATAAAAACACTGTTCGACAATCGGTTATGTTAGGTAAAGATGAAAAAGAACTTCCAGTTGTCCAGATGAATATGATCATGGAAAACAGTATAGATAGTAAGCTGTACTATTACATTATTAGTGGTGAAAATGAGGAAGAGTAATTTTCTCTTATTTCAAGTTAATATATGAAAAATTACTTCCTTTATTTAAATTGAATAATCTTTCCAATATAATAGAGTTAAATAAAATGAATAAAGGGATGTAAAAATGAAAAAACAAATTAAAGTAGTTGGTGCGGTAATTCGAAACAATGAAAATCAAATTCTATGTGCTCTTAGATCATCTGAAATGAGTTTACCAAACTTATGGGAATTTCCAGGTGGTAAAATTGAAAAAGGTGAGAAGCCTGAGGAGACTTTAGTTCGAGAAATTAAGGAAGAACTAGGATGTGAAATTGTAGTTTCAAATTTGGTTGAAGATGTTGTGCATGAATATGATGCAATTATTGTAAACCTGTTAACATATGAAGCAGAGATTTCATCTGGTACTCCAGTTGCAAGTGAGCATGCTAAACTGGAGTGGAAAAAGGTAAACGAATTAAGTGAACTTGCATGGGCACCAGCAGATATACCTACAGTTGAATTTTTAATGAAGTAAAATAAAAAAATGTTTTTTATTACTAGTAACTTTTTGTAAAGAGAATCCTAAACGGATTCTCTTTTTCCATGTTCAATTTTTTGAATACCCCATGGTTTACAATAAGAACTAAGAGTTAAATAGGAAAATTTGTAATAAATTAGGTGAAAATGCTTAAATGATAATTACAATAAAAGGTATATTTTACATACTACTTTTGTTGTAAAATTAACAATATCTATCGACTATAATTGAATTGTTGAGTTACTATAGATATATTACAACAATGTTACGCGGAGGTTACAATGAAAGATTATATTCAAGTTCCTTCCATTCTGGATATTAATGAGTTGGAAGAGGGACGATTTAAGCATATATTACTAGAATCTACCAATTTAGGTGAAGGTCGGTTATCCCTTGATAATTTAAGAGCACTTTATAAAATTAATCCGAAGGAATTTATGCAAATAGTTGATGAACTTTCAATAAGGGGATTTTATTGTAACACTGAAAAACCAAATAATATCCTTCCTTCAACAAATATTTCATTCTCCACATATTTTTGGGTACAGGAGGATAAAGGACAGTATCAAAATCTAGATTTTCAAAAATTAGGGATGTCTGGTTTTATACGTCGATTTAATGTGTCCAAAGATACTTTTTTTCATAAAATTCCAATTGAAGGCTTTAAAAAAATAAATGGGTATCTTGATTCTGAGTTACTTGAATATGAGTTTATTAAAGCCGGATTTGAAATTCATGAATTGGGAAAAACATATTTTCCTACCGATTCTATAATATCGGTTTCAAATGATCCTAATTATTCTGCTACAAATGATTCGGATGATACAACTAATGCAAATAACACAAATGATCTTAATACTGATCTGGTTGAACTAGAAGATAGCTTCCCCCCAGAGCATTTAAAATCTAGAACAATAGATGAAGTTTTTTATACAAATATCTTTAGTAGCTTCCGAAGATATTGCAAAATGCATGTAATAATATATGTAAGTGGAATATCAGATAAGGTACTAGAGAATTACAGTAGCATGCGAGGAGTTGGGATTGGTAAGGTTGATGCTATAAAGCAGCAATTGAAACTAATTAAGTCTATGTCCTCAGAAGATATATCTCCTGAGGAGAAAACTAACCAATCGCGATCAATCGAGACGTTGTTTCCAGAAAATGTTTTTCTCTCATTTCGTAAATTTTGTTTGCAATATCAAATTAAGAGTATTTACGAGATTACGAGAGAACATATAGAAACATATAGTAATTTAAAAGGTATTGGTATAGGGAAAGTTGAGATGGTTAAACAGCGAATTAATCAAATTATTGATACAGATATAGATATTGATGATTCTGAGGAGAATGCTTTTAATGGGTATTCATATAAAGCCAATCTGAGTTCAACTTATATTGAGATAGACTCTCTTTTAGTTGGTAGAAAATTCGATAGATTTAAAGAGTATTGTAATACGAAGGGGCTTAAGACATTAGGTCAACTACAAGGAAATCATCTAGAAGAATTTTCAAAAATGCCTGGTATAGGTAAAACACGTGTCAGTTATATATTAGATATTCTTCAGGACTATTCAGAGTCTAATGAATTGGAAATTGAATATTTTGAAACGGGTAAAATCTTTGACCTAATTAAAGATTTTAGTATTAAAAAACTAGTACTTTTATTAGGTTATAAGGTAGAAATTAATAGTACATTAAAAATAAAAGATATAGAAGGATTAAAAATTTCAGAATTAAATGATGAAATTGAACAAAGACTTCTAATTGATTTATCGATCCAGTTAAAAAAACAGTTCCTTCCTAAAGAATTAATTGACAATTTTATTTCTGAACTATCAGAACGTGAATCTGTAATATTTGAGTTAAGATATAAAATTGAAAAAACTTTAGAAGAAGTTGGTACTGAAATAGGAGTTACTAGAGAAAGAGTCAGACAGATTGCAAAAAAAGGGTTAGATAAGTTTGAAGGCTATTTAAACAGAAATCGATTTACTACTCTTATAAGTTTATTATCTAACTCAGAGAAATATATTACTAGAAATGAACTCAATAAAATTATAGGTAGTGAAAATGAATTTTTTATAAATTTATTAAAACAAGACTTACCTTTATTAACTTATTTTCGTGAATTAGATATATTTTTCTTATTTAATGATAATAAGGTCGATTTTGAATTGATAAATGAATTCATGAACGATTTACCAGAAGTGTTTAATTTTAACGAATATAAACAATATTTTGAGGAAATGTTAGAATCAGTTGGAATTGATAACCCTTCGCTTGAAATGATAGAAAATCTAATAAGTTCGAGGGACTTTACTAAATTTGGTGATATTTATTCTCAGCATAAACTTACGATACATGAGGTACTTACTTATTTATTGAAGAATTATATAAGTGAACCGATTCGTATTGACGAAGAAGGTATAGAACGTCTGAGGTTTTTAGCAAAACGCTATCTTGAATTTGATCTTGGAGAAAGTGTACGTTCAATTGATGCACGTATTAGAGATGCAGAAAATCTTCTACTTGTTGATAAATCTACTTTTGTTTATTTTAATAGTGAGGAATTTGATACATCAATTATTGATAAAATTGAATCATATATAAATAACAGATTTTTGGTAAAAGAAGTAATTAATGTAGAAGAAATTTTCCAAGAATTCAAACCGGTATTAGAGCAACTAAAGATAGATAACAAATTACATTTATATTCTCTAATTCGTTATTATCTAGATGATAAATTTTCAATTGGTAAAGGAAATACGTTAAACATTTATAAAAATGATTCCTCAAGAGCTACAAAAGAGGAAAGATATATTTCTATTATGAAAAAGCACGGTGGTTTAGTTTTAAAGGAATTATTATTAGAAGACGGCCAAATGTATAAAGTAGATTTAGCAATTCAGCATTCAAACAAAATAATTCCTTGGGGAAATAAACATGTGATTCTTGTAGAAAATTTGAAAATAACTGAATCAGAAGAAATTGAAATAATAACCCACTTTAATAAAAGCTTTGAAAAAGGCTATAACACATCAACCTTCATGTTTAATGAAATGATGTTTGATAGAAAGCTTTCAGCGTTTTTGAAGAATAAAGGTATAAATGAATCTAACAAACTTACATCTCTTATTAAACACTTTATGCCAAATGTTAAAGGACACCTTAATTATTTATATGTTGAAGGAACTGAATTTGAAAGCTTTGAAAATGTTATTATTGAAAGTTTCAATAGGGAAACTTCTAGAAAGGAAATTAAAGATTTTATATTTGAACATGGCTATAAAGAGATGATGGCTTCTAATCTTTTATCCAGACTTTTAGAATTGGAAATTTATATTGAGATAGATATGGACATTCTATATCCTGCGAGAATGTTTAAAATTGATACCGACGTATTAGATGAAATAAAGTCTTATGCTGAAGAACAAATTGGGTCTAACGAGTATTTATCTATAAGTGGTTTAAAGGGATACCGCAGAAAACTTCCGCAAATTGGATTTAGATGGAATCCGTTTTTATTAAAGAGTGTATTACATCTCTGTGGCTTTCGCCAAATAAAGAAATTTTATAGTGATTATCGATACGATAAAATAATTGTTGTAAAAAAAGAGAGCAAACTTGAAACTTTTGAGGATTTAGTACTACATGTATTAAATGACTATAAAGGTAACATGCATGAAGTTAGCATAGTTGAATACCTAGTAGAGAAGGGCATACTTCGTGAAAATGATAGTAGAAAAAACCTACCACATGAAATCAAAACAAGTGATAAGTTTGACTTTGATGAATTAGGCTATGTGAAATTAAGGTAGGTGGTATAGATGACATTTAAAGGGTTGAATTTAAAATATAAATACCGTTCAGATGCCGATCAAATTCATTCTGACTTTTATAGTAAAGTAATTGAGAGATCAGTTCGATATGATAGGGCTGCTGGTTATTTTACAAGCGGTTGTCTTAGTGTCATTGCTAAAGGTCTTGAAAAGTTTCTTTATTCAGATGGATATATTCGAATAATTGCTAATCCACATTTATCAAATGAGGATATTGAGGCAATTAGGTTAGGTTATAAAGCGAAGTATGACTTAGTTACTCAAAGCATACTTAAGCAAATTGAAATGACTGAGGAAAGTATTCGAGATGATACTTTAAATATTCTTGCCTGGCTAATTTATGAAAACAAGCTAGATATAAAAATTGCATTTACGAAAAATAATAGTCTTTATCATGAAAAGTTTGGAATTTTTTATGATAATGCTGGTAATAGAATTGCATTTTCAGGTTCTGCTAATGAAACAATTGGTGGAATTAGAGATAATTTTGAAAAAATAGATGTTTTTTGGAAGGATTTTGATTTAACTAGGATTAAAGATATGGAGTCTGATTTTGAAAAGCTTTGGAATAACACAACAAATGGTTTAACTGTAATAGAACTTCCAGAGTTAATAAAGGAGAAAATTATAGCCAAAAAAAAGGAGCGAAAACCAATATTAAAACCTGAAATTAAACCAAGACCATATCAGCAAACTGCGATTGATGCTGTAAAGAATAATAATTGGTCCGGTATTTTAGAAATGGCTACTGGAACCGGGAAAACAATTACGAGTTTAATCATTGCGAATGAGTTTTATAAAGAAAAAGGTAGAATATTTTTAACGATAATCGTTCCATTTACGCATCTAGTAGAACAGTGGGAAAAGAACTGTTTCGAGCTTGGTTTTGATAATATAACTACCTGTTTTGGAAACAAAAAATCATGGACTAGTAGACTTCAAACGGATGTAAGAGATTTTAATATTGGCATAATCAAGAAACATGTCGTAATTACGACATATAGAAGTGCAGCCTCTGAAGAATTTAATAATTTAATAGAAAAGATTAGGGGAAAAGACTTTTTAATAGCTGATGAATGTCACTATTTCGGAGTCAGTTCCCTTAGAAATAACAAATTCAACGGTATCGAAGCGAAGCTAGGTTTATCCGCAACTCCAGATCGATGGTGGGATGACAATGGAACAAACTATATAAAAGATTTTTTTGGTGAAACCGTTTATGAGTATGGAATGAAGGAAGCAATTGATAACGGAGCACTGACAGAATATTTATATAAACCTTTTATAACTGACTTGACAGATGATGAGCTTGAGAGGTATGAGAAACTCACAAGGCGATTAATTCACTTATATAGCTCAGACAAACCAGACAAGGATGAGATAAGTGATATTAATAGAAAACGTGCACAGATATTAAGTAAGGCAGAAAATAAAAAAGAAATGCTTTTTGAAATTTTTAAAAATAAAAAAATCAACGAGATAAGTCATACGTTGGTTTACTGTGCACCAGGTGAAGTAGAATTAATTACTAAAAATCTGTCTGAAATAGGGTATAGGGTCCATCGTTTTGATTCAAAAGTAAAGCTTGAACAAAGAATGAACATTTTAAAATCATTTGATGATGGTACAATTCAAATTTTAGTTGCGATTAAATGTTTAGATGAAGGGGTTGATGTACCGAGTACAAAAACAGCATATTTCTTAGCTAGTACTTCTAATCCCAGGGAATTTATTCAGAGGAGAGGAAGAATCTTAAGGACTTACCCTGAAAAAAATGTTGCTGAAATTTTCGATTTTATTGTTCTTCCAACAGGTGCAACCGATCAATTATTTACAAGTATTGCATCAAAAGAAATTCCAAGATTCGCTGAATTTTCGAGATTTGCAATTAATAATTATAATGCGAGAGAAATAGTTAGAAAACCACTGAGTAATTATTCATTGGAATATTTAATGGATAAGTTACCTTGGGAAGTATATAGAGAATTTCAACAAAGTATAGGGGCGATATAATGAAAATCAATAAAGATTTAGATAATAAAATTAATGAATTTCCAAATGATCTTGCTGATCTTGCAAGGCTACTTCTTTCAGAGCTAGAGGGTGGCAGAAAGTCAAACTCTACAATTGAAGAATTGATTAGAGAAGAAGTAAGAGATATTGTACTAGAGGAGGAAGAAAAGTGAGACTAATTGAAATCTCTTTAAATAACTTCCGTCAGTTTTATGGTGAACAAAAAATTGAATTTGCAAGTGGAAATGAAAATATAACAATTATTTTCGGTGAAAATGGAAAAGGGAAAACTGGTATATTCCGTGCATTAATGTTTGGTCTTTATGGAAGTACTCATATCCAACAGGATAATTACAAAGAAAAGATTCATTTAGTAAATTTCTTAGCTCTTGACGAAAATCTTAATATGCCAGTCGATACATCGGTAAAGATTGTATTCGATCATAAAGGTAAAAAATACGAGATTACAAGATTTGTACGAGGTTATAAAACAGGATCAGAAATTAAAGAGAAAATTATGGATGTTGAATTGTTCATTACTGACGAACAAGGAAACCTTTCACCTGATCCAATCACTGATGAAAAACAAATAAATATGATGATTAATGATATTCTCGATCAAAATATTAAGGACTTTTTCCTATTTGACGCAGAAAAAATAGAAACTTTAGCAAAGACTGATGCGAAAGTAAAGGAAGAAGTAAAAACTGGGATTGTTAAACTCCTTCAAATTGATAAACTAGAAGCTGCAATCAACCTTCTTAAAAGATTACATGGTTCAGAGCATAGACGCATTACAGCTTCATCAAATAATCTGAACTTAAACAAAAAGCAAAATGAAATTGATACAATCACTTCAGATATAACTAAACTAGAAGAAATCGTTAGTTTAAAGGAAGAAAATAAAGTTAGTTGTTCACAGGAAATTGAACAAATTAAAAATAAGCTTGCTGAGAATGAGGATGTTAAAAAGATTCAAGAAAAGTTAGAAGTAGAGAATGACAGAAAGAATTTACACACTAGACTTGCAAACGACAAGAAAAGTGAATTGAAATCTGAATTAATAAGTAATGGATATCATTTAATGATGAAGGATACTTATTTTTCAGTTAAGAACTATTTAGATCAAATCTTAGTAGAGCAAAAAGATTTAGTGCCGATAGAGGTTATCGAAAAGTCACTAAATGATCTAATTTGTGCTTGTTGTGGCAATGACCTTCACAAAAACAAAGATTATTTAAAAAATATTGAGTTGCTTAAAAATAATTTCAAGCGCTCAGAACTAACGCCATTGATATCATTGATTAATTCAAGTATCCATGATTACTCCATAGAAGAATCTGAGATTGTTTCTTCCATTGAGAAGAAATTAAAGGAATTTAGAAATTGTAAAGACGAAATAGAAGAAATAAACCGTGAAATTGATAGATATAGTGGCGAAATTGGAGTAAAAGCACAAGAGCAAGAAAACCTTAAAAATCTTGAATCAACCTTAAATAATAAGATTTCATTCTTAAGTGATCTTGAAAGGGAAATTGATAAAGTCAAATATCAAATCACTGAAAAGGAAAAATCTAAAGTTGCTCTAGAAAAAGAATTTACACGCTTACTTCGAGAAGATGAAAGTAATCGGATTGATTCTAAAATCATTGATAAGATTGATAGTTTAAAAGAACATTTTGAAAAGGTTTTTAAGGAATATAGCGATGAAATGCGTTCAAAATTGACAGCTGAAGCAAGTGAAATATTTAGAACATTAATCGATAGAAAAGATAAAAATCTTGTTAAAAAAATAAACATTAATGAAAAATACGAAATCGATATTATTGGTTGGGATAACATCAACATTACACAGGATATTTCCCAAGGGCAACGCCAAGTAGTTGCACTTTCATTTATCACTTCTCTTGCGAAAATTGCATCTGGTGGATCAGAGGATATTAACTTTCCATTATTTATGGACACACCATTTGGTCGTATAAGTGGTAACAACAGGGATCATCTAATCGATAATATCCCTAACCTTACATCTCAATGGGTTTTATTATTAACTGATACAGAACTTTCAAGAACTGAAGAAATACGTTTCAAGAGTACTGGGAAGCTTGGTATGTGGTATAAACTTGAACAAATTAAGCCTGGTCACTCAGAAATTGTTCAAATCGAATTAAACGAAGCAATGGCAACTAGGGGGTAAATAATGGACTTTTTATCAGATCAAGCACTCTTATACACTAGTAAGAAATACGAGGAAATTTATTTTCATTTCAATAATAAATATGAAATAAAGTATCAAGATCTATTTATCCTGTGCGCGACTCTTGGTTTTAAAAAAAATAAAAAAATAAAAATAAATGAACGCGGACGAGAATTTAGAACGAACTACTTAAATTCACGCCAAAAAGCTACAGTTTATTCAATTATTCTAAGTGATGATGAATTAGGTAGAAATATTGAATCATTTGATTCAGAAAATTTCCCGAAAAATGCTAGAAAACGACTTGAAGAGTATGCTGAGGGTGGCATGGAGATTTTTGTTGAAGAGGTTTTTGGTCGTCGTTGGAATGGAAATAACCTAGATTCAGCATATAGTGAATATGAAATTGATTTATTAAGCTTTATTTATGCTGATTCAAATGAGGTACCATTTTAAAAGAGAATCTTTTTAGATTCTCTTTTTTCTCATTATCTAATTTAGTTTATATTTACTTTTTTGCTTTTTTGCTTTTACTTTCTTAAAATGATATACCATATATCTCTCGTGGCGACCATTCGGGATTTTTAAATGAAGTTGCGTAACCAAAAATAGTATCTAAAAATTTCCACCTAGAAGATGATGTAGAACCTGTTCTCATTATCAATGTTTCCTTTAAAGGATGATTACTATCGATTAGGTATTCATTTCTTTTATGCAATCTTAACAATAAGTCTTTATGAGGAAGTCGTGCAAATTTACCATTCACTTCACCCCTATTACAATCTTGACAAGATAAAACTAAGTTCCAAACTCCATTCAAATCAAGGTCAGAATTAGAATTATATTGAATACTCAAAGGAATAAAATGATCTATATCACAAGTATTTTGCTTCTTACTATCAATAGAGATCGAATTAAAACAGTAAAAACATTTACCTTTTTGATATCCATTTAAAGGCTTTCGTACAGGAGTTAGTGATATTCTATTGTGAGAATTCATGTAACCTTGAGCAGTTACAGGACGAATATTAAATAACTCTTCTAAATCAATATCAAATTTTACTTCTAAAAAAGTATTCCTTTCATTCCATGCTGTTTCAACTAAATTCCATCTTCCCTCTATTTCTTCATACATATTATCGTGTTCTATACTTTCACCTAATTTAAATAGATCATCTGTAAGAACTATACCTAGTTTATTTCCTTGCACTACTTTCTCAAAGAATGAAGTTTCAAGATTTCCAGTTGGAATGTTATGAAATGCATCTAATACGTTATTAAAACCCAATTTTTCTGTAATTGTAAGTAACTGTTCCCATGTAATTTGATCTGAATCATAAAGCTGGCATGCATGTATAAACTTTGAGCTAGAACTTGTTATTTGTCTTTTACCACTTCGAACATGTTCTAACATATGTTGAACATAAATTGGTGAAAGATCCTCTAAAGATATAAATCCATTATTCTTTTTGCTAAGTTGTAATAGTGATTTAGCTAATGCAAATTTATATGTTGCAACATTTCTCCCAAATAAAAAAACTGCTCTAAATTGACTTTCTTCAGAAGTATCATCTTTTAAAAATTGGACCAAACTCAATCTTCCTCTCAAGAAATTGTTAGTTTCTTATTGTTTGTAAACTTTAAATATAATAAAAATTATTTCTATTAACCTTTTATTTAAAATTCGAAAAATAAACTCCTTTACGTGATGAATTAGTATATTCTACAATTAAATTATAAAATATTAATACTAATTAGTTGGAAAAGGAGAGTACTTAATGACTATAAAATATTATAACAAATTAGTGAGAGATAAAATTCCAGCAGTTATTACCAAATCAGGGAGTACATATGAGACGGAAGTCCTAGATGAAGAAGAATACATAGAGAAACTAAACGAAAAGTTAAATGAAGAACTTGAAGAGTTCTATAATGCAACACCTGAAGAAACTGTTGGAGAAATTGCCGATATTTTGGAAGTTCTTTATGCCTTAGCTGAAACTAAAGGTATTTCTATTGAGGAAATTGAAAATGTTCGACTTCAAAAGAAGGAAGATCGTGGTGGGTTTAAAGATAGAATTCTATTGAAACATGTTGTAGAAGGCTAATGATATTATTTTCGTATTTCTTGTTTTAATTAGGGGGAGATATTTTGACTAAATGGTGGATGGTACGTGCAGGGGATAATAACGAGTTAATACCAATTTGGAAGCAGAAAAATGTAGTATCAATTGGTTGGGCAGATTTGGGCAATCCAAAATTATTTACATCAAGAAATGTATTAATACAAAAAGCACATAAAATATACGATGAAGATAAACCTGCTGCTCGTATAAACTGGGCAAGTCAGGTTTGGCGTTTTAGTAAGGAAATTGAAGAAGGCGACCGTGTAATTACATATGCAAGAGATAAAAGAGAATATTTGATTGGTACCGTTAAAAAAGCACACAGATTTGATGTAACCGTAGTAGATAAATATTATCCAAATATTATTGAAGTTATATGGGAGGATAAAAGAATACCGAGGGATATTTTATCACAAGGTGCTAGAAATACTCTGGGATCTGTCCTTACGGTATTTCGAGTTGACGATTGGGGAAATGAGTTAGAAGCTTTAATAATGGGAACTCACCCAACATCTGATCCTGATGGCAACAAAGAAGAAGAAGAGATTATTAAAGAAGATTTTGTACAAAAGGCATTAACAATGGTACAAGACAAGGTAGATAAACTAGATCCGTGGGAAATGCAAGATTTGTTAGCGGGGTTACTACAAGCCATGGGATACAATGTTCGAGTTAGCCCTAAAGGTCCTGATGGTGGTGTAGATATATTAGCCCATAAGGATGCTTTTGGATTTGATAAGCCAATTATTAAAGTACAAGTAAAACATCGCAAGTCTACGTCTGGCTCACCAGAAATTCAGCAATTGCTTGGAGCTCACCCTATTGATGCAAGTGCTTTATTCTTGTCCACTGGTGGATTTACATCACAAGCAAAAGAGGTAGCGAGAAAAAACAACGTTAAATTACTCGATTTAGAAGAATTAGTAAATTTAATAGTTTATTGGTTTGAAAAAATGCCAAATGAAACACGTTCATTATTGCCATTACAAAAGATATATGTACCTGAGTAAAATTAGGGTATTATAAAATAAAAAGACTCCCAATCAAGGGAGTTTTGTTATGTTGATTAAGTTAGAGGAGATTCAGTGAATTGAACGATGACAAAGATCTTATCATAATAAAATGCAAGGATAAAACAGAAGAAGTTGAGTTTTGTGAATTTGTAAAAGACAAATTCGAAGTTAGATTTCGAAACAATAGTGAGCCTTATAGATATAAATCTTCAAATGTTTGTTGGTATAAAGATCCTAAAATATTAGACCCCAAGAAATGGCTTGTTTATGAAAATAATAGTCCAGTCAGCGGTGCTATATCGATTCTTGATTTTGGAGATTATATAAAACTTAAGTTTCAATCAGGTTATAAAAAGTTATACAAAAAATCAGAGATTTATATGGAAGAAACTAGTTTAAAGAACAATAGTTCAAAAAACATCTTTGAATATATAAAAAAACTTGCTGGACAAATTAGTGTAAGAGATGAGAGGGATAAAAGTTTTTTAAGTAATCAATACAGCAAACTTGAAGTGATTAGTCCCCGAAGCGTTCTATCAACATATTTAGAGAAGAAGTCCTTAATTAAAAATGATATTGAAATAAATGCTATTTTCCCTTTTGGGTTTAATCAAAGTCAAAAATATGCAGCTGAGAAAGCATTAAATAATCAAATAAGTGTAATTGAAGGACCACCTGGAACCGGCAAAACACAAACTATCCTGAATATTATTGCAAACGCAATTTTGAATGATAAAACAGTCGCAGTGGTATCGAATAATAATTCTGCAACTGCAAATGTGTTAGAAAAGTTACAAAGATACGAAATTGATTTCATTGCAGCATATTTAGGAAATAACGAAAATAAAGCGAAATTCTTAGCAGAACAAAATGGTAAATTACCGAATATGAACGGCTGGAAAATGCCAATTGAAGAATTTGACTTATTAAAAACAGAACTAATATCATCTCAGAAAAAATTAAATGAGATGCTAAGTTATCGAAATAAACAGGCACTTTTAAAACAAGAATTATCAAATATACGAACTGAAAATGAGTATTTCATTCAGTATTATAAAGAAACTGTTTTTGAAAATTATCATTTCAAATCCATATCTAAATTAAATTCAGATAAAATATTAAAATTGTTAATTGAATATAAGCAAAAGTCTTTCAAAGGAAAAATAACCTTAACAGAAAAGTTATTTAACTTATTAATTTATGGAGTATATGATTTTAAAATTTATAGTTATCCACCTGAACAAGCTATCTCATATTTACAAAAGAATTTTTATGAGAAAAAGATCAATGAGATTAATATTCAATTAAATGCATTAACTAAAACACTTGAACACTATAACTTTGAACATGAGATGAAAGAATATAGTAGACGGTCAATGAACTTATTTAAAGCTAAGTTGGCTATGAAATATAGTGGCGGTAATAGAAGTGTTTTTCAAAAAGGGGATCTTTGGAAGAACTTCGATAAATTTTCTAATGAATATCCAGTAATCCTTAGTACAACTCATTCGTTACTTAATAGTACCGGGAAAAATTATCTTTTTGATTACATAATTGTAGATGAAGCTTCCCAGGTTGATATAGTTACTGGGGCGCTTGCACTTGCAGCAGCTAAAAATGCCGTAATAGTAGGTGACACGAAACAGCTTCCAAATGTAGTGCCTAAAGAAGTAGCTACGATCACGAACAATATAATTAATTCTTATGGATTAGAGGAAGCTTATAATTATACTACAAATAGCTTATTGTCATCGTTCCTTACATTATTTGAAGATATCCCTAAAACACTATTAAAGGAACACTATCGCTGCCATCCAAAGATTATTGGGTTCTGTAATCAAAAATTTTATAATAATGAATTGATTGTAATGACTGATGAAGAGGATTTAAATAAACCATTGGTATTATACAAAACTTCAAAAGGTAATCATGCGAGAGAGAGGATTAATCAAAGACAAATTGAGGTTATCTTTGATGAAATTATACCGGAACAAAAAATTGATGAAGGAAAACAATCGGTAGGTATTATTTCACCATATCGTTTGCAGGTCGAAGAGCTTTCAAAGGTTGCAGGCCGTCGCAATATACAAGTGGATACGGTTCATAAATTTCAAGGGAGAGAAAAAGATGTAATAATCCTTTCTACAGTAGCTAATAAAGTAAAAGCTGAAGACTTTGTAGACGACCCAAATTTAATAAACGTAGCAGTTTCTCGTGCTGTCGATAAATTAATTGTTGTAGCATCAGACGGTGGGGAAGAATGGAAAGGCACTAATATTGGAGATTTAGTAAGATATATTCAATATAATAATTTTGAAGTTATTGAGAGTAAAATATATTCTGTATTCGATCTTCTATATAGTAGCTATTCAGATAAATTACTAGATACGTTGAAAAAGACTAAGAATGTTTCTAAATATAAATCAGAAAATATAATGAATGTGGTCATAAGTGACATTTTGAGTTTGCCTGAATATCAAAACCTTAGTTATGTAATGCACCAGCCTTTAAGGATGTTAATTAGAGACCCATTTAAATTGACAGATGAAGAAGCAAAATATGCGATGAATATTTTGACACATACTGATTTCCTAATTTTTAATAAAGTTGATAAGATGCCAATATTAGTTGTTGAAGTAGATGGTTATGCTTTCCATGCAAATAATCCAACACAATTAAAGCGTGACAAAATGAAAGATGAAATATTGAATAAATATGATATTCCTATAATTAGACTAAAAACAAATGAGAGTAGAGAAGATGAAAGACTACGATTAAAATTAATGGATGTCATAAGATAAAGTAAAAAACTCTATAAAAAAGAGCCAATATATAACATTAACCTTTAACCTGTTCAATTATTTGAACAGGTTTTTTATGTTTATTACTAAAAACCCCAATCCCCCAAATAGAACCAATACTTTCATTTACCCACTCAATTTTCTGACCATCCCATCAGTTAAGATTAATCCAGATTCAATCAAACCCTAATCTAAAAAGACTGAAGGAGGATTTTATATGAAAAAAATCACTTACCTATTATTAGCACTTCTAATTACCCTACAAGCCGGTTGTTCATCAAATAACCAAGCTAAGCAAACAACCAAAGATTCAAAGACAAAAGGAGAATCAGTAGCCGTAGACAAAGGTTTATTCAACGTAAAACTTACATTACCAGCTTCAATGTTCGAGGGAGATGACATAAATAAAGTCATTGCCGATGCAGAAAAAGAAGGAATCAAAGTAATAAAAAACACAGACGGATCTCTAACCTACAAAATGTCAAAATCTCAACACAAGAAAATGATGAAGAGTATAAGAGAGCAAATCATTAAAACTGTCAATGAAACAAAACAAAGTAAAGATTTTACCTCATTAAAGGATATTACCTACAACAACGATTTTACTGAGTTTACTTTGATTGTAGACAAATCAGCCTATGAAAATAGCATGGATGGTCTTGCTGCGTTTACATTTGGGATGTCTGGAATGATGTATCAACTTTATAACGGGGTAGATCCAAATGATTATAAAGTTACCATTTTAGTAAAAGATCAAGCTACTCAAAAAGAGTTTGATAAAATCGTTTACCCAGATTCGCTTAAAGATAAATAATTTCAAAATTTCATTAGACTAACAAATAAATTAAAGGTGAGGTTAAAAAATGAACAGAAAATATTTAAAGGTAGTAAGTTTATTAGGAACAACTTTATTAACAATTTCGTTATTAACAGCATGTGGGCAAAGTACAAAAGATGTGACTGTAAAAGAAGACACTCCAAAAAAAGAAGAAGTAAAAACAACTAAAAAAACAGAAAAACCAAAACAATCCAAACTTGGTTCAAGAACGAATCCAGTCCCATTTAAGAAAACTGCTACTGTAGATGACAAATTATATAATGACAATGGAGATTCATTTCCAATAAAGTTTGACTTAACAGTAGAAGAAGTAGTACGTGGAGCTGCTGCATATGCTAAGTTAAAAAGTATGAATGAATTTAATGATCCTGCGCCAAACGGTTATGAATGGATATTAACTAAGGTAAAAGTTAAATTTGTAAAATCAGCTACTGAAGATTTAGCATTTAATATTGATGGAATCATGAACTTTAAAGTAGTAAGTGAAAGTGGAGATATTTATAGCGGAGATGTTTATGGAACAACGGATCCTGATTTTAGCTATGAAATGTATGTAGGAAATGAAAAAGAAGGCTACATTGCTAATTTAGTAAAAACTGGAGAAAAAGCGCAATTAAGATATGAAGAGTTTATTGGAGGTCAAGTATTCCTTAATTTGCAATAATACCCATTTTCTAAAATAAGAAATCAAATAATATAATAATAAATGTGTACAGCCAAGTCTGTGCACATTTTTCGTTTATAGCTACAGATCATCAACAACCCAAAAGGAGAAATGTTAATGTAAAATATACTTTTGATCAAGCTAAAACAAACTCCAATCCCAAAAACTGAGGAGTCCCAGTTCTAAGTTAAATCGAGCACTAAAAAGAGAATAACCATTCGTTAATCTCCTTTTTTCATCATTCAGCTTAACCCGTTGATTTAATTTCAACCCAAACTATTTCTTTTGTTACAATACTAAATACTACTTTAAAGATTATCTTCTGATTTTTATCATAATAACTATGATACTTAAGTTCTTGTTCTCTATCTTGCCAAGCTTCTTTGTAATTATGCTTAAGTATATCAGTAATTTCACTAATATATTTTAAATTGGATTTACCATTTATGAATACCTTGTTTTCCTCATAAAAGCCAAATAAATAATTTACTTGATTTTTTTTATTAATATCCATTACTAAATTTTCAAAGTAATATTTTGCACTTCCTCTTGAAAATCGATTACTTTTTACATATCCTCTTAGATCTACATCGTCGATATTCTCATATATTTTTATATTATTTATTGTAATCGTTTTTAAAGATGTACTTTTTAGATTTTTTTCACTATTACATCCCCAAAAAATCAAGAAGCTATTTAGACATATTAATATAAGTAATTTTTTCATTTTCCACCTCAACACAATATGTCTTTCACATGAGGTATATCTATCTATTGTTAATCACTGTGAGATTACTTATGAATGATTCTTTTATTGGATTATTATTTCATGTTTAGAACTTAGTTTATTAATCAAATTAGATTTAATAGTTTGGTAGTTATTAGCAAAATACATGTCTCTAAATAATTTTGGATTTTGTGCGTAATTCACAATTTTAGAAACATATATAATTGTCATTCCATCATCATTCATAAGATGAACCACCTTGCCAATATTAGAATCATCAATTTCTAAAGTATGTGAATTATCGTTTGAGGTACTTGATGGAAGAAAATCTAAATGAACAGTATTAGTTTTTTCAAAATTAATTTTGAGATCTTTTTCAACAATTTTTGCGTTTTTTCCAGATTCTAATTCTTTTTGTAATTTTGTGGCCAAATTATGATTACTTGTTTGATAAACTAGTACTTGATACATTTTTGGATCTTCTAATTGGTATTTATCTTTAAAATATTTTTTTATTATAGAATCATTATTTTGTAGATTAAATAAATGATACACATAATATGGTTGTTTATTCGATTTTTTTATGTTCATTTCGGGGAATTTTTTATTTATCTTTTTTAATTCAGTTTTATTTGGAGATGAAAAGTTATTTATATGTGCTTCTTTTTCTATGATATAAGAATTTGCTTGATAATTTAATTCGTGAAATTTATATTTTTTTTCTAACGATTTTAATAATTCCTGTTCATTAATGATTCCCTTATTGTCTATAGATAAGACTGTTTTTGGAGTTATTGTATTTATTAACCAAATATTAAATACTAAACTTATCAAAAGTAAAACAGTAAGCAGTAGCATTAAGTACTTTTTAATAATAATTTCTCCTTTTTAATGTTTATGGAATTTATTATAATGCCCAATATAAGTCGAACATTTTCCCTGTTTTGTACTTGGGCTGGCAGCACAATATTTATTAGATGTATAATCAGCTAAACATCTTTTACTTCGTCCTAGTGAGTAATCACAGTCACTCATAATAAAATTTATAGCTGCTACTGGATAGTGATTTGGATAGTATTTTCCATTTCCTAAAGGCCCATTAAAACGATTGCAATGTAAACGATCACCGTAGTGTCCTGTTTCTCCTATTTCCCAATAAGGATTGGTAGAAGAAGCTCTTGCTTTTAAATTTGAACTAGGCTCTTCTGTATATAAGTCTTTTTCTGAATCTTTTAGCATTTGAGAGATATCCATTTCTTTAATAATGCTTACTTCATTTTGAGAAAAATCAACAATTTGGCTCAAATCATCATCTATTCCATCTACTGAAATGTTTACTAATTTTTTACCATCACCATTTAAGACTACTTCTCCTTTGTTATTTGCAGTTTTCGATTCTTCACTATTTTCTATTGAAACTTCAACATTTTCCGGTGAAACAAAACGCTCAAAAATATCTTCATCTGGATTGTAACTCCAACCAGTATCTCCATTAGAAATTAGGTTAATTGTATTATTTTTTTCAATTTCAGAAACCTCGTTCCAATCAACCTTATAAGTTTGTCTAAAAAATACTTTAATTAAAGTATTTGTCGAATCTATATTTTCAGCATTAGATTTAATGGGAATTGATGTTATCGCCAATGCCAATAATATGATTACAAAAAGATACAATTCTTTCTTTACGGAAATAAATTTTTTCTTCATACAGAATCCACCTTAACCTTTCCACTGAGATTTTAAATAGAGAAAATGACCACTTGAGAAACCTTTAATAAATCTATAAAAAAATTTCTCAATAAGTATCTCTATAAAATAATATTAGCAGAGAGTAATCTGTATTTTTTTACTAAAATATTACAAAAATATGAAAGTTTTACCATTTTAATTAATTGCTAGTAACCTAAAGACCTACTCGGTTATTGATTAGAGTTATTAAATTCAGTAAATACTCCCTGAGTAAATCTGGTTCATTTTTACTAAAATTACAAGATTTTCTATGTTAAACTTATAAATAGATTAAGTTATAGATTTGAAAACTATTAATTGATTGTATTTATTTACTAAAAAATGCTTTAAATTAGGTAGCATTTATTACAAAAAAATAGATTGGAGTTAATACAAATGAAAAAACTTGTTATTGGTATTCTTACAATTGGACTTATTCAAAGTTATTCAATGATTTCCACTGATGATGCTAGTGCAGCTGTGAAAACATTTAAAAACTGTACCGAATTAAACAAAGTGTATAAAGGTGGAGTTGCTAAAAGTTCGTCCGTAAAAAATAAAGGCGGTAAAACTAAATATAAACCTTATGCATCAAAAGCTCTATATGAGGCTAATAAAAAAATGGATCGAGATAAAGATTTAATAGCGTGTGAAAGATAAGTTTCAGAAGTAAAAAATGTTGGTTCTCAAGGAACTAACTATCTCAGAATGTTGGCAAACCTTATTTTATCGAGTTTGTCTACAGTGATCAATACAATGTTAAAGTATCTATGCAGTCTTCAAATTTTTGAAGACTGCATTTTTTATTTCTTAATTCTTCAATTTATGATCACATTTGTAGTGAGTTTAATAGAATTTAATATGTTAACATTTTCACAAGTTAGTAAATTTTACTTATTATTTAATTAATTACTAAAAAGGAGTGAGACTTTTGGAGAAAAGCTGTTATTTACTTAAACTAGAATTAAATTGTAAAAATCATATGATTTTTGCGATAAGAGAAGAAATAAAATTAGTTACTAGTTTAATTGGCTATATGGTGTTAGAAGATGTTAATCGTCCAGGTACACCTAATGATTTTAAAGATTTACATCCAGTATTTTTAAAAGATTGGGATGATGATCGAAATCTTATTTTTGCGAGAATTTATACTTTTGAAAGTATAAGTGAGGAAAAAATAGATGCATTAATAGAACTTGCAGAAACGTTTATTGAGTTTAAACCAAGTGTAAATCTTAAAGTAGATTTTTTTGTTGCAAATGAAGTTTTAAAACTTTATGAGCAGAGTTGGGAAAATGATATGAATAGGATTCCGGTTTATCAATGGTTGATAGATGCTAATAGTGAAAATCCAATTAGTTTAGCAAACTTAAAAATGGATTCATTAAATCATCTATCACAAGATGAATAAATAAGAACTGAAAGATGTGGGAGAGAGAGCTTAAAAAGGACACTAAAAAGTTCGTGAAAAAAATATGCGAAGCCTTCTCTATAATATCTAGGAAGCCTTCGCTATTTTCTTGTAGTTAAGTTAAGGCTCATGGAATACCTACATTTCGTAAAAGTTTGGGAGAATAAAAAAATGATAATAAAAGTCTTAGTTTTAATTTTATTACTAATTCTAGGGAATCTATTATTTAAACTGATCCCCTGGAAGTATATTACTGTACTATTTGGAATTATTGTATTGCTATTAGTGGGTTTTTTCATTGTTGAGCGTACTTCTATTTTAGTAAAAAATAGACTACTAGAAAGTACTTCACTAAAAAATGAAGGAATGAATGAAATTATGATTGATAAACAAGTTACACCTGAACTATTGGAAGATCTAAAAAGTAAATATGGTAAAACAGTTAAACACACAGATATTGTAGTAATACTTCCTGTAGAAAATGATATAAACTATCAATTTAAGAAACTATATATAGGAACTAAAAACAATAAAATTAATAGTATTGTTACAGAAGATCCTAAACTAAAAACTAATAAAGGGATTGGAGTAGGAACCGATGTATCTACTATTAAAAGTAAATACGGTAATAACTACATTCACTCGATTGAAGAAATAGGTGAAACGATATCGTATCTTGATAAAGAGAGAAATGTAAAATTGACTTTCATAATATATGAAGAGAAAGTATTTCAAATTATTCTAACTAAGTATTAAATCAAGGAGAAAAATTATGAGCATTTCGATTTATATTATTCATTCGTTTCTTTTTTCATTATTTACTTTAGTTATTGGTTTAGTTAAAAAACAAATAAACATGATAAATTTTCTAGTGTAATGTTACTTGTATCTGTAGGCTTAGGAGCATTTTTAATCGTATTAATTGGAAAAATGTAATTTTGATTAAATAACTAAATGATATTCATTTTAAAATAAATAAATCCGGCCCAATTTAAGAACCGGATTTCCTAAGATTGCTTGATCTCCAACCTACGCGCAACCAACGATAAAACATAATTAACAACAAAATACATCAACGAAACCATCACCATAACAGGGATCACATAAGATTCCTTCTGCGCATAAATAATCTGTCCATTATGCAATAAATCCGGCAACGCAATAACAACAGCTAAACATGTATCTTTAAGTAAAGAAATAAACTGACTAACAAGCGGCGGAACCATTCGTCTCAATGCTTGAGGCAAGACAATGTAGCGTAATGTCTGGGTGTAATTCAAACCAGACGCACGTGCTGCTTCGATCTGTCCTTTTTCAATCGAGTTTAAGCCACTTCGAATAATCTCCGAAATCATAGCTGATTCAAAAACCGTCAATGCTGCAATGGCTGCTGTTGTTATTTTCATTTCAATCCCGATTTCCGGTAAGGCAAAATACGTAAAGAATATAATCAGTAGCAAAGGCAGGTTCCGAATTATTTCAACAATCGCGGTTAGAAATTGAGTAACAACAGGAATCTTCGTATATCTAAGCGTACCTATAAGTCCACCAATAATGAAACTTAGTACAATTGAAATAGCAGCGACCTTAAGAGTGACCCAAAATCCTTCTAGTAAAAATTTTATATGATCAAGTGTGTATACATCAGCGAACGGCTGCAGAAAATCCATTCATCCACCTCCTTAATTACTTCTAGCCAAGCGTCTTTCTAAATAGCCTACACCAATACTTAAAGGAATCGTTAAGACTAAGTAAAATAAAGCTACAAAAATATAAGTATCAAAAGTTACATATGTCATTGCAGATATTAGATCGCCTTGATACATTAAATCTCCACCAGCTACGACTGCTAATAATGATGAATTTTTTACTAAATTTAGAAATTGGTTGCCAAGAGGAGGGATGACGATTTTTATCGCTTGGGGGAGAATAATCAATCTCATTGCCTGTCCGTAAGTCAATCCAGTTGAGCGAGCAGCTTCCATTTGTCCTTTTGGAACAGAGAGGATACCGGCACGGATTGCTTCGGAAATGAAGGCTGCTGTATAGATGGTCAATCCAATTGTTCCTGCAACCATTCCACTAAAACTTCCAGCTAAGTAAGTAAAAAATACGACCACTAGTACTGGGATATTACGGATAAATTCCACATAAATCGAACCTAACCAGTTAAGGGGTTTAATTGGAGCAATGCGCATAACTGCAATGATTGTTCCTAAAATAAAGCTACATAATAATGCAATTAAACTAGTTAAAATGGTGACTCTTAATCCTTCTAAAAAATACTCCATATGATCTGTTAGTATCGAGAAATCAATCAAAGGATTTCCTCCTAATTATTAGGAAAAGCAGGCCCGTAGAATTACGGACCCTGCAGCTCCCAACATCAATAATTATTTTTTAATCCATTTATTTTTAATTTCATCGTATTTACCTGAATCTTTTAGGCTTTTTAATGCTTTATTTAACGCATCGACAAGATCTTTATTGCCTTTTTTAACAGCAATTCCATAAGGCTCTTGCGTAAAAGTTCCACCTACTAATTCAAATGAAGGATCTTCTTCTTTCATCCCGTAAAGGATTGAATCATCAGTAGTTAGGGCATCACCTTTACCAGCTTTTAAGGCTGTAAATGCTTCAGCATAGTTTTCGAATTCAAGTACAGTCGTGTCAGGAGCTTTCTGACGAATATTTACTGCAGAAGTAGACCCTTTAACAGCAAGTACTTTTGTCCCTTTTTTCAAGTCAGCAAGTCCATGAACTTTACTGCCTTTTTTAACAAGTAAAGATTGTCCGGCATTAAAGTAAACATCAGTAAAATCTACTTCTTTTTTACGTTCTTCATTAATGGTCATTGTAGCGACTACCGCATCAACTTTCCCATTATTTAAGAGACCAACCCTAGTTTTTGACGTAACCTCTATGTACTCAGGTTTAACATCATCGCCAAACATTTCTTTAGCAAGTGCTTTAGAAAGGTCAATATCAAATCCTTCTACTTTACCTGTTGATGGGTTTTTCAATCCAAATAAACGAGTGTCATATTTTACACCAAATACGATTTTCTTATCATCCTTAATACGTGCAAGAGCATCTTTGCTTTTCGAATCATCATTACCACCACAACCTGCAAGAACTAAGGCGGCCGTAGTTGAAACCAAAGCCATTTTCATGAATTTTTTTAAAAACATTCCATTACCTCCTATTAATGATTTAATATACGACTGAGAAATAAGCGAGCCCGTTCTTCACGCGGATTCTCATAAAACTCAGCCGGAGTTGCTTCTTCTAATATGCGACCCTCGTCCATAAAGACGATTCGGTCGGCAACTTCTCTGGCAAATCCCATTTCATGAGTCACAACAACCATCGTCATGCCTTCCTTAGCAAGAGTCTTCATAACATCGAGCACCTCACCAATCATTTCAGGATCAAGTGCAGAAGTAGGTTCATCAAAAAGCATAATATCCGGTTTCATCGCAAGCCCGCGAGCTATTGCCACACGTTGTTGCTGACCACCAGAAAGCTGAGAAGGGTAAGACTTGGCTTTCTCTAAAATTCCTACCTTTTCAAGAAAATGTTTGGCTGTTTCATCAGCCTCTTCTCTAGATTGGCCCAGTGCTTTCATAGGAGCGAGAGTGATATTTTCAAGCACAGTTTTGTGCGGATACAAATAAAAATGCTGAAAAACCATCCCAATATTGCGCCTTAACTTATTGAGGTCTGTTTTTTTATCCCCAACAGAAATCCCACTGACAGTAAGTGTCCCGTCATTAATAGTTTCCAGATGATTAATACATCGCAACAAAGTACTTTTACCAGAACCCGACGGCCCAATCACAACAACAACTTCACCCTTATTAATTGTGAGATTAATATCTTTCAAGACTTGGAAATCGCCATAAAACTTATTTACATGTTTAAATTCAATCATTCTTGACCTCCTGTACAATTTTATTGACTATGTAAAATGGAGAATTTTGGGAATCAATATTTTATGTGTATGCTTGTTCACATTTACATATCACGTTTATTTCGTTTTTAGTCTTTTTGGACGAGGACTTTTGTACTAGACACATGAAAGAAACAAACAGTATTGTTCGATGTAGATAAACGGGATTACCTAGCAATATAAAGGGAAGAAATTCGTCAAAGTAGTGAGACAATAAGATTTTAAAGATTAATTATAATAGTAAAAATTCACTAAAAAAATTCATTATTTTATCATAAATTCCATAATTTTCTACAAATTAGTATGTTAAGATTTTCACATATTAGTAAATTTTTACTCATTAAAGGAAGGAGAATGCACAATGAAAGATATTTGATATTTGTTTATGAAGTTATAAAAGTAACTAGAAGCTGTTTAATACTAGAGAATGAACAGATTCTATCAACTCAAATTTTTACTAAAAAGTTTGAGGAAAGCTAAAAAAATAGCAAAAGCTAAGTCTATTTGTAATTGCTAGTTTTAGGAGACGCATTGATAGTTGTAAAGAAAAACAAAAAAATAATCTAGTAAAAATTAAAGTGAATTCTGGTGATTTAAAATTGTTTAAGAAAAAGGTATTAGTGATATTGGGGAGTATTGTTTTTATAGGTATCATCCTGTACATATCAAAAAATATAGTATTTTACAGACAATATCAGGATGATCTATCTATTACTAATGAAGAGTTAAAGAATAAACAAGTCACTCCTTGGGGAGTCAGATTAATTGGTCAAACTAGTAAAAATGAAAAAGTTATTAAAGTTGCAATTTTAGATAGTGGAGTTGATAAAGAACATCCAGATCTTAAGGGAAAAATTATTAAAGAATTTAATGCTACTAATCTACCTAATACAGATAAACTAGGTCACGGAACAGCTATAGCTGGGATATTAACAGCAAATGATAATGATATAGGTATTGTTGGGGTGAGAAAAAATATTGAGATTTATTCAGCTAAAGTTATGAGAGATAACGGAAAGATTTATAAACAAGACTTTATAAAAGGATTTGAATGGGCGATTTTAAATGATGTTGACATTATTAATATAAGTTTAGGTTTTAGTAAAGAGTTTCCAGAATTAAAAGAATTAGTAAAAAGGTCTATAGAACGAGGGATTATTCTTGTTGCTGCCAGTGGTAATAATTACGGTGAAAATGCATCATATCCAGCTAAATATAAAGAAGTTATTTCAGTAGGGATGATTAATCAGAGATTAAAACCATTAAAGCAGTCAGTTATAGGTAAAATTGATTTTGTTGCCCCAGGAGAAAATATACTTTCTACTAATAACCAAAAATTATATTCATATTATACTGGTGCATCGTTTTCTACAGCATTTATTACTGGAGTAGTTGCTGAATATTTATCTTATGAAAATTTCACTAAAAATAATGTAAGACAAATGAAAATTTATAATTGTTTAAAAATAAATTCTAAGGTAATTAGTGGTTCTAAAAAAATAGTAGGCAATGGAATACCCATAATAAATTAATTTATTAAAGGAGAAATATAATGATAAGAAAAATGATAAATCTATTTATTGTTTCGCTAGTATTTACAGTAATTATAGGAATATTTCCGAATTTGTCTGTAAAGGCAGCTGAAGTTGAAGAAGCAACTATAAATACTATTCAAGAAAATTTACAACAAACATTAAAAGATGAAAATATAATTGTAGAAGATTTAGATATTACCTCTTCAAACCTTTCTCTAAGCACATCTTTGAAAGATGCTACAGGGGATGTAAACAAAGTTGAGGTTGAAATTGTACCTGGGAAAAGTTATATTACTGTTAACTCTGAAGAAGTTACTGAATTAGGAAAAAAAGAATCTAAAAAATATAAAATTGATCTTGCGCATATGCAATTAAATGAAAATTCTTTTAAAGGGATATTTACAGATGTAGATACCAAACAAAAGTTTTCATATGATACAGAATTAGGTACGGCATCGTTAATATTCTTAATACCTATAGGGATTGTTATGACACCAGCTATACTAACTGCATTATTCCATACTGGAGCCATGATTATTGTCGGTGGGGCAGCTTATGTAATAGCAACTCAAGCTAAAAAAGATAAAAAATACAGTCACTTTTCAGCTACCGTGAAATCGGGAGGCGTATATATTGGTAAGGGGTTATCAAAATCAGAGGCTGTATCGAGGTTAAAGTCTAATAAAGATACGTGGTCTATATCTAAAAACCAGGCTAAGGGTGTTGCTGCTTCAGCTAATCCAACAGGGCAGCCATTACATGAGGTTGATAAATTAAACGGGAAACCTAAAAAAGGTTATTATTATCACTATCATCCGGCAATGCGTACTCCAAAATCGCACGCTTTCTATGGCGGGCCGGTTAATTAGAAAAGAGGGGATATTTATGACACAGTATCATTTCATTTCTTCACCAATAATATTGAAAGAGGGTTCCTTTGGTGAAAATGCCATTTCTCCTAATGTTTATGAAAATGAACTAGATTTTACACATGTCTATATGGAGAGAAATTATGACCCAGAAGAAAAGAAATTTTTTAGTTTCTCTAAACATTTTAAATACAAGTATCAAGTAAGTATGGTCTCTACACAAGTACCACTTAAAGGAGAGAAACGAATCACTCCAGAAGGTGAAAAATGTTTAAAAATTTTATACGAATACATTAGAGAAGCTGTAAATGAGAGTGGTGTAATCGAGTTTTTCGCTTCTTGGAATTCTGAAGAAGACTACCCAATTAGAGAAAAACGCCAAATTACACTAACTGATTTAAAAACTCCGAGAGACTTAATAATAGCCGATAGGGAATTTGTTACAATATATAAGGACGTACGTTGATTGAATAATTTTAAAATAATAAAAAAGGCATTTCCAACCTAAAAAGTACCCTATTGAGTATGCAACTAAAAAGTAACTCAATAGGGTACTTTTCTAGTAAAAATAGACTAGTATTTTTTAACTATCATTTTTACCAATTAAATATGTTAAAATTAAAATCAGATTAAGTTACATATAAAATACATCTTATGAATTTTACTAAATAAACGGAGGAATCCATGGAAAACCGTGAACGTTTCTATAAACTAATGAAACTACTAGAAAGTAAAACAGATATTGATCGTGAGTTTACCTTTGATGAAATCAAAAAGAGATTAGCAGCAGGAGAAGAGGACTTTTCGTATAGTAAAAATACATTTTTAAAAGATATATCGGTATTAGAACATGTAGGTTTTGATGTAATTGAAAACGCTTCAGATGGTAAGGCAACTACATATAGTCACCAAGAAAGACTATTTGAATTACATGAACTCCGTTTATTAGTAGATGCTGTTACAGCTTCAAGATTTTTAAACAAACAAGAAACCAAAAAGATCATCGATAAATTAAAAAACCTTACAAGTGAAAACGAAGCCAAAAAGCTTCACAATGGTATTATCCCAGACACAGCCATTAAGAGTGAAAGCAATCGAATACACTTCTCAATTGATCAAATTCACCAAGCAATCGCTGAGAAAAAATTACTTACATTTCAATATGGCCGGTACAATTTTAAGAAAAAATTTGAATTAAGCCATGATGGAAAAGAGTACTCAGTAAAGCCCCTCGCAGTAATTTGGTCAAACGACTACTATTACTTAATTACAAGAAGTTTACCTGATGATCAACTTAGACATTTCCGCGTAGACCGAATGAGAAAAGTTAAGAGAACAGAAGAGAAATTCCAAGACGAACGCTTTAACGTTGATGAATATTTAAGTACAGTATTTAATATGTTTGCTGGAGAACCTGACTATGTAAAAATCAAGTTTAAAAAAGGCTTATTGAATGTAGTACTAGATCGATTTGGTTTAAAGGCTGATATTCAACAAGTGGATGAGGAGCATTTCTTATTAACTACAAAAGCTGCGATTAGTGATGGATTGATTACTTGGATTTTAACATGGGGTAAAGATGCTCAGGTTATAAGTCCACCATCGGTGATTGATAAAGTTCAGGAACAAATTATTGAGATGAGTAAGTTGTATAGTATGAATTTGCAACAATAAGTTTTTACTAAAAAGAGTATCTTTCGGGGATGCTCTTTTTTCATAACGTAAAAAAACATACTGTCTATTTCGGCAGTATGTTTTCTAATGGAATAAACAAAATTTTAAATAGGCTTAGGAAAGATAAATTTCCAATCGTTTATGGATTAGGTTCAAAGTTTGCGATGCGGCACGCTTTTTTCCGTGATCAAAGCGAAAATCTCGTTTTGGTCGTTTACTGCTCGTTTCGGCAAGCTGATGCAACGGTTACTTAAATAATAGAAATAGAAATGTTCGGCTCCTTCACGTACTTCATTGACGTTCTCCCATTTGATCTTGGTTTCTTCCACAGGTGTGATCTCATGGATCCCGTTTTCATCGAGCGTAACGGTAGTTTCCCCGAACGATTGCTTATTAAGTGGGTTATTAACGAAGCTTTTTACACTTTGTTTTAGTACATACTTATGATGGAAGGGTAGGTAACCAAAATATACCAAAGTGAAAAGGCCAATCCAAATAAGGTTTTCTTTGATATTTGCATCGAATACATACGCATACACAAATAGCAAAGCAACATAATTTATAGCTGAAGCGATCTGATTCTCCCAGAACTGGCTTGTTTTTCGATTGGTCGCGTACAAATCGAGGTTAAATCTCATCACGTCTTGTTGGTCATAGGTGTAGGTGTAGTTCATGCTGTCTCTCCTTGTTTTCAGAAAATTCTATCTGTCTTATTTCAGTTTACTCGAGTTATATCTTGGATACAATACATCTTTCAAAAGATTAGGGGATTATCATTCTTGTGACGTTGTAACTGTTGGAACAATACTGTTTCAAAATCGCGAATCCGTAAAAACCAGCGATCATCTTCTGTTCGTTTGATGCGTTTTACGTGGAAAAGGGAGTGCTTCCTAATAAAACATTCATATTAACTTCAAAATTACTTTAATTAATATACATTCAAATATGTTACTATTTTCACAAAGTGAAACTATTTTTTACTAAAAATGATGTGAGGTTTGTGAATGATGCTAAGGGTAATTTTCTTTTATTTTATTTCAATTGTAGGGATGGGTTTAATAATATTTTTATATATACTATTTTTCCTACCAACCCTAGATACAAAGATTAAAATAGATAAAAATGAAATAAGTAAAAAATTAAATAGTAACCAAACAATTCTTATTCCTACTGAATTTGAAGTGAAAAATGTATATCTAATAGATGATGGTTTACTTTCACCACATATTGAAGTGCATCTTTCAAATGAAATTAATATAAGTATTCATTCATCAAATTACTTAGATTACGAAGGTGAGAAAAATGTTAGAACTAAAATTTTAAATAGTCTTAAAGTTAGAGAATATCAAACGAAAGATAGAAGAGTAATCTATATTTTTAAAGATGGACAACTTAATTATTTTTATGAATTCTATGAAACTTTTAGGAGAAGTATTGATGAGTATTTATTAAAAAAAGTAGGACTAAATAACAAGAACCAAGGATTTAATCCTTGGCTCAAACTCCTATCTTAATGTCTTACAACTTTTAAAGTTGTTGCTTGACTAGTATTTCCAGCAGCATCCCTTGAAGTTACAGCAATAGTGGTACCTTTTTTCTGGGCTTTAATCTTAACTGAAAAGTTTCCTTTTGAATCAGCTTTAGCAGTACCTAAAACCTTACTTCCAACTTTCACGGTTACAGTTGAGTTGGCTTCAGCTTTTCCAGTTACTTTCAAGTCGTTGTCATCTACTTTATTAACCTTTGGCTTTCCTGGTGCAATAACATCTACAACGGTTACAGTTGTTGCTACACTTACATTTCCTGCAGCATCTTTAGCGGTTACAGTCAGTTTTGTTCCTGCACTTTGAACGGCTGATAATGGAACCGAATAGATTCCAGACGAATTAGTTTTTGCAGTTCCTAACACCTTAGTCCCTTTTTTAACAGTAACAGTAGAATTAGCCTCTGCTTTTCCTGTTACAACTTTGTCATTATTATCAACCCTATTTACAACAGGCTTAGCTGGGGCTATAACATCAATAACTGTTGTAGTTGCTGCTGCACTAGTATTACCAGCAGCATCTTTAGCGGTTACAGTCAGCTTTGTTCCTGCACTTTGAACGACTTTTAAACTAACCGAATAGTTTCCAGACGAGTTAGCTTTAGCAGATCCTAATACAGTAGTCCCTTTTTTTACAGAAACAGTAGAACCAGCCTCTGCTTTTCCAGTCACAACTTTGTCATTATTATCAACTTTATTTACAATCGGTTTATTTGGCGCTACATTGTCCTCAAAACCAGTTGCGATAGCATATAAGTCATCTTCAGTATTATTGTCGATATCGTCTGCATTATCATAATCCATAACTCCTATATAATAAGTACCAGCTTTAGCTTGATACGCTTGGTACTCAGTCCCGTCATCGTCATATTCCGAACCTAAGTATACTAACTTATTACTCTCAACAAAATCCTTTTCTACAGCTGCAAATAAAAGATCAATATTAATAGAGTTAGTTGCCCCAGCTATATATAAAACTCCATCAGTCGGTATGACTACTTTATGTAAATCTAAATCATACAAAGGAAGTAACTGCCCAATCAAGATTTTCTCATATGATGAATTATCTGCATAAGCAAACTCATCATTATATTCCGTCTCATAAATAAAATCATCATCTGCACTAGTGACATTATCTTTATTCATAGTACCCGTTTTATTAAAGCTTTTTACTGAAAAGGATCGAGCATATTTTACTTCTTTTCCAAGCTGATTAAACGTATGAAAATCTAGGATTCCTTTTTGAAGAGGTTTTTTAACCTGATGTTCAATCATCTTCTTTGATAAATCGTATCCCTTTCCTTCTGCCTTAACAGTTCCTAAAGACAATGGTGAAACTAATAATCCTAAAGTAACCAATGATAAGATTTTTTTATTAAGCACCAAACCACCCCTTGTTTATTATTAAGAACACTGAGGTCTCTAATGCTACTACAAATAATCAGGCACAACTATGGGCTTCAATACACATTTATTTTTCGACAATTAGAAAGACTATAGGCTTGTTTAATGAAATTTTAATAATAGAATTTGAAAGTAATTAAGTTAAATAAGACTATTTATGACGATTTTAATTGGAATTTAAATAATTGAATCAATTAAACTCCTTAAGTATTTGGGATTATTTTGGTAAAATATGAAACTATTATCATATGTGAATAATCTAAGAATCATCATTTGATTCTCTTTTTTGATGTTCAAATTTTTGAACACCTTGCTTTATATAATAAATTTATCAAGTTTAGGAGGTATAAATAGTAGAGCGTTTAGGTATGTAGTAGTGCAATAGAATGAAAGACAATAGGGGGAAAATCATGAATAAAAGAAGTTTTATGTACTTATTTTTAACATTTTTAATTATGTTTTCATTTAATTCAAAATCAGCTTTTGCTGAAATAGGAGACCGTAGCACGCCATATAGTGCATGGTTTAATTATAACTTTTCACTTCAAGAATATGAGTGGGATACACCTAAAGAAGTAGAATTGCAATTATTCGATATGTATACAGGTGAAGAAGCAAATGATATTGTGGCGAATGAAAATATGTATAATACGAAACCTGCAGATGATGAAGAATGGATTGTGATGGGTTTTAATTTAAAATATGTCTCAGGACCAGAAGAACCTTTATACGCTTATGATGTAATTTATAGTTACGATAGTTTTTATACGAAGTCTGGTCAAAAAGTTAACCCAATTGATACAGCAATATTTTCAGGCCAGTTTGAAGGTTTAGATGAATTCGATGTAGAGTTATATCCAGGTGCTGAATCTGAAGTTTATTACGGTATTTTAGTGAAAAAAACAGTTGGCTATCCTCTCATTCGAATCGGGATGGGTTATGACTCTCGTGCAGACCAAACGATATACGGATGGTTCTCAACAGATCCAAATTATGTGGAGCCTATTCTTTCACCTACTAACGTAAAGGCAGCAGCTAGTTCATATAATAGCGTTAAATTAAGCTGGACAAAAGCGGATGATGTGACAGGTTATGAAATTTATCGTTCTACTTCCAGTACAGGTACGTATACGAAAATAGCAACTACTTCAAGTACTTCGTATACTAATACATCTTTAAACACAGGTACAACTTATTATTATAAGATTAAGTCGTATAAAACAGGAACACCTACACAATACAGTGATTATAGTAAGACAGTATCTGCAAAACCGGTCCTGTCTACACCAACATCCGCAAAAGCAGCTTCTTCTTCATACAATAGTGTAAAAACGAGCTGGGCAGCTGTAAGTGGAGCAAGTGGATATGAAGTTTACCGTTCAACGACAAGCACGGGAACATATTCACTTGCTGGTACAACTACTTCAACAAGCTTTAATAATACAGGGCTTACAACAAATAAAACTTATTATTACAAAGTAAAATCATACAGAATAGTCGGAAGTAAGAAGGTCTATGGAAATTATTCATCAATAGTAAGCGCAAAACCAATTCCATCAGTTCCAACTAATTTCAATGTCGCTAAAGTAAATTCAACTAGTTCAAAAGTATCATGGAGTTCTGTGAGTGGAGCAAGCGGTTATGAAATTTACAGATCTACCTCAAGTGCTGGAACATATAGTTTAGTAAAAAGAACAACTTCAACTTCTTATACAAATAGCGGTTTAACAAAAGGAAAGACCTACTACTATAAAGTAAGAACGTATCGAACAGTTGGAACTACTAAAGTATATAGTGGTTGGACAACAATCAAGAGCGTTAAGCTTTAAGCGTTAACTTATTTATATTTTTTTGAGAAGAGAATCATTTACGATTCTCTTTTTTTATGATGAAACTTTTAAGAATTTTAATGACTGGGAGGAGGACTGTTTAATTGCTTTATAAATAGACCTTTATATAAAGTAAAATAATTCTTTTATATACTGGATTTAGTTGTTGCGATGTTAGAATATAACTAAAAATAATTAATAAACGAGGATCTTAAACATGTACATTCAACTAACAAAAAAGCTTTCAGATGAAATGAAAATAAAAGTAGAGAAACCAGATTTATCAAATGAAAATCAACTTTTTTGCTGGTATGCTAATATCTTTAAAATTGGCCGTAAAAAATGTGTAATAGTAATGAATAATGTAACTAGATATTGTTTTATTATATATGGTCTATTAAAAAAGGATTTTACAAATTTTGAAGAGTTAATAAGGGAAAATATAGTGGGGAATTTTCTAGGTAACGAATTCGATATTGAGAAAATTGATTCTTACATGGAACAATTAGGTGATGCTCAATATACAGCTACCAGCGATCGAAGTATTATTTCCCAGATGAATGATATGATTTATCAAGCTGAACATATTATTCATTACTTGGCTGAGGAGGGGGAAACAATTAGTTTACTCCAATTGAATCTTGATCTAAATGAGACTCCATTAGTAAAATTGAACTCATATCCATATAAATTGATGAGAGATGCATTGGATGAATCTTTTATCAAATAAAGAGATCTTAGAAAATAACAAAAATATCTCCAATAATTGAGGCTGAGCATTAATCATAATTCGTTTTCTTTAATGCATCTTTAAATTCTTTTAAAATTTACTCATTGGATGTCTATCATCTTTACCTTTAATTTTTACATTACCTTTTAATGGAACGATAATTATTATATCGTTCTTTTTCTTTTATATTACTTGTTACAAATACGAATAACTTTTCAGGAGTTAAAATATCATCATATGGGATTACAGCTTCGATCAGTACTCGGGCAATCAAATTCAATATAAAAGAGTTTATAAGTAATTGTTACAAATTAAAGAACAAACGTTAATAAGTAGTTCATCTTCATACATTATTCAAATTTAGAACATTTTACCAGAAATTAATATGTTAATATAATCAAAAAAGATAACGTTTTTTCGGGGGTGGGGTAAATTTGAAAAGTTTCTACTATCTTATTTTTAGTTACTCAATTTTCATTTTAAATGTCACCTTCAACGGATTTAACAACTTCAACATATTTCTAAGTTTAAATTGTATAAGCATTCTATTAAGCCTACTAAGTTTTATGATTTCAATCATTACAACAAATAAAAGATGGAGTGAAAAAGTAAATATTGGTCTAAGTTTGAATTTAATTCTAGTAACTTCTCTTTGGATTAACTTAGTATACGTTGAGGTTTAAACGTTATAGATTAGTAATTTCAAAAAAGAGGTGAGATTAATGGGAAATTTATTTAGAGTAATGTTAGTTCTTCTTTTAACTTTCATAGTGATTGTCTTTACGTTAGTATTCTTTCTCAGGCCGGTATCCAGCACTAAAAGTGGAAGCTCTTCAAAAACTTCTTACTTAAATCTAAGCGAAAGATACGGACTAATCTCTTATTTTGTAAAAAGTGAATAATTTAATTTCTACAATCAAAATAAAACGACTGACTAACTAATAGCAGTCGTTTTACCTAATGATCTAAATCTCACTTCTTACAATCATAAGCAACCAAAGTAATATCCAATTCCTCTTCCAAATTCTCAATCTTACTCTTCGCATCATTAGTTAAATCTGCAATAAAAAAGTCACTGTTATTTAAATCTTTGTTCTCATTACTCATTTCAAAAATCCCCTTTACCAAAATTTTACCTTTTCATTATTCCCTGTGCTATAGAAACTATCCTAGCTATAATTGGACAATTAAATAAAATTTTATTAAGTAAAAAGGCTATAAGACGGATAACTTACTTTAGTAATTTACATTTGTTAAACTATTTATATTATTTAAACAATTTAGTGGGAATAATAGGTTTACAGAAGGGGTTGGATGTATGGATAAGGATACGGTTTTTGCAATTGGAGATATACACGGAAGCATAAATGAATTAGAAACATTACTTAAACAATGGAACCCAGATAATGAAAGGCTAGTACTTCTAGGAGATTTAGTTGATCGTGGAGAGAATCCATACGAGGTATTGATAAGAGCGCAGCAATTAGAAAAAGAAGACGGAGCGGTTGTTATACTAGGAAATCATGAGCAAATGTTATTGGACTGGCTTGAGCAACCTGAGTTTAAACAAGCGTATTACTACGGACAAGGTGGTTTAGAAACAATTAATTCATTTTTTAAATTTGAAATTACAAATAAAAGAGGTCCTAATGAAGTAGCGCAATTAATGAAAGAGCAATTTGTATCTGAACTACAATTTATTAGATCTAGACCACTGTATTTCGAATGGGAAAATTATGTATTTGTTCATGCCGGGGTCGATCTAACTCTTGAAGATTGGAAAGAAACGACTGACAAGGAATTTTACTGGATTCGCGATGAGTTCCATTACGGAAAAAATGAAACAGATAAGACATTTATTTTCGGTCATACACCAACATCAATTCTTCACAAAACTGAAGGGAAATTCGATATTTGGTATTCACCTTGTAAAACGAAGATCTGTACTGATGGGGCTGCTGCATATGGTGGAGTTTTACATGGTATTAAAGTAAATAAAGATGGAATAATTTCAACTCATTCAATTTCTTCTCTAACAAGGTCAACTAAATATGAAATATAATTGAAAGAGTTGAAAGAAATCTATTATAAATTAATACATAGTTTTTGAATTTATAGTAAAAGTCGTTGCCTTTAAGGTAACGGCTTTCTTTTTTTGATATTGATTTTTGCACTAAAATTATTGCAAAAAATATTTATTAGACTAAAATCAATTCACTTTATGTATTGAGGAGGTGATATTATGAATAATATTTCGATCAATATTAAAGAAAAAAATAGAGCTTTTGAAAAGGTACAAAACAAAATTGAAAAATCCATTAATTATAGGGTTCTTAAGTAAAGAAGCAAATTATGATTTGTATAAAAAAGCTACTCTTGACCAGCTAAAGAAAATATAGATTCAGTTAATTATGATAAAAAAATTAGAAAAATTAATAGTCGTTATCCATTAATATTAAATAGTCAAAGCTCAACAAATAGACTAGATAGGTTGGATACTTTGTGAAAATGAATTCACAACCGTCCAAGATGATTTATCTAATGGTGGAAATGACTTTATAAAAAAATAGGTACTATTATATGTTTTCGGACTATTATGATAAAATTAATCTTATTCAAGTTCATTTTGAGGTAAATGGTAATTTGAATAGGAAGAAGAGCTATTTATATGAGTTCTGACCTTTAATATTTCAGAGGTTGACTTTCCGACTACAAGAGAAGCCACCCGTGGCTAAGGAGGAAGAATTAAAAATGACAAAACTAGACCTACTGAAAGATTTTATTCTTAACAAAGAACTAGACATCGATGTATCTATACCTACTGAGGATTATACAAATTTTTCATACAATGGATTTGATGCGGGTACAGTCTATAATAATGACACCTACAGAATTTCTGTAGCTCGTGGAACAAAGGTAGAACGACTATTCCGTAAACGTAAATACAAAATGAAAGTTTCTAAAACCAATAACAACAATCTAGTTGCAACCTTTGAACTAGAAAGTGCTGTTGATTTTGTACAAGTTAAAACGCTGCTTCTAAATATGGATAAATTAGCTAGTAACGGACTTCGTGAAGAATTGAACCGTGCAGTAAATTAATTTCATTTTATTATTTAATTGGTATGACTACAGAAAAAATAAAGCTAACTGTAAACGTTGGTTAAATAATATGATCGAACCCACCAATAGATGGTGGGTTTTGTTTCATCTGATTTGATACTTTTGAGTAGACATATGTTCCACCACTATTTTTTAACCATGTTTGATTTATTCCAAATGCCATTTTAAACATAGAATCTAATTCTGAAATATCTACTCGATGAAAATCGAATTTGTCTACAGTCTTTTTTTATTTTTAAGGCGATATACATGCTGACAAAACATCATTTAATTCAATGAGATCAAGTAGGAATGATCGCGCTAAACTCTTTTCACTTCACCTAAAAAAGAACTAGTTATCTAAAACTATATCGACATAGATTTATAGGTACACCGTCACGGTGAAATCTAGTATCGAGTTCACTTTTGAATATTCTGATATTTTTGTAATATTAAATAAAAGTAAATAAAAAGGTGATAAACATATGTGCAAAAATAATAAAACAATCATAACAATGAATAAATATTATGTAAGACCAGGTGACGAAGTCGAATTTATGCCAAAAGAGGATAATGTAAAAGAGATCAAGCCCAATTCAGTAAAAGGTATTGTAACAAAAGTTCTTTCAAACTCTGTCATTGTTGATATGAGAAATGATCGTAACCACCGTAATTATTACGATCATGATCACACTGTAATCAACCACAAAAAGTATAAAATTTTAGCTCCAATTTCAAAAAGTTAATTTCCTAGAAAATAGCCTTAGCCCAAATAAAAGGGATAAGGCTATTTTTTATTTTGGTACTTATGAACTTATATGAATTCCTAATATAGTAAAAATTAAGTATGTAAAACTACCTAAGATTTGAACGCAAAAAAATAAAAAGAATTCTAGGGAAGATTACAAAATAAACGAAAAATGTAATATTTTTCATATTTACGTAACAGTAATTGTCATTTATTAACAAACTCAGACTTTAGACCGTTTTGCATTTCAATTAGTTTTGTTAAAATATTATTAGAAATTTAGAAAATATTGGAAATAAGGAGGACGAAATGAAAAAGGCAATTGTACAAATTAAGAACTTATCAAAGGAAATAAAAGGGAAGAAGATTGTTTCTGATTTAAGCTTTGATATTTTTGAAGGCGAAGTTTTTGGATTCTTAGGTCCAAATGGAGCTGGTAAGACGACGACGATCAGAATGATGGTTGGTTTGATGAATATCTCTGAAGGTGACGTTGTCATTAATGGTCATAGTATTAAGTCCAACTTTGAAGAAGCAATTAAGAATGTAGGGGCAATTGTAGAGAATCCAGAATTGTATAAATTTCTAAGTGGTTATGATAATTTACTGCAATATGCTCGAATGGATAAGAATGTAACAAAAGAGAAAATTAATGAAGTTGTTGAGCTTGTTGGTTTAACAGGAGCTATTCGTCAAAAAGTTAAAACGTATTCTCTTGGTATGAGACAGCGTCTTGGTTTAGCTCAATGCTTATTGCATGATCCGAAGGTTTTAATTCTTGATGAACCTACGAATGGACTTGATCCAGCGGGTATCCGAGAAATGAGAGATCACTTGCAGCTTCTTACGAAGAAAAAAGGCATGGCCATTATTGTATCGAGTCACTTATTAGCAGAAATGGAAATGATGTGTGATCGAATTGGTATTATTCAACAAGGTAAGCTTGTAGATGTACAAACAGTAACAGAGCTTACAACTGAAGATGTTCAAACGTATTCAATTGAAGTGAATAATAATGAAACTGCACTTAAAGTATTATCTAAACATAATGCGCATTTAGTTGATGGAGAAATACATATTGAATTAACGAGAGAAGATGTACCGAATGTAATTGAGTTATTAGTCGAAAATCGCATTCGCGTATATGGATTTAAAGCAAATGCAAAAACATTGGAAGATCGTTTCTTAGAAATTACGAATGTTTAACATCTCTTTAGTAGTCTCATTAGTTTGTTGATGCTTTAGAATTTCCAAAAGAAAGGAACTTAGAATATGTTAAAATTGATTCAAAATGAATGGATAAAGATTATTAAAAGACCAGGTACTATTGTAATGGTTGCCCTTATTGTTTTACTTGTTGGTGCTACTGGTGCTTTTGTAAAATATTATGAACATAAAAAAGAGCAAAATGCAGATCAGAATTGGAAGCAAACATTACAAGTACAAACAGCAGAAGATAAAAAACAATTAAAAGGTATAAGTAATAAAGACCCTCAAAGACAGTTTTTAGAACGATCAATTGCAATTAATGAGTATAGAATAGACCATAATATATCACCAGATGAGAAGACGAATGTTTGGACTTTTATGGATACTTCATCAAGTTTAATTATATTAGTAAGTTTATTTACGATTATAGTTTCTGGTAATATAGTAGCGAGTGAGTTTAATTGGGGGACGATTAAACTATTACTAATCCGTCCTTTTTCTAGAAAAAAAATAATTATGTCAAAGTATTTAACTAGTATTCTATTTGGTTTTGCTATGTTATTTATATTATTTCTAGTTTCGAATCTACTTGGTTTAGTACTTTTTGGTGCAGGAAGTGGGAATACTTCATATTTAGCATATGTCGATGGCCATGTTGAAGAGCAAAGTAGGCTTGTCTATTCTGCAAAGCTTTACGTAATGAGTTTTATCGAAACATTTATGCTTGCTACGATGGCGTTTATGGTGTCAACAGTATTTAGGAACAATACAATTGCGATCGGGATCTCAATTTTACTATTAACAGTCGGAAATACAGTAACAGTTATTTTGTCGGGATTCTTTGACTGGACAAAGTTTATCTTATTTGCCAATACAAACTTAATGCAGTACGTTAATGGCACTCCACCAGTTGAAGGCATGACAATGACATTCTCAGTAATTATGCTATTAGTCTATTTTGTTATTTTCCTAGGATTATCAATAGTTGTATTTTCAAAACGAGATGTAACAGCTTAAGTTGTTAGAGTGTTCTTTTTTAAGTACTAAAATCAATAAAAAAACAAAAGCCTTATTCTGATTTATGAATAAGGTTTTTTTATTTCTAAAATAATGATTGTATTTTTTCTTTCATGATTTCATTGTACAGTTTCAATGCTTGGTCATACTCTTTTTCTTCAAAAAATTTAGTTAATTCTTCATACTGCTTAATATGATTTTCAACAGAACTTCTTCTATAGGAATAATATTTACTTGCAATAATCTCAAATTTATTTTGTAAAGCTCCGATTGTTTCCATTAATAAATCATTTTGGCTCGTTTGTAAAATAAGATTATGATAACGATTAGCTTCTAAGTAATATAAATCATGATCATCATCAGCAACCGCATTTTTCAATAACTGAGTACATTCATACATTTCATTAATTGGAAAATCAAGCATTTTCCTTTTAGCTTTTTCAATGCTTCCAATGCCTAAAAATAATCGACATTCAAAAAAATTAACGATATCCATCAATGTAATTTGAATATTTTGCACCATTGAGCCTTGGTTTTTAAAATGTTTAACTAAACCACTTGATTCCAATTTGACAAGCGCCCTTCGGATAGGGGTTCTACTCATATTCAAATCCTTTACAAGTGATGCTTCAGTTATATATGTTCCAGGAGAGTATTTCCCTTGTATGATAAATTTTTTGATTTCTTCATATGCTTTTTGTTCTAGTGTTATATTATTTGGCAAGTATTTCACCATCCTACTTTCTAGTGTTATTTTAATGTCCAGCTAAACAGAGTGGAATTTTTTATCAATCCACTCATTATACTTACAAACCAATAGAACTAATATTATACAAAAAGTATACAATAAAATTGACTAAATAGTATAGAAAAATAGTTGATTCAATTATTTGGTAATAAAGGGAAATATCTAATTGAATGAATCAAATGATATATGAAGTAGGCTGGTGTTTAAAGAATACTGAAGTAGGTATGTTAGATTTATATTGATTTGAGTATAAAAAATGTATACAAAAATAACTTTATTAGTTAATTATCGATAATCAATAAAAAAACATCTAAAGCCTTAAAAGCTTTAGATGTTTTTATTGCATTCATATTAGAACATTAAATCCATAAATGCTTCTTCTTTCAGTTGAGTTAAGATTTCAGTTGCTTTATCAAATTCAGATTTTTCCACACGATCAATAAGAGAATTATATAAATCTAATGTATGTGGAATTCTATTTTTTCTTACGTTAAATACATTCGATGACGATGCTTCTTCAGTAAATCTCTTCCATAGATTATCAAGCATTTCGATGATTAAATTATTTTGAGAATTTAGTAAAAATGTTTTATAAAACTCTGTCAACGCTCGGTGATAATTGTAGGCATCATCCCCGTTGTATGCTTTTTCCATAGAGGCAGTCATTTCTCTAAGTAGTTTGACATTAAATGGAGTATGCTTCCTTTGGGATTTTTCTACACAAAATACAGCAAAGCACCATTGAATTTCAATCATATTTATAATTTCATGTAAAGTAAAATGAGTATATGTAACAGTCGTTCCATGAAAGTTATTATGTGATAACAACCCTTCAGATACAAGCCTTCCAAGTGCTCTTCTAATCGGTGTTCTGCTCATTTGTAGTTCAGATACAAGTGCAGTTTCCTTCAAATGCATACCAGTTTGATACTCACCTGAAAGGATCAAACTTTTTAATTTTTCATATGCAATTTGTTCTAAAGTTTTCTCTTTTGCCATTTTATTCTCCTACTATAAATGTATTAACTGATTCATAAAAGATCTTCTTATTTAATCCTTAATAGTATACATTAAAAATCCAATTGATAAGCTATAGAAAAAAATAATTCAATTTTTGATAAAGGAATATAGGTGTATTTTAGTATTAGTAGGTCGATTATTATCTGAATTTAAAAATGTTCAATTAGTTAAACGATGTATTTTTTTCCATTAATTAGAATAATTTCCAACCCCATTTCAAATCATAAAATAAAATCAAATTAGGGGAATGGTATGAGAACTTATAAAGATGGTATGAAAAAAGATTCCTCAAAAGAAAATTGGATTGATGAATTATCGAAATCAAATGATTTTATTAAATTTAAAACTTCAAGTGATCTTCAGAATGATAGTTACTATAGTATTTATTTTTACCGAACATTAATTAGGTCTGAGATCATGCATGATCAAATACTTCCATATTTGTCAAAGAATTATACTCTTGAAGATTTGATGTCTCAACTTCCAGTTCAACAACTTACGATTACTTCAGATAGTTCTAAAATCAAAAGTAAATTGCTAAAAGGTTATATGGTAATTCAGTATGGTGAGAATATAACTGATTGTTTACTTGTTAATATATCGAATAATGTTTCCAGAACGATTGGTCCTCCTATAATGGAAGCTACTACTTTAGGTCCGCAGGTTGGATTTGTAGAAGATTTGGATGTAAACATCAATTTAATTCGAAATAAATTACCAATTTCTGATCTTTATGTCGAGGAATTGGTAGTTGGGAAGCTATCAAAGACGAATGTTGCTGTTATCTATATAAGTGGAATTGCTGATGATGAAAATGTTAATACAGTTACACAGAGGATAAAAGATATCCAATATGATCATATTCCGGACAGTTCATTTATTTCGTCTATGATTGGTGATAACACGCATTCTATTTTTCCACAATCGATTCCAACTGAAAGGCTTGATCGTACAATCGGAGGTTTAACTGAAGGGAAAATCGCCATTGTTGTTGACGGTTCTCCAAATGTTCTTTTGACTCCTGCTTTAATAGATGAGACTTTTATCGCGATGGAAGACTATTATGTCAATTGGGAACTTGCTACATTTTTCCGTTTACTAAGAATATTCGGTTTTGCACTTTCGATATTTATAACACCTTTTTATGTTGCAGTTTTGACTTATCATTATGAGCTAATTCCACCTCGCTTACTTGAATCATTAGTCATATCTAGAGCATCTGTACCATTTCCTCCAATTTTTGAGGTGTTATTTTTAGAACTTACGATCGAGTTAGTAAAGGAAGCTGGACTACGATTACCATCAAAAATTGGACAAACGCTTGGTATTGTTGGTGGTATTGTAATTGGGCAAGCTGTTGTAGAAGCTAAGCTTACGAGTAATATTCTCTTAATCTTAGTAGGACTTGGTACACTTGCATCCTACACATCTGCAATCTATAAATTTAACAATACAATTCGATTTATAAAGTTTCCAGTCATCATAATGGCTCAGCTAATTGGGCTTTTAGGGATTTTTATAGGCTTTATCTATTTAATGACGCATTTGCTTCGATTAACCTCTTTAGGAAGACCCTATATTGGATCGTATCCGTTTAGGAAAACGGCATTTAATGATTTGTGGATCAGATTACCATTTGCAAAGCAGAAAAAAAGACCTACGAATTTAAGACCAGCTACACTTTTTCGATCAACAAATGATATAAAAAGACCTGGTCCACCGAGTGATTTTGATGAATAAAAAAGGAGAGGTTTATTAATGGCATCGTATAGAAGACAACAAGTTTCACCGTATCTCCTATTTTTTATTATTACAAGCTCACAAATAGGCGTAGGTGTTTTAGGGTTTCAACGACTCATCGCACAAGATGCTGGTTATGATGCATGGATCAGTGTAATAATTGCTGGGTTCTTTGTTAACGCAGTTGTATGGTTTATGTATAAAATGTTAACAAAGGCACAAGGAGATATTATTGATGCGCATAAGCAATTTTTTGGCAATATTATTGGATCAATCTTAAGTTTAGTTATTCTAATCTATTATCTAATTTTAGCAATATCTGTTTTAAGATTATATATTGAAATCGTTCAAGTTTGGATGTTTCCGTCTATATCAACGTGGCTATTATCGAGTATCATTTTATTATTATGCTACTATATTGTATCAGGTGGGTTTCGTGTAGTAGTTGGGATTGCATTTCTATCTGGAATCTTTACGGCATTGCTTTGGGCTTTGCTATTTCATTTGCCACATAAATATATTCATATGGATAATATTTTACCTATTCTTGATCATTCGTTTAAAGATTTGTTATTGTCTGCAAAAAAATCAATCTATACAATGGCGGGATTTGAAATATTACTAATGGTTTTTCCATTTATTCGTAATGGAAATTCTTCTCAAAAGTATGCTCAATGGGGAATCGCTTTTTCAACTTTAATCTTCACTTTATCGGCTTATACAACTTTTTTACTATTAAGTGAAAAACAAATTGAACATGTAATCTGGGCGAGACTCTATATAGCTAAATTAATTCATTTTCCATTTTTAGAAAGATTTGAATATATACTAATTTCCAGTTTTTTAATAAAGGTTATTTCAATTTTAGCTCTATTATTATGGAGCTCAAGCAGAGGCTTAAAATTAATTTTTAAATGGAAGCAGAAGTATACATTAATATTGATTAGTGTAATTAGTTTTATCGTTTGTCAATTACTTGAAACTCGATATCAAATTAATGTATTTACAGATTATACAAGTAGAATTTCTCTATACATTTTTTATATTTATATACCACTTTTTTCAATCCTATTTATGATAATGAAGTCTGGGAAAGTAAAATGAAAAAATATCTTCTATTTTTTATTATTTGTATTGCATTAACTTTAAATGGCTGTGCACTTGTACCGTCTGCGAATGTTAATGAACTAAATATTATTGAAGCAGCTGGTTTCGACCTTCCAAAACCAGAACAACTGAAAGGGACTGTTGTTTTCCCTGTGTTTCGACCAACTGGACAGATTGAATTTAAAGTGTCTTCTGCAAGTGGAGAAACAATAAAGAAAGTAAGGGAAAGATTAGATAGTCAAATGAGGTATCGGTTAATGGCAGGTCAGATGCGTGTTGTTACATTTAGTCTAGACTTAGCCAAAAAAGGTTTTTTCCCAATTGTTGATACGTTTAATCGGGACCCGGCAGTTGGGAATATCATACAATTAGCTATTGTTGATGGTGAATCAAGTGATTTACTTTCATTACCACAGTATAAAAATGAAAACATAGCTTTATATCTTTACGATATGCTTGTACACAATTCAGAGACTGGACCTTTTCCCTATACTGATTTCTCAACGTTTGTCTATCAATATTTTGAAGTAGGGCAGGATCCGTATTTACCTGTGTTAAAAATAGTGGATGATAAGATTAAATTAAATGGCTTTGCAACTTTCAAAAGAGATAAACTTATAACAATTATTCCTTGGAAATATGCTTTCATTTTTAAAGGGATGAAAGAAAATTATAAACAAGGATTACATCAGTTCAAAATTGATGGAGATTATGTAGCAATTGATAATATAAAATCTAAAAGTAAATATGATATCAAAATCAAAAAAGGAAAACCAGAGTTTACAATTCATATGAAGTTGAATGCCAGAATTCAAGAATATACTGGTGATAAACCAATAGTACTTCCTAAACATATTAAACAAATAAGTAAAGCAATTGAAAGGGATATTGAAAAAGATGCAAAAGAGCTTATTTCACTCCTTCAAAAAAATAATGTTGATCCAATTGGTTTCGGCTCAAAATTAGAAGCACATTACAGGGAATTTGATGAAAAAAAATGGGAGAAACAGTATTCGAGTGCAAAAATTAAAGTAAAGGTTAATTTAGATATACTTCATACAGGAATTGTTGAATAGATCATGTTTCGAATGAATAGAAGAACTATTAAAACGTGAATGGAACTAAAAAAGGACGTCTTAAGGTCATTGTTAGACAGATAGACGTCTTTTTTAATTAAGAACATTGTATAAAAATTGTATACAAACGATTGAGTAAGTATGTTAAAATAATATTACGGAAAAGTTAAGTATAAGATAATTTAATCCATAGATCAGTTTCTTTAATAATTTATAAATAATCATATTTATTTTAAGATAATTCCTGGAGGGGATTATGCTTTTAAAAAATATTTTCATAACCCATACAATCATCATTAGTTTTTTTTATTTAACCTCTTCCATCTTATGGGGGGAAGCAAGACAAAAGTTTGCAGGGAAATCGAAATTTCAAGAATTTTTTATCGGGATTCTATTGAGTTTATTAACGATTGTATTAATAAATTTTCCGATTATCACGGATCATGGAACAAATATTCAAATTAGAGCTCTTGGAATGGAAATTGCAGCAATCTTTTTTGGGAATATCACCTTAGTGACAATGTTTTTCTTCGATATTATTGCTTTTTATTTTATTAAGGGATTGAATTATGTTTATGTAATTGATTCTCTTTTGCTTTTGATTGTTTTATTTTTGGGATTCTATATGAATTATCAAAAATGGGATGAAAAAAAGAGAATACTTATTTTGACTACAATTATTATTTTGTATAGATGTATCGGTTTTTACTTAATCGATAAATGGATGCTAAAACCGATTGGTGACATTGTATTAGGAAGATTACTTCAAACGATTGGGTTTTGGATTCTAATGTTTGTTCCAGCATTATTCTTAAGTTACTTTATAGCCTATAAAACACGCAATACAGAAGTAAAATTAAAGAAAATGGAAAATATCGCAAATGTTGACAGTCTAACTGGACTATATAACCGTAGATACTTTGAAAAACAACTTTTAAATGGATGTTCAAAATCCTTTGAATCATCAATACCTATGACATTATTAATGATTGACGTAGATCATTTTAAAAAATATAACGATTTATATGGTCACCCAAAAGGTGATGAATGCTTAAGAAAAGTAGCAACTAGTTTGCAATTAGAGACGACAAGCGAATCAGGTATTGTTGCACGGTATGGTGGAGAGGAATTCTCAATCTTATTACCGAAATCTGATCTGAATGATGCACTTAAAATAGGGAATCGATTATGTAAAAATATAAAAAAGTTAAAGATTGAACATGAGCAATCAGAGAAAAAACTAGTTACATTAAGTATTGGTGTAGCATCATTGATTGCTGAAACTGAACAAGATTATTTAAAATTAGTAAAACAAGCTGATCAGGCATTATACAAATCAAAGCATAATGGAAGAGATCAAGTGAGTTACTAAAATATAAAAAACATCTATTAATCACTTCAGAAAAAGGTGATTTAAGATGTTTTTTTATTTATTTTGCTGCTTTATTTTATTAGTGGATCTAAATTAAAGTGGTTCAATGCTTCGTTGACTAAATCAATATCATAAACGTTGTTCTCTAAGAAAAATTTTATGACTAAATCATTTAAATCACTGTCTGATAATGTATAGCCAGCAGAACTTAAGAGTTCGTTCGTTTCAATTTTATCTAGTTCAAGTGCTAATGATAAAGCAATGATTGTATTTTTCTTTGGAAGATAATTAGGAATGGAGCGGATTTTTGAAAAATGTTTTCGATCAATTCCTGCCTTTTTATAAATTAATGGATCACTGACATTTTTTTGATCAATAAAGTTAAATAAAAGCTCTCTAAATGTTGGTTTCAGTTTATTTTTAATAAATGCTTCAATTTCTAGATTTTCTAAAGGCTCAGCAGCAAGAATTTCATTTTTACTAAAATGTAATTCTTCTATTTTTACTTCATCTAAATGACGTTTTACATATTGTTGTAATTCAATCAAAAATTCTTGGTTAAGCATTTTAAATTCCCCATTCCAAAATGTCTCTTTTAAGGCGACCTATCTACTAATTAATTTAGTTATTATTATAACATCAAGAATGAAGGGGCTGATTTAGAATGAACAATAATAAAACAGAAATTATATTTTTAATTGATAGAAGTGGTTCAATGGCTGGGCTTGAAAGTGATACGATCGGTGGATTTAACGCATTTATAAAAAAACAAAGTAGTTTTGATGGAGAAACGAATGTAACAACAGTTCTTTTTGACGATCAGTATGAAGTCTTATGGGATGGGAAAGATGCACGTGAAGTAAAATTAACAGATAAAGAGTACTTTGTAAGGGGAACTACAGCACTTTTAGATGCAGTAGGTAAAACCATTTTAAATGTAGGCAACAGATTGTCTTTATGTAACGAGATGGAAAGACCTGGTAAAGTGATTTTTGTTATTACTACTGATGGGTTAGAGAATGCGAGTGTTGAATTTACCTATAATAAAGTGAAACAACTTATCCATCACCAACAAGAAAAGTATAATTGGGAATTTATATTCATGGGAGCAAATATAGATGTAGCAAAAGAAGCCAGCAGCCTAGGAATTTTAGAAGAAAATGCTTATACTTTTGAATCTTCTAATGAAGGTGTTGAAAATATGTATAGTGTAATAAGCGAGGCTGTGTCTGAAAAAAGGATATAATATAAATTCATATCTAGTAAGTCTTTTTGACTTATTAGATTTTTTTATTGTAAATAAAAATTCTTTAATGATAAATAAGTAGTAAGAATAATAATGTTAGAATAGGGACATAAAACAATTTTAGAGGAGAGATGTACATATGAAACCGCAAAGCTTAGATCATCACGTTAGATATCATCCAGTTTTCCACTTTTTTGGAGCACCATTAGCGTTAATCACAATCATTGGTTCAATCGTTAACCTATGCAGCGCAATAAAGAATAGTGATCATATTTGGTTAGCAGTCTTGATTTTAGTTACTTCGCTTTTATTAGTTGTATCGTTTTTTCTAACAAGACTATATTCCAACAAAGTACAAGACCGTGTCATTCGAATGGAAGAAAATTTTCGCCATTTTACACTAACTGGAAAACCTTTAAATCCTCAATTAACAATGGGGCAAATCATTGCATTACGATTTGCAAGTGATGAAGAATTTGTAGCGTTAAGTGAAAAAGCGGTAAATGAAGGACTGAGTTCGAAAGAGATTAAACAAAATATTAAAAATTGGCGAGCGGATGAGTATCGCGTTTAATTTTGTGCAGGGGACCTATTTTAGGTCCTTTTTCTTGTTTCGAGGGGAATTAGTCTATAAAGTTCGAGTAACAATACCAGCAAAAAAATTTGTTACCTATTAAATATAATAAATTCCCCTAATGCCGCTAACAATATGGATATAAAATAATCTTTTTACCTGAAATACTAAAAATGCTGAAAAACTCTTAGTCAGTTCTCTACATATAAGCAATGCTATAAATATTATCATTCAAATTAATGCCTCATACAAATATCTCAAAAGGAGCTCTTGCTAAACAAATGAAAGAACAGAGTAATAAAATCAGAAAAACAAAAAGAAAGCCTCTTAAAATATTGCTATTGATTGTTCTAATTCTTATCGCATTTATTGGATATAAGGGAATAAGAACATATTATAAATTACAGAATGCTACCCAGGGTGAACTTCTTCACTCAAGTTTGCGTAAACAAGAAATAAAAGATACTCAACCTTTTTCCATTTTATTTCTTGGAATTGAAAACTACGCAACAAAGGGGAAAGGTGGTAGAACTGATTCTATCATATTAGTAACTGTTAATCCCAAAGATAAAACAATACAAAAAATGAGTATTCCTCGTGATACATACGTGGAAATTCCAGATCAAAAAAGAAAATCTAAAATTAATGGTGCATATAACAGTGGTCTTCAATCAACTGTAAATACAGTAGAAAACTTTTTACATGTCCCAATCGACTACTATGTTACTGTAGATTTTGGTGGTTTTAAAAATATTGTCGATGAGATTGGTGGAATTGATGTTGATGTTCCATTTGATTTTTGGCAATATTCGGATACTAAACCACGTTATAAAGTTTACTTCAAAAAAGGAAATCAACATCTAAATGGAACAGAAGCTTTAGCCTATGCTCGAATGAGAAAGCGTGATCCACGTGGTGATTTTGGACGTGAAGAACGTCAACAACAAGCTATGCTGGCAATTATCGATAAATTAAAGTCTCCGAAAACATTATTTAAAATAGATAAATATGCAAGTGTATTTAGTGAAAATGTCAAAACAAATATGAGCTTGTCTGAAGGCTTATACTTATTCAATGACATGAAAGAAGCTAATCCTAAAAACATCACGACATTAAAATTGGAAGGAAAAGACGATTATATTAACAGAATTTACTATTATATGCCGGATCAAACTAGCGTAAATGCAATAACAAATAGTTTGAGAAATCATCTTGAGCTTGATAAATTACCAGCTAATTCAATTAAATCAAAATAAGTATGTATCATATATTTTAAAAAAAGAGGTAAATGAGTAAGCATCTCATTTATCTCTTTTAGTTTTTAATTTAATATTCATGTTTAACTAAACAACAATTTACTTGAAAAGAAAATCAGCAATCTACTCTAACAGAGCCCTCAAAGAAAAATCACATTGTTGAAATTGTTTATCTATTGTAATCTATGTAATTTCCTTCGTCAGATTTTGTAATAGTCAGTAACGAATAAAAGGAAGGGCTAAATACCGAGTAATATGGGCTATTTACTTTGAAAAGAGTTTGAGAAAAAGCCCGTTTTTTTGCTGTTTGTTCAGTAATTTTAGTTAAACACCTGTAATAAACATGCGATGAAAGGAAATGATTTATCATCTCCCTGTTACTTTTTTGAGAAAAATCTATGTTACGATTAGTAAAAATTAGCAAATAAAGGAACATGGAGGGGAAAAAGAAATGATTAACAAAGTTAAAGTTACAACCATTTTAGCAGCTGCTGCACTCTCAGTATCTGTAAGTGCTAATGTGCAAGCTGCTACCGTTGAAGTGAAAAAAGAGGATACCTTATGGGATCTATCACGTGCAAATAATGCCACCGTTGAAAATACTAAAATGTTAAACGGGATTACTTCAGACTTAATTCATCCTGGGGATAAACTAATCATTGCACCAGAAAAACATTATGAAGTTAAAAAAGGTGATACATTATGGGATATTGCACAAAATCATGATGTAACAGTATCGCAAATTCAAGAATGGAACAATATACATACGGATCTAATTCAACCAGGATTAAACCTAGTAATTTTTGAAGGCGTAAAAAATATAGCTCAATCAAAAATGACAAATATAAATGCAATAAATTCTAAATCTACTTCAACAGTGAAGTCAGTACAAGAATCTCCAAAGATTGCATCGGCATCAAGAGAAGATGCTACTAAAACAAAGGAAATTGTACCAGCAACAAAGGAAAGTGCATCAATAACAAAGCAAAGTGCACCAACAACAAAAGAGAGTGTACCAAAAACCAAAGAAAGTGCACCAGCAGTAAAAGAAAGTGTACCGGTAACAAAATCTGACGCTTCAACAGCAAAAGAAAGCGAATCTAAAACAAAAGATTCGGCTGGATCAAAAGTAATAATAATGGAAGCATCTGCCTATACAGCTTCTTGTAATGGGTGTTCTGGCATTACAGCAACTGGAATTGACTTAAAAAAGAATCCAAATACAAAAGTCATTTCCGTTGATCCAAGTGTCATCCCACTTGGAAGTAAAGTGAATGTAGAAGGTTATGGAGTAGCAATAGCCGGAGATACTGGTGGTGCCATCAAGGGAAATCGAATTGATGTATTTATTCCAAATAAACAAGATGCGATTAATTTTGGAAGAAAACAAGTGAAAGTAACGATCTTAGACTAAACATAAAAAAACACTGAAACGGTACATAGGGTTTCAGTGTTTTTATTATGCTATTTATTAGTAGATGACTACTGGCTCATATGTGCTGAGATTATCATATACGGTTTTCATTAGACTAGGTGGAGTGTTAACGCAGCCACCAGATCCTGCAGTGAGATAGGCATTGCTTGACCAGTTGCTTCTCCAGCTAGCATCGTGGAATCCTTGTCCGCTGTTTGTGAATGGTGCCCAATAATCGACCTTAACTTCATAAGAACCAAGACCGACATGTGAGCCCCTAAGGATCGATGGTGTTCGTTTAAAAAGAATATACCAAACTCCTTTTGAAGTATCTTCACCGGTGATGTGTTTACCAGTAACAACATTCGTTGTGATAACCAATTTGCCATTTTTATAAAGCCAAATACGCTGTTCGGCAATCGAGACTTCAGCATATGTATCGCCAATTCCATTGTTCGTGGTCGTATTATATCCATAACCTTCATTGTTCCAGCCATTTCCGATAATATGAGTAGGAGAGATAGATTTTTTTCCTGTTTCAAAAGCCTGTTGAACTAATGATGATTCTTTTTCAGCATCTAATGCCCAGCCATAGCCTTCTCCTTTAACTGAAATGACAGATCCTGAATGTGTCTTAAATTTAAAATTTTTATTTAATGTAGATTGAGAATTATTTATTTCAGCAATTTTGTTTTTAAGATTACTAGAGTCGATCGTAATTTTCATATCTTTTGACACTGATGCGTTTTGAATTAATTCAGCCGCATTTAAAGAATAAACTTTATCTTGAACCTTATATTGAACTGTACGCCCTAGTAGTTCTTGAAGTTTTTTCTTTTCATTTTTCACAATTTGATTGTCTTCTTTGATTGGTTGTATGTATACAGGTTTTAGACGGATGATACTCGTATATCCTTGTCCATTATAGTCTTTTAATAGACGGTCGATATCATATTGCTCACCGCTAATGCTTTTAGAGACAATAATTTTACCTTGTTTCAATTGAACAGTCGCATCTTTTGGTGCTTTTAAGCTCTTATTAAGAGTGAGGAGCTTATCTTCAATCTGTTTTTTCATTGTGTGAATTTGATCTTCATCTCGCTTACTCGGCATTAAAGAATAATTTTTTTCTTTTGAAGAAGGAAAAAACGTCCGTTGGTCTTTTACTATTTTTTTAATAGCCGGCAGATCATTTTCCGTAAAGCTCATCTTTGTATCTTTTCCATCCAAGATTTTCTGGTCGCCCACATAAACGATGTTTTTAAGTTCACTAGTTTGTAATTTTTTTAGTGCCTCGTTAGTATTCAGACCACCTAAATTTATGCCGTTTACTTTGATTTGAGCATTGAAATGGTTAGCTCGATAGCTGAATACAATGATCAGCGTAATAATAATAATGATGCCAATCAAAATAAAATGCCAGGGCAAGGACCGTTTAAATGATCTTCCCCGTTGAATATTATTTCCTTTAACATTTAAAGTACTTTCCAAAACAATTCCTCCCATAACCAAGTAGTCCATCTATCAATGTTTACTGAAATTTAGATTAGAATATTACAATTATATTACATTATTTACTTATATGTGACTATTCTACAATTTTCTTCGGTCGAACTTTGTCACAATTTGTTTAGTGGTAAAAATTTTTATCTATTTATTTTAGCTTATTTTGAAAATACAAAAATACAAATAGGAACTAAACATAATTTAAGATCTTTAAAATGTAAGTAATATAGATTCACAATTGGATTTCTAATAATATTTTTATAAATAAACAGGAAATCTTTGGAATTTTTTGAATGTTTATAATTGTACCACAAAAGAAGGGGAGAGGTATTATGAAAAAAATGAAACGTATTGGTAGCAAATTGTTGTTAAGTTCCGCACTTGCTATGCAAGTTTTTGTGCTACCAGCATATGCGACGTCTACGGAAACTACATCAGTAGTCAGGACTATCCCGCAAATTGATAGTCTAGTCGATAAATTATCAAAAAGTTTAAATACGATTGGTATGCATGCAGGAATTGCAGTTTATAACACTAGAACTGGTGAAATATTGGATGAGTACGACGCGGACAAAGCATTTGTTCCTGCATCTAACTTAAAACTGTTTGTTGCAGCAGCGGCGTTAGATAAACTTAAGCCAGATTACCGTTTTAAAACGGAAGTATACACTACAGGTCAAATTAACAAACAAGGAGTGCTGCATGGCGACGTAATTGTCAAAGGATATGGTGATCCATCATTGTCAGAAGAAGATATGCGAAATATGGCAAAAGAACTGTCAAAAAAGAGCATTACATCTATTCGCGGAGATCTATTAGTAGATGATAGTTACTATGACGACGTTCGACTTGGAGCAGGATGGATGTGGGACGATGAATCATATGGATATAATGCTCAAATCAGTGCATTAGCTGTGCATGAAAATATGATAAGTCTGTCTATTACTCCAGATGATTCCATAGGGGAAACACCTTCATTAGAGATGAATCCTATTAATAAATATGTAACCGTTCAAAACAATGCAAAAATTGTTGAAGGGAGCAATAACAAAATTGTTATTGATAGACCTCGTGGGACGAATACTATTGTGATTAGTGGTACGATTGGTAAACAATCATCGGCCTATACTGAAGATGTAGCGATAGACGACCCTGCACTTTTTGCGGGCAATGTTTGGAAAAATGCTTTGAGTACAGAAGGAATTGACATAACAAAGACAAAAGTGAAAATAGAAAAGACCAAAATCACAACAGGTACTCCAATTCTTGTACATAATTCTCAACCACTTAGTGAATTGATTGTTCAGTTAAATAAGCAAAGTGACAATTTCTATGCGGAAATGCTTTTGAAAGAAATAGGCGTAGTTGTTAAAAATGAAGGAAGCTTTACTGCAGGAGCAGACGTTATTGAGGAATTTCTCAAAAAGGCAGAAATCGATACAAACTATAGGCAGGTTGATGGATCAGGTTTATCGCGTATGGATTTAATTTCACCAAAGCAAATGGCACAATTATTAAAATATGTGTCTCAACAAGAATATAAGGACGTATTTGAACAGTCATTACCAATTGCAGGTGTTGATGGAACGCTTAAATCAAGAATGATCGGAACGAGTGCTGAAAAAAATGTACATGCTAAAACCGGTTCTATGACAGGAGTCAATAGTTTATCTGGTTATGTAACCGATCAGAATGGGGATAAGCTTGCATTTTCAATTTTGTTAAATGGCGTACGTACTTCAACGTCAGCCACGGCATTTCAGGATGCGGTTGCAGTTCTGCTGAGTCAGTATCCAAATCAAACAGGTGAAGGAGTACAATCAATTGCTGATACCTTTTTACTTTCTACGCTTATAGATCCCATATTGGATCAAGAAAATTTAAAAGGTGTAACGACTGGAATAATTGTTGGTTCACTTGACCGTAAGAGTGGAGAAGAAGTGCTGTATCAACGAGAAGCAGATGATCTACTTACGCCTGCTTCGAATATGAAACTTTTGACAGGAGCTACTGGACTAAGAGAACTTGGTCCAGACTATTCGTTTAAAACAGAACTATATCTTAATGCACCTCCAAATAAACACGGAAAAGTAGACGGGGATGTCATTATTAAAGGATATGGTGATCCAACACTGCAGTCAGAAGATCCATCTGGCCAACAAAACGGTACAAAGGTTGCAAAACTAGTTGAGGATTTAAAGAAAAAGGGTATTACTCAAATCACTGGTAATATTTTAATTGACGACAGTCAGTATGACTTCCAGCGTTTAGGAACTGGTTGGGCATGGGATGATGAAACATATGGATATAATGCCCAATTAAGTGCCCTATCAATAAATAGGAGTTCGGTACTAGTAAACTATCAACCTAGTGAAGTTGGGAAACCTGTAACCTTTCATTTAGAACCTAAAACCGAGTATATACAAATTATAAATGAATCTAAAACAGTATCAGCTGATTCAAGCAATACATTTATAATTGAAAAGGAACGAGGTAAGAACATTATTTACTTAAAAGGTGACCTACCAATTGGCGCTCACCCTAATAATGAACAGATAGCTGTAGAAGAGCCTTCATTGTATGCAGGTACGATCATAAAAGAAGAAATGGAAAAAGCAGGCATTAAACTTAGTAAGCGAGCTGAGGTAAAGACTGGTCTAGTGACAGATGGAAACGAGAAAATATCACAATTATCATCTCCTCCGCTAAGTGATATTCTTGGCTATATGACTAAAAATAGTGATAATTTCTATGCAGAGATGCTTCTTAAGCGACTTGGAGCGGATAAGAAAGGGGAAGGAAGCTCTTCTGCAGGTGCCCAAGTTGTTAAAGATAGTTTACTAAAGTTCGGTATTGATCCGACATATAGAATGGTAGATGGATCTGGTTTAAGTAGGTATGATATGCTTTCTGCCCGTCAAATCGGATCTGTACTTGTAGGTATGAGTAAAGAACCTTATTTTGATGTATATTATCAATCACTCCCGATTGCTGGTGTTGATGGTACATTGAAAAACCGAATGGTACAAACACTTGCTGAAAATAATATACATGCTAAAACTGGTACTCTGACTGGTGTAAGTGGATTGTCTGGCTATGTGACTACTAAGGATGGAGAGCATCTGTATTTTGCTATACTGATGAACGGTTATACGTCATCTTCAAGCATTCTTACTGAAGCACAAAATAAAATTGGAGTTGCATTAGCTGGAGTTTCATTTAAATAAGAGCAAATCTATACTTATAAGCTAATCAATAAGGGGCGTTCTATAAGTCAGGCTAACTGATACATGGGCGTCTCCCTTTTTATTTTATAAGGCTCTAGGGCTCTAGGACACATTCTTATTCAACTAAAGTATGCATGTGCGGCCGAGAATAGGGCGTTTCATATAAACCGAATACTGATGTAGGTGGTGAATGTAAAATGAAAAATTCTAAACTTAGAATTTAATTGCATTTTATTTGCTACTCAGACTCTATTATCACGACCTTTTTTTAAACTTGCAGCATTGTAATTCGAAATAAGAACATCATACAAAGTCTACCTTTAGCAGGTCGGTATAAAAAATATACTTTATTTATTAAGAGCGCACGTAATCCTAATAATAATTTTCTATCTTCTTATGAAAAATTAAAAAAGTATATAATCGTTAAATTGATGATAATGTAAGAATTTATTAGTGTAATTGAAGTCTATAGGTCCTTTTTTATTATTCATTTTAGTATATCGATATATCATTTTTTTGAAACGTAGTTAATTGTTTTAGCATTCAAAAAGCATTTTTACAGAGACAGTGTTGAAAATAATAGTTTACTAATGTATCATTATTAATAATCTGAATATTCCGCAAAGAAAAGAGGGACATGTAAATGAGTAAACAAATTCCTGAAAAATGGTGGAGTCAACTGAGGGTGCCAGCTATTTCTGCACCGATGTTTTTAGTTTCTGGTCCTGAACTAGTAGAGGCAGCCTGTTTAAATGGTGTAATTGGGTCTTTTCCAGCACCGAATGCTCGCCCAATTGAGGTACTTGATCAATGGATGGGGCAATTAAATGATCATCTTGCTTTAGCACGTGCAAATGAGCCGGAGCGTAAAATTGCACCATGGGCAATGAATATGGTCGTTCATAGCTCTTATAGTAGATTACAGGAAGAACTTGAGCTGTTGAAAAAACATAAGCCTGAGCTTGTTATTACTTCATTAGGTTCTCCAAAAGTAGTGGTTGATCTTGTACATAGTTATGGTGGACTAGTATTCTCAGATGTTAGTGATATGAAGTTTGCTAAAAAAGCAGCAGAGGCTGGTGTAGATGGATTAATTTTAGTTGCATCAGGTGCTGGTGGTCATGCTGGAAATTTAAATGGATTTGCGTTTGTTGATAGTGTTCGTACGTTCTGGGACGGCATTATTGTGTTAGCAGGTGGGATTTCAACTGGTAAGAGTATTTTGGCTGCACAAGCTGCGGGCGCTGATTTAGCTTATATGGGAACACGATTCATTGTTGCGAAGGAAAGCTTAGCAAATGATGAATACCGTCAAATGTTAGTTGATGCAACGCAAGATGATATCGTATTAACTGATGCATTCTCTGGCGTTAAAGCGAATATGTTAATTCCTAGCATTGTGAAAGCTGGCCTTGATCCTGAAACATTGAAAAAGAAAGATAAAGTCGATTTCGATGGAATGAAAAATGAATCCAGTGCAAAGGCTTGGAAAGAAATATGGTCTGCTGGTCACGGTGTTGGGGCAATTACAAAAATCAATTCAATTGCTGACATTATAGATGAGCTGGAAGAAGAATATGTTGAGGCAGTAGAAAAACTGAATCGAAATGCTGAGAAGTTAAAATCAACTGTTAATAAATAAAGTATACATTTGTAAGCGTTTTACTTTCATATCGTGAATCTATTGTTAAATGATCATTTTAAGATTATAATTAATTTATTGAGATGGAATCATAGTATGGGAGATGTTATGACTCTATCAATATAGTAAACAAAAAAATGGATTGGTATGTTAGTACGATTTGCTAATAAACTATTCCACCATGAAGACATTAAGCCTATTTATCGGGTATGTGTATTTCATGGTGGATTTTTTTATGGAAAAAAGGGGAGGAAAACCGTGAAAAATAACATGGTTACAATCACGATTGACGGGAAAGAAGTAATCGCAGAGCAAGGTTCTACAATCTTACAAATCATCAATCAAAACGAAATTAGTCATCCACAAATTTGTTATGTTCCTGAAGTCGATCCAATACAAACTTGTGATACTTGTATTGTAGAAATTAATGGTGAGCTAAAGCGCTCATGTTCAACTGTAGCAATGAGCGGAATGAATATTCTATTGACTTCACCTAAAGCAAAGGAAGCTCAAACTGAAGCAATGGATCGTTTATTAGAAAACCATTTACTATATTGCACAGTTTGTGATAATAACAATGGAAATTGTAAGCTACATAATACGGTTGAAGAAATGGGCATTGAACACCAAAAGTATCCTTATCAGCCAAAGGTAGCTTCTTGTGAAGTAGACTTGACACATCCTTTTTATCGATATGATCCAAATCAATGTATTGCATGTGGACAGTGTGTGGAAGTGTGTCAAAATCTTCAAGTAAATGAGACATTATCAATTGATTGGGAAGCTGAGCGTCCACGTGTTATTTGGGACAAGGGTGTTTCGATTAATGATTCTTCATGTGTAAGTTGTGGACAATGTGTAACAATTTGTCCTTGTAATGCATTAATGGAAAAGTCAATGCTTGGTGAAGCCGGTTTTATGACTGGATTAAACGACGAGTTACTTGATCCGATGATCGATTTAGTAAAAAAAGTAGAGCCTGGATATAGTGGTATTTTTGCAGTTTCAGAAGTTGAAGCAGCAATGCGTGAAACACGTACGAAAAAGACTAAAACAGTTTGTACTTTCTGTGGTGTTGGCTGTACATTCGAGGTTTGGACGAAGGATCGAAAAATCTTAAAAGTTCAACCAAGCTCTGATGCTCCAGTTAATGCAATTTCTACTTGTGTAAAAGGTAAATTTGGTTGGGATTTTGTAAACTCAGAAGAACGAATTACAAAGCCATTAATTCGAAAAAATGGCGTATTTGTTGAAGCGAGCTGGAATGAAGCCCTTGATTTAGTTGCAAGTAAGCTTGGTTCCATTAAACAAGAATATGGAAAAGGATCTGTAGGATTTATTTCATCTTCGAAAATTACGAATGAAGAAAACTATTTAATTCAGAAGTTGGCAAGACAAGTATTTGAAACAAATAATGTTGATAATTGCTCACGTTACTGTCAATCACCAGCAACAGATGGATTATTCCGTACAGTTGGTATGGGTGGAGATGCAGGAACGATAAAGGATATCGCAAAAGCTGGGCTAGTTATTATTGTCGGTGCGAATCCAGCAGAAGGTCATCCTGTACTTGCGACAAGAGTTAAGCGAGCACATAAGTTACATGGACAAAAACTGATTGTTGCCGATCTTCGTAAAAATGAAATGGCAGAGCGCTCTGACATTTTTATTCGACCAAAGCAAGGGACAGACCAAGTATGGTTGATGGCTGTAACGAAATATATCATTGATCAAGGCTGGCATGACTTAAAATTCATCTATGAGAATGTTCATTTCTTTGAAGACTTTAAAGTTGTACTTGAGAAATATACGCTTGAATATGCCGAAAGTGTAACTGGCATTTCAAAGGAAACATTAATTCAAATAGCTGAAATGATTCATGAAGCGGATGGAACTTGTATTTTATGGGGCATGGGCGTGACACAAAACACTGGTGGTTCTGATACATCTGCGGCGATTTCGAACTTATTGCTTGCAACAGGAAACTATAGACGCCCTGGTGCTGGCGCTTATCCGCTTCGTGGTCACAATAATGTACAAGGTGCTTGTGATATGGGTACACTTCCTGGTTGGCTTCCTGGTTACCAACATGTAACGGATGATGCGGCCCGCATGAAGTTTGAAAAAGCATGGGGCGTTGAAATCGGAGGAAAACCTGGTTTAGATAATATCCAAATGCTTCAATCAATCGAAAAAGGCGAAATGAAAGCTATGTACTTAGTTGGTGAAGATATGGCGCTTGTTGATTGTAATGCCAACCACGTAGATGAAGTTTTATCAGATTTGGACTTCTTTGTTGTACAAGATCTCTTCTTCTCAAAAACAGCGCAATATGCGGATGTTATTTTACCTGCTGCGCCATCACTTGAAAAAGAAGGTACATTTACAAATACTGAGCGCCGAGTACAAAGATTATATCAAGCATTACCAACTCTTGGTGAATCGAAGGCGGACTGGTGGATTGTCCAAGAAATTGCAAACCGATTAGGTGCAAATTGGAACTATCAACATCCAGGGGAAATATTCGCTGAAATGGCAAGTTTAGCACCACTGTTCTCTCAAGCTAGCTACGAAGTGATGGAAGGCTGGGATAGTTTCCTTTGGGGAAGTTTAGACGGGGCAAGTACGCCACTTCTTTATGAGGATGGTTTTAATTTCCCAGATAAAAAAGCAAGATTTGCTTTAGCTGATTGGATGGAACCAGTTGAGTTTGCAGAAGAGTTTGACCTATTAATTAATAATGGTCGTATGCTTGAGCATTTCCATGAAGGGAATATGACGAATAAATCATACGGTATTCAATTAAAAGTGCCTGAAATTTTTGTAGAGGTTTCACCAGAGCTTGCGAATGAACGTGGCATTAAAGATGGCTCACTAGTTCGATTAGTATCTCCGTATGGAGCGCTGAAATTACCAGCACTAGTAACTGATCGAGTACAAAAAAATGAGTTGTTCTTACCGATGAATTCAACAAATAAAGAATCTGCAATCAATTTCTTAACAGGTCCAGCTAAAGATCATCGTACAAATACACCAGCTTATAAACAAACTAAAGTACGGATGGAAGTATTACGTGTAGAAGGTGAAAGTCCGTTGCCAAAGTCGAACCCACGTAATAAAAAGAGAAACCCTCAAAATGGAGTTGAGGTTCAGCGTAAATGGGAACGAGAAGGATACGTCCACTTAACGACAAAATAAAGGGGAATAAAAATGGCACAACCAATCACGACGATTCAAAAATACGTACCAACTAAAGAAGAGCAAAACCAGCAGAAACTTGAGGATTTGAAGCTTCTATTAGCAGAAAATGAAGATTCCTTAAATAAAATTTTAAACATCGTTTCTGAATTAAATGAAACCGGTGTCCTTGAAGCTGCAAATTCAATGCTACAATCTAAAGAGAAAATTACTAAAATTGCTTTAGGACAATTGAACCGCGAGCCAGTCACGAATATCATCAATCAATTTATGGGAGCTGCTGGTGCACTTTCAAGTGTGGATCCAGAAACAACAACAAAGCTAATTAATTCCGTAACAAAAGGAATCGATGAAGGAAATAAACATCTGGAAAAGGATGACAAAGTAGGAATTTTTGATTTAGTAAAAGTTTTAAAAGATCCTGATGTAAATCGTGCAGTTGGTTTTGGTATTAACTTTCTAAAAGGTATGGGAAAAGGTCTAAAAGAATAATAGAAAAAACAATTTGTATTTAATAGAAAAGAGTTTAATAATAAGAGATGAACCTTTTAATCAAAACACGAATTGAAAGGTTTATCTCTTAATGAATATTTTCCTAAAAAACACGATTTGAAAAATATTTCAAGAAGAAGGGAATCTTTAACGATGCTACCAACTGAAGTGAGAAGAAGAATTCTCCGCTTTGAAAATGGTGAAACAAACGATAGTGAAGACAGTGTTGTCACAGAATTTCCCGTCACAGTAAAAATCAATGGACAAGAATTCGTTACGATGGTCAGTACCCCAGAATACATTGAGGATATGGTTGTAGGATTTTTAGCATCCGAAGGGGTCATCCGAAAATACGAGGATATTGAAAACATATGGTTCCAAGAAAAAGAAGGCTTTGTCCATGTAAAAACAAAGAATATTAATCCATATTATAAAGATATTCAAAGTAAAAGATATATTACATCATGCTGTGGAATGAGTAGACAAGGGTTTGTTTTTGTAAATGATGCATTAACTGCAAAAAAAATGAAAGAAGTAAATGTTCAACTATCATTTCAAGATTGTTTTCGATTAATGAACGAGATGCAACAGTCTGCATTTTTGTTTCATGAAACAGGCGGCGTTCATAATGCTGCTTTATGTGATTTAAATGGGATTGTTTTGAATAGAATGGATATTGGTAGGCATAATGCATTAGATAAAATCTATGGATATTGTCTAAAAAATAATATTCGTATTTCAGATAAAATAATTGTTTTTAGTGGGCGATTATCTTCTGAAATTTTATTAAAAGTAGCTAAAATTGGTTGTGAGGTTATATTGACGAAATCAGCTCCAACAGAATTAGCTCTTCAATTAGCTGAAGAATTAGGTATTACAACAGTGGGATTTATTCGAAATCAGTCACTTAATGTATATACTCATTCAAAGCGTATTGTGAAATAGAGACTAAAAACAGATCATTTATGAAATAAAAAGAAGTGGGGCAATGGTTATGAAAAATGTTGCATTGGATAAACATCATCGACCTTTACAGGATTTACGTATATCTGTTACCGATCGCTGCAATTTTCGTTGCCGTTATTGTATGCCGGAAGAAATTTTTGGTCAGGATTATTCTTTTTTATCACAAGATAAAATACTTTCTTTTGATGAAATAGAAAGATTAACGCGTATTTTTGTATCTTTAGGGGTAAGAAAAATTAGAATTACTGGTGGAGAACCTTTATTACGTAAAAATTTACCCAAACTAATTGAACGATTAAATAAAATAGATGGTGTTGAAGATATCGCTTTAACTACAAACGGTACTTTACTTAAAAAGTTTGCAAAAGATTTATTTGAAGCCGGTTTAAGAAGAGTAACCGTAAGTATTGATTCTTTAGATGAAGAACGATTTTCATATATGACTGGTAATCGAGGAAATGTAAAGTCTGTGCTTGAAGGGATACAAGCTGCTTCTGATATTGGAATGAAGGTTAAAATCAATATGGTTGTTCAAAAAGGTAAAAATGAACAAGATATAATCCCGATGGCACAGTATTTTAAAGAGAAAAAACATATTCTTCGTTTTATTGAGTATATGGATGTTGGAAATTATAACGGCTGGAGGCTCGATGAAGTAGTAGGAAAACAAACAATCATCGATACGATTAATGAAGTCATGCCTTTAGAATTTACAGAAGCTAATTATGTAGGAGAAGTTGCGAATCGATATCGTTACAAAGATAGTGATGATGAAATAGGCATTATTTCATCAGTGACCGATTCATTTTGTTCAACTTGTACAAGAGCACGTATATCTGCAGAAGGAAAATTATATACTTGTTTATTTGCAACAAAAGGTTATGATCTAAAAGAATTGGTAAGGTCTAACCAAGATGATGAACAAATAAAAGAAACGATTCTTACGATATGGAGCAATCGAACTGATCGTTATTCAGATGAACGATTAAGTAATACGAAAAAAATGAATGATAAATCATCACATAAAATTGAAATGTCCCATATAGGTGGTTAATCATTACCAATAATAAAAGGTTTGGAGTTTATGCAATTTCTGTATGATGCTCTAACTAAAAATTAGAAAGTGATGATTGGTATCTCTGTTCGGTTAACAGAGAAATAAAGCAGCATTCAGAACTCCTTATATGATGAGGATTTCTTAATGCTGCTTTATTTAATAGAGGGAAAACAAGAAAAGTAAAAAATTGGTGAGGATACCCGGAGAAAACTTTTTATCTCTTTCGCTAGGTCCTGCTCTTAATGGAGGATATCTTATGTCAGAACGTTATTCACGTCAGCAGCTTTTTACCCCAATCGGTGAAAATGGACAAGAATTAATTAGAAAGAAACATGTTTTAATTGTTGGGGCAGGCGCGTTAGGAAGTGCTAGCGCGGAGGCACTTGTTAGAGCTGGAATTGGAAAGTTAACTTTAATTGACCGAGATTATGTTGAAATGAGTAACTTGCAAAGGCAACAACTTTATACTGAAGAAGATGCATTTGAGAAATTGCCGAAAGTAATAGCCGCTAAAAAGCGTCTCCAAAAAATAAATTCAGATGTGAACATCAATGCACTAGTAATGGATGCAAGTGCAGATAATATGGAAGTCCATTTGAAGGACACTGATATTATGATTGATGCAACAGATAATTTTGATATTCGTTTTATCATAAATGATTTATCCCAGAAATATGACATTCCTTGGGTTTATGGCTCTTGTGTCGGGAGCTTTGGTATGTGTTGTACGATCCTACCAAGTAAAACGCCATGTTTAAATTGTATATTAAAAAGTTTACCAGTACCTGGTGTGACATGTGACACAGCCGGGGTTATTAGTCCTGCGGTACAATTAGTGGCGGCATACCAGGTTGCTGAAGTATTAAAACTATTAGTTGAGGATTATTCAGCTGTTAATACAAAATTCCTAACATTTGATTTATGGAATAATCAACATTTTTCCTTTAAAGTGACGAAACTTAAATCAGACGATTGTCCTTCATGTGGAACAAATAGGACGTATCCTTATTTAGCCTTCGAAAATCAAACGAAAACAAGTACACTTTGTGGGCGAAACACGGTTCAAATTAGACCTTCAACGACTAAAAATTACGACTTTAATGAACTAGAAATTCAACTAAAACAACACGGACAAGTAGTACGGAACCCTTATTTGATATCTTGTCAGATAGAAGATTATCGATTTGTTGTTTTTTTGGATGGACGGGTTTTTGTTCACGGAACACATGATATACAGGAAGCTAAAAAACTATATTATCGTTTATTAGGTTAATAGAGAGAGGATGAAAAGAATGGTTGAAAAACGAGTACCACTACCGATCGAAGAAGCAGTTCGTAAAGTGATGGATTTTGCCAAACACGGATCTAAAGAAATGGTAACTATCGATTTAGCATATGGACGAGTATTAGCTGATGACATAAAAGCTGATCAGGATATACCTGCTTTTGACCGTTCTCCATATGATGGCTTTGCGATTCGAGCTGAAGATACTATTCTTACAAGCAATGAAAATCCAATAATCTTTGAAGTCGTTGGTGAAATTGGAGCTGGTTCAGTTTTTCCAAATGAAGTAGAACCATTACAGGCCGTTCGTATTATGACAGGAGCACAAATACCTCAAGGATGCACGGCCGTTGTCATGCTTGAATTAGCAAAAGAGATTAAAACGGATGGTAAAACTTTTATTGAAATTAAACGCTCTTATCAAAAAGGCGATAATATTTCATTTCAAGGAGAAGAAACGCATAAAGGCGATATTCTTGTTAAAAAAGGAACTGAAATCAACCCAGGAGTGATCGCTTTACTTGCTACTTTTGGGTATAGTCAAGTTCCAGTAGCGAAAAAGCCAGTCATCGGAGTCATTGCGACAGGGAGTGAACTGCTAGATGTAGATGAACCACTTGAACCTGGTAAAATTCGCAATAGTAATTCCTATATGATTCTTGCTCAAATTCAAAAAGCAGGTGCAATTCCAAAATATTTAGGAAAGTTTAGCGATGATTTGGATACTTGTTTTTCAGAAGTTCAAAATGCGTTAGAGCAAGTGGATATTCTAATTACGACCGGTGGTGTATCTGTCGGTGATTATGACTATTTACCAGATATTTACGCAAGATTAGGGGCTACCGTTTTATTTAATAAAATTGCCATGCGTCCAGGAAGTGTAACAACAGTAGCGCATTTTGAAAATAAATTATTATTCGGTTTATCTGGAAATCCATCCGCTTGTTTTGTTGGGTTTGAGCTATTTGTTAGACCGATTATCCAATCTTATTTATTTAACGAAACACCACATTTAAAAAGAGTAAGGGCAATTTTAGGCGAAAACTTTCCAAAGCCAAATCCTTTTACAAGATTTGTAAGAGGTAAAATTGTTTATCATGAAGGTCAATTAACAGCAATTCCAGCAGGTTTTGATAAGTCTAGCGCTGTATCCTCATTAGCTTATACAGATACTTTTATTGTTTTACCTGGAGGAACGAGAAAATATGAAAAAGGTATGCCGGTCGACTTATTATTATTAGAAGACCACGAAGGAAGTAAATGGCCTTGGCATGATTTCATACCTGCATATAAGTAAATAAATAGAATGCTATTAATTTAAGAAAAGTGAAGTGATTTACTTGGAACAAACATTATTTAATATTGTCGATACACCGATTGTTGTTGAGGAAGTTTCAGATAAAGTAAAAAGTAGAAATGCAGGAGCCATTACTGTTTTTATTGGTACCGTTAGAGAGTTAACAAAAGGAAAAAAGACTTTGTCACTAGAGTATCAAGCATATGAATCAATGGCCGTAAAAAAACTTGCTCAAATTGGTGATGAAATCAAGCAGAAATGGCCGGAAGCAATTGTTGCGATTACTCATCGAGTTGGAAGATTAGAGATTAGTGATATTGCCGTTGTTATTGCAGTTTCTTCTCCGCACCGTAAAGTGGCTTACGAAGCAAATGAATACGCAATCGAACGAATTAAACAAATCGTTCCGATCTGGAAAAAAGAGTTTTGGGAAGATGGGACGATGTGGATTGGTGACCAATTAGAAAATACATCATACCAAGAAGGAAAACCAAGTGTGGAGGAATCAAAATGATTAAAGTTTTATTATTTGCTCATTTACGAGAGAAAGCGGGAACTGATGAATTAACAGTGACTGATAAAAATGGAATAAACGTAAAAGAGTTAAAAGACTGGCTTATGAATAAATATGATTTACCTCAACTGAATCAGATTATGACTGCTATAAATGAAGAGTTTGTAACGGATGAAGAAATCGTTAATGATGGAGATACTGTCGCATTTATTCCACCAGTAAGTGGGGGATGAAGGATTCCATAAAGCTTGAAAGTAGGTAGAATGATGCATAAACATAATGAAAAAGCGGTTGTTAACGCTGCCGTTTTAACAGTTAGTGATACTAGAACTGTTGAAAATGACGAGAGCGGAAAACTTATTAAAGCTTTATTAGAAGAGCAAAAACATATCGTCCATGATTATAAAATCACAAAAGATAATATAGCATTGATCGATTCGATTGTTAGAACATGGAGTGAAGACGAAACGATTCAAGTGATCATCATAACAGGTGGTACTGGTTTTACCAAAAGAGATGTTACATATGAAGCAATTTCAAAAATGCTCGATAAAGAAATGCAAGGATTTGGAGAACTGTTTCGTTCATTAAGTTATACAGAAATCGGTCCAAAGGCTATGTTTAGTAGAGCAATCGCAGGTAGCTTTCATGATAAAGCGATTTATGTAATTCCAGGTTCAAAAAACGCAGTAAATCTAGCAATGACAAAACTAATTTTACCGACATGCCAACATTTTGTGGAAGAATTAAACAGGCAATGAATATAGCTGGCGTCGTTTTAGCAGGTGGAAAGTCATCCCGTTACGGTAAACCAAAAATGTTTGAAATGTATAAAGACAAATTATTGTATGAATATAGTGTAGAAGCCTTAAAGGAAAATTCGATTTCACCGATTATCATTTCAACAAACGAAAAACTAGTTCCGTATTTTAGTAAAAACGATCTAGACTTTGTCATTGAAGGAGAAGCCAAAGAATACCAAGGACCTTTGTATGCGATGTTCAATGCATTTTCCAACAGACCAAACAATGACTGGTATTTTGTCCTGGCCTGCGATACACCTTTTATTACAGCTGACTTTGTAAAAAACATGATCGAAAGGGTAGCAAATACAAATGTTGATGCAATCGTTCCAATCCAGTCCGATAAACTTCAACCACTATTTGCGCTCTATCATCGAAATTGCATCGGAAAAATGAAAGAGATTTTAGATAAAAACAATCGAAAAGTGCAGTTATTATTCAGTGAAGTAAATGTAATGACTGTTCAATTTTCAAGAGACGATCTCATCTTTAAGAATATAAACAGTCCGAATGACTGGATTTAATTTATCAAATTTAAGACTTACCTGGAGGTACTCCCATGAGTGAATTTTCACATTGGAACGAAGAAGGAAGACCTAAAATGGTCGATATATCAGATAAAGACATCACTACAAGAGTTGCAATTGCACAAAGTACAATTTCGATCTCAACGGAATTATATGAAGCAATTCAAAATGGTTTAATTAAAAAAGGTGATCCACTAAATGTTGCACAAATCGCTGGAATTATGGGAGCTAAAAAAACTTCTGACATTATTCCGATGTGTCACCCAATCGCACTTTTAGGAACGGACTTTACATTTGAATATGTAGAGGCACCTAATGGATATGATTTAATCATTCGTGCGACAGTGAAATGCAGCGGAAAAACTGGAGTTGAAATGGAGGCACTTACAGCAGTAAGTGTAGCTGGCCTTACATTTTATGATATGTGTAAAGCCGTTGATAAAAGTATGGTTATAAAAGAAACGTTTTTAGTTCAAAAAAAGGGTGGTAAAAGCGGTGACTTTTTCCATCAATAAGATTGGAATTTAAGCTTAATTGATTAGAAGCATCTACGATCTAATCAATTAAGTTTTCCAATTTTTTATCAAAGACAAAAACTGAAATCGCAATATCTTCTTCAACTTTCATATCCGAGAAAAGGTTGATAAACTTAGCATCAACGATTTCTTCTAGTTTAACTGGATGATTTTTCGCATATACATCTTGAATCATCTTTGTTCTAGCATTATGTACAATATCACGGCCTTCAGAAGTTTGAGCGATAAATAGCTCAGTAGGTGTCAGATTTCCATACAAAGTTGAAACAGCCATATTTTCAACAAAAACAGTATGGATTCTTTCAGGGCCTTTACCAAATAATTCTTTACGCAGTTTTCGTATATAGTCATTAAATTCATGGATGACTTTAGCCATTACATATACCCCTTAAATTAATTCTGTTTTTCTTATCATAAAACAATGGTTTGAAAATTTAAAGGAAAAATCTTTTAGAGAATATCTTCTTAAAGACTTTACTAAACTGCTCCACCATCAATACAAGAATCGATTAATTTGATTTTTGTATTAATGGTGTTTTTTCAGTAGGCTCCTTATATTGAACTACTCACCACTTAACACCCTTACGGGTTGTTTGAAGTGGGAGATTCCTAAGTACAGTAGCCTATTGGCTTCTAATTGATTAGGCTATCCCCATAGTCCCTATGGTTAGAAGTCTTATCGCTTCATCTTTAAGATTTTGTCCTGCGTTAATATCCCTGTCGTGTTGTGTGCCACAGGAAGGGCAATCCCACTCACGAAGGTTTTTAGTCTTAACGTCTTTGTTTTTGTATCCGCAACACGAACAAAGTTGAGAACTAGCGAAGGTTTTCGATACAGCAATTACTTGCTTGTCATACCATTTCGCTTTGTACTCCAGCATGGTTCGAAATTTTGCCCAAGATACTTCACTAATGTCCTTAGCTAGTGTTTTATTCTTTAGCATATTCGACACTTGCAAATCTTCAATACCAATGATATCGTGTTTTTTGACAATTTCAGTAGAGATTTTTTGCAAGTAGTCTGTTCGTGCGTTGGTGATTTTTTCGTGGATGCGAGCTACTTTACGTTTTTGTTTTTGAAAGTTTTTCGCTTCATCCAATTTACATTTTCGTTTCAAGGCTAACTGCTGTCGCCTGGACAGAACGCGCTGTGCATCAAGTATCTTTTTTTCTAATGTTTGAAGCCATTTTGGATTTTTGTATTTTGTTCCGTCTGAAAGAATAGCAAAGGTTTTTGTTCCAAGATCAAGACCAACAGAAGAGCCTGTTTTTTCTAAGGGGTGTACTTCTACTTCTGCAAGAACGGATACATAATATTTACCACTAGGATTACGTCTAACGGTTGCATTCAAAATACGTCCTTCTATTTCACGACTTTTAGCGAAACGAACAAGACCAAGTTTTGGTAACTTGATTTTATTGCCTACAATGGCAATATTTCCGTTTGTTTCTTTTGTCGTGTAGGATTGTACTCTATTCTTTTTAGACTTAAAGCGTGGTGCTTTGTTTTGCTTCTTGAAGAATCGTGCATACGAATCAGCAAGGTTTTTTAATGAAGATTGAAGGGCAATGCTATCCACTTCTTTTAGCCATACTAATTCTTTTTTAAGTTGGGGTAATTCAGCAGAACACGTATTGTAGGTTAATCCTTTGCCTGTTTCTTCGTATGTGTAATTCCATTGCGCTAAAAAGCGATTGAATACAAAACGACTACATCCGATTGTTTTATTGATAAGAACCACTTGTTCCTTATTCGGATAAATACGGAATTTGTAAGCCTTGTTGACTAACACTGTTTTTCACCTCACCTCACATTTCAAGAACATTTGTTCCTATTGTATCATGGAGAGGAAAGTTTTGGCTATCGCCAACCGACACTCATCTCCCCCTTATCGTTAGGCTTTGCCCCTCACACGATTGAAGAGGGAGTCTTCTGTCGGAAAATAATAAAAAGGAATTGAGAGCGATGAAAAAGAACTATTCCATTTTGCAAATTGTAGGCTATCAAAATAGTGGGAAAACAACACTTACTGAAAAACTCATTAAATTGGCCAATCAACAAAGATTATTAGCTGCTACTATAAAACATCATGGTCATGGCGGTGCGCCTGATTTAGAAATAGAACGTAAAGACAGTAGTCGTCACTTGGATGCTGGAGCAATCGTTTCTAGTGTTGAAGGTGATGGAGTCTTGCACTTAAGAACAAATTTTATTAATTGGGACTTAAAGAAAACAATTGAATTATATCGCTTTTTTTCAACTGATATCATTTTTATTGAAGGTTATAAAAGGGAAAGTTATCCAAAAGTAGTATTAATAAGAAGTGAGGATGATCTGAATTTACTAAGGTCATTAACGAATATTATTTGTGTGATCAGCCATTTTGAGATTGAAGAGGGTAGATTGAAAGATTATCAATATTTCCATCTTTATGATGAAGAAAATTATTTAAATTTCTTGATGAATGAAATGTCAAAAGGTAATTTCATAGAAGATTAAAAAATAGAGGAAAATATGGTTTATTTTGAAATGAGGAATTTAATTGTTTGAAGAGTTTTTAATTCCCCTTAAGATTTCCCTTAAGGTTACGATCGTGGCAGGATTTTTCGTTATAATTTTAGGAACTATAGCTGGAAGAATTCTCTCTATGAAATCCTTTAAAGGTAAGACACTTCTAGAAACAATTTTAATGTTACCTTTAGTTCTTCCTCCTACAGTTGTGGGATTTTTACTATTAGTCATTTTCGGAAGACAAAGCTTCATTGGAAAAATGATCGAATGGTTAGTTAAACAGCCTATTGTGTTTACATGGTGGGCTGCTGTAATTGCATCAATTATTGTAGCATTTCCGCTTATGTATCAATCCGCAAAAACTGGATTTCAAAGTGTAGACATTGAGATTGAAGAGGCAGCTAGAGTTTGCGGAGCAAGTGAATGGAATGTTTTTTTCTTGATTTCAATTCCACTTTCATTAAAAGCTATTATCTCAGGAAGTATATTAAGCGTTGCAAGAGTACTAGGCGAGTTCGGTGCTACACTTATGTTTGCAGGAAACATACCAGGAAAAACACAAACTGTCCCGACAGCAATTTATTTAGCAATAGATGCTGGAAATATGAAAATGGCTTGGCTATGGGTACTTTCGATGGTCTTAATTTCTTTTATTATGCTGTTAGTCGTACAGTTGAAACAAAAATGATTTTGCAGATTGGTAATGTCTCAAATTAGTATATAATGCTGTATGTAGGGTGTTTTTCCTTTTTATTCCAAAAGTTTAGTTTACATAAAAATAAAACCGAGTTTTACAAATAGAAACTTAAAAATGAGAGGGTGGAAGGCATGGCAAATAAAGTTGAGTTAATTAATCTTGCAGTAGGATTACCGAGTAAAATGGAATACGGCGAAAACAAAGAAATGATAACGGGGATTTGTAAAGAAGGAATAGAAGAAGTTTACTTATCAAAAGATGGCTTTAAAGGTGATGGAGTAGCTGACTTAAAACATCACGGTGGGCCCGATCGAGCTGTATGTGTGTACCCATATGAACACTACGCACTTTGGGAAAAAGAGTTTAATCTAAATTTACCACTTTCAGCATTCGGAGAAAATATTACAGTCACAAATATGTTAGAAAAAGACGTATCCATAGGCGATGTCTACCAAATTGGCGATGCAATTATACAAGTTACACAAAGCAGAATACCTTGTGACACAATTACAAGGAGAACGAATGTAGCACTTAAGAGAATCGTAGAAACTGGATTTACAGGCTACTTATGCCGTGTACTAAAAGAGGGAACGATCAGAAAAGATTCGAAAATAGAATTAATCGAAACTCAAAAAAATAAAGTTTCAGTTCTTTATTGCAACGAGATTTATTTCCATGATCCAAAAAATGTTGAAGGAATAAAAGCGATATTGGAAGTTCCTGAGTTAGCTGAGGATTGGAGAATTCGATTAAATAAGCGTTTGGAGAGTTTAGTTTAACTATTTTATGATAACGGGTAGGAAGTCGCTTTTGTTGGAGCGGCTTCTTTTTTATTAGGGTCTATTAAAATATATTGTTGATTTTCTTATTGAACTAAAATGGCATATTTCCTCCATAATTGTTCAATTGGGAATAAATATTGTAAGACATTAATTTGTTTCAATTATTTAATATTATACAGTGCTTTAGTAGAATTCCTTGCATACACAAAAAGAGGTTGGAAATAGTAACATTATACTTTTTAATAATTGGAGGATATAGATGAATGAATCTACACTCTGGAACCTATTATTGGCCTACTACATTTCCTGATGCCCCATCATATCCAACATTGGATGAAGACCTATCTTGTGATGTATTAATCATTGGGGGTGGAAGCTCAGGGGCACAATGTGCATATTATCTTTCCGATACTAATTTAGATGTGGTTGTAATTGAAAAATCAACCATAGGCAGCGGCAGTACTAGTACGAATACGGCCCTCCTTCAATATTCCGGTGAAAAAATGTTTACAGATATGATTAACACCTTTGGTGAAGGTTACATAAAAAGGCATTTACAACTTCTGAAAGAAGCCATAAATGAAATTGAGGCAGCCTCAAAGAAAGTAAACATTAATTGTGAATTCAATAGAAGAGATACGCTCTATTCCGCAAGCTGTGTGGCTGATGTTGAAAGTCTTAAAAAGGAATATGAATTTTTAAAACAGCAAAACTGTGAACTTACTTTTTTAACTAAGGAAGATATTGAAGCGAAATATCCTTTTAGCAGGGATGCCGCTATCTATTCATATAATGATGCAGAAATTAATCCTTTCAGATACACCCATGCACTTCTGGATTACTCCGCAAGCAAAGGAATCCGTATATTTGAACATACAGAAATGAACGGTCAACATTATGATAAAGAAGAAGATAGGATGATAGCTTCTACAAAGAATGGTTTTTCTATCAAAGCACGATATATTATTTTTGCAGCAGGTTATGAAGGAGTAGAGATAAAAAAGGAGAAAAAAGCTTCCTTTGTAAGTACATATACGGTAACTACCCACCCAGTCAAAGATCTTTCCGAATGGTATAATAGGACACTCATTTGGGAAACCGCTCGTCCATATTTATTTATGCGTACAACTAGAGATAACCGGATTATCATTGGCGGACTTGATGATAATACTTCGTATTCTGAAGATCGTGATAGTAAACTGATTCACAAAAAGAAGAAACTGATTGAAGAGTTTAATAAGATGTTTCCAACTATTAAAGTACAGCCAGAATATTTCTTAGCTGCATTTTATGGAGGCACAATCGATGGCATTCCGATTATTGGGAAATATGAAGCATTTCCAAATAGTTATCTCCTATTCGCATTTGGTGATAACGGGACGGTTTACAGCCAGCTGCTTTCAAAGCTTATTGCAAAGGAAATTGTTGAAGGGAACTGTCCAGATTTAGCTCTATACTTGCAAGAGCGACCTTTGCTAAACAATGGATTTTTTACTTCTTCCAATTAATTCTATTTACCAGATAGACTCTGTTAAACTTTAATGTTGATAATTTCATAAAAATAGAGGAAACCCTATTTTATTATTTTTTCATAAATCCTGTGACCAATAAGCAGCCGATCATTGGGAAAAAGTAATTCCGATGAGTTGTGTATTTACAGGAATATCGAAAGATCAGTAGGTAGTCTATGGCAGAACATTGAACAAAAAAGAAGGTCTACAACAAAGTAGCCTTCTCTTTATTTTAAAATTTAACGGATGCTTTCGGTAGATAACCGACGTATTTTCCAGCATATTTGACGTATACATAATCATGTTTGACGCCATATCCAGTACTCATCACATAAATTTTCGCCCCTTTTGAGAGGGATTTTATGTTCGTTCCTTTTCCATCTGCAAGCGATTTGATCATTGCAGATGACATTGTGTAGCTATATTTATTAACAGTTGTCGCTTTTGGTTTGATTGTGACCGGCATCGCTTTTGAGTAGTGTGTGCCTTTTCCGCTTTGTACTGGATCGGATGTACGGAAGACAAAGTTATAAGATAAACCGACAACAAGCGACCCTTTGTACGAATACGAATTCGTCCCTTTGTGGACGATGACATTTTTTCCACTAGGTAACGTGATTTCCGTGAAACTGTAATCATGATCAACAGGCGGTTTAAATGAAATGTTGACAGTCCCATTTGTTTCCTTAATGTTGACATTTGTCACAGGCCCCGGTGGTAATGGATTATCCCAATAAACCGTTGTTCCTTTTGACACATTGCCATTAAAATCGATTGTTTGAATAAGGAACGTATACTCCGCGTTAATCGTCGCTGGTTTGTAATCATAAACATGATTGGCGTTTGGGCTACCAAAAAACGTTAATCGTTGTCCATTTGGTAGTGTTAATCTGGACGCAACATAATCAGAACTGTATGGCGCAACCCAACTAATGTATAAATAATCATCGCCATTGCTTTTTTTTGTCACTGGATCATATCGTAGATTTTTTTGCTGCCACCTAATGAGCCAATTAAGGATTTCATTTGGCGGAGTTTGGTCGTTTCCTGTTTTGATGGTTTTTTGTCGTTGGTTCAATAAAGAAAAGTTAGACCACAAATATATTTTGTGGTCTTTATCATTTAGTCAAAAATCAACTATAATAGAGCCTTATATTAAAATGCTTTTTTTGATTTAAAAAAGAATGCCTAATTACACACTCTTAAGGGACTCATATTTAAATACGTAACAGCCCCAAAAATAAAGACAATTACCATATCTAAGCAATTATTATTGAAAAGTAAAAGAACATCTATCCTATTTAAAGTCAGGGACAGATGTTCTCGTAAAAGAAATTGAAGAGTATCCTATCATTCAATCAATTAATAATACTAGGAAAAAAACGAATTACCTTTTTCTGCTTTTTTGAACTTAAAAGTTCCACCATCTGTCACTACGACGACCGTTATTATCGCGTCTTTCATCGTCGCAACGATCTACTGCACGACAGAATTCTTCTTGATTAACCGTAACTTTCGCATTAAATGTAATCTCTCTATCTCTTCTGTTGTTTCTATCGTTGTTTCTATCGTTGTTTCTATCGTTGTTTCTATCGTTGTTTCTATCGTTATTTCTATTGTTATTTCTATTGTTATTTCTATTATTATTCCAATCATTATTCCAATCATTATTTCTATTATTATTCCAATCATTATTTCTTTCGTTATTTCTTCCATTATTACAGTTACAACTCATTATAAACACACCTTTTCCTTTTAATTTCATCTCAACATCACATCCTATGATTGGACAAGCAAAAAGAAATGGACAAGTGTTTGATTTTAATAAATATGTTATGCAAATAGGCGTTTTGAGTTTAATTTTAAATTTACAAAAAAAGGAAGTCGCTCGAGGGAGAGGGGCTTCTTTTTTTGTACATGAAAAGAGTCTTATTCTTATATAGCTTTCATAAGTATATATGGATTAAAAAATATATTTCGTTCAATAGAATATGTGAAATCAGTCACCAATCAACTTTAAAAATGTTTCTATATACAAAAAAAGTAAGGCGAGCTTCTAACTACTTTAAATAATGTAAGGTTTAATTAGTTTATTTTAATTGGAGGTAATGGCAAATGTTAGGTGCAATCGAAGCAGGTGGAACAAAGTTTGTATGTGCTATCGGAGATGAAAATGGCAATTTAATTAGGCGTATTCAATTCCCGACAACTGTGCCAGATGAAACGATTTCACAAGTTATTGAATTTTTTAAGAACTATCCCATAAAAGCAATTGGTATTGGATCATTTGGTCCGATTGATGTAAACGAGGCGAGCGCTACTTACGGATCGATTACATCAACCCCTAAAATGGCTTGGCAAGGTTTTCCTTTCGTACAAGCAATTAGTCAGCATTTTTCTGTTCCAATTGGTTTTAATACGGATGTGAATGCTGCGGCACTAGGAGAAGCTACTTTTGGTGCAGCAAAAGGCTTAGATAGCTGTTTATATATAACAATTGGTACGGGTATAGGAGCTGGAGCTGTCGTAAATAGCAATTTACTTCAAGGAATCACACACCCGGAAATGGGACATATATTAGTGAGACGTCATCCGAATGATGAGTTTGGAGGGAACTGTCCATACCATCGTGATTGCTTAGAAGGCTTAGCCTCTGGACCTGCAATTGAAGCGCGATGGGGGGGAATAGGTTCAAATCTAATCAATCGAAAAGAGGTTTGGGATTTAGAAGGATATTACATTGCCCAAGCACTTATGCAATACATATTAATTCTTTCTCCTAAGAAAATCATTCTTGGTGGGGGTGTAATGAATCAAATGCAAGTTTTTGAAAGTGTTTACAAATATTTAAAAGAGCTAGTTTGCGATTATGTTAGTTTACCAGATTTGAATGAGTATATTGTACCACCTGGTTTAGGTAATAATGCTGGAATCATCGGAGCTCTTATGCTTGCACACAATGCTTTAAATAAAAATGCACTAGTTTAAATAGCCTATAGGAGGAAATTACCATGCAACCATTATTTTTAAAACCAGTATTTAAAGAACGAATTTGGGGAGGAACAGCTTTAAAATCAGATTTTAACTATAATATACCGAATGAAAATACGGGTGAATGCTGGGCAATTTCGGCTCATCCTAATGGTGCTTCCATTATTGAAAATGGTCCATTTACAGGTATTGCATTAAATGAATTGTGGAAAAAGCAGCCAGAATTATTTGGTCACCCAAAGGAAGAAGTTTTTCCACTTTTAACGAAAATATTAGATGCAAATATGGATTTATCTGTTCAAGTACATCCGGAAGATTCTTATGCAAAAGTGAATGAAAATGGTGATCTCGGTAAAACAGAATGCTGGTATATACTTGACTGTAAAGAAGATGCACATATGATATTTGGCCATAATGCCAAAACAAAAGAAGAACTAATTAAACAAATTAAAGAAGGTGAATGGTCAGATTTACTTCGCCGAGTAAAAATAAAGCCGGGTGATTTTTTCTATGTCCCAAGTGGAACGATTCATGCTTTATGTGAAGGGACTCTCGTATTAGAAACTCAACAAAGCTCTGATACAACTTACCGGGTTTACGATTATGATCGAAAAGACCATGAAGGAAATTTAAGAGAGCTTCATTTAAATAAAGCAATCGATGTAACAACAGTTCCTCATCAAGAAACAGAAGTGGAATTTAAGACGGAAGAAAAAGAAAATATAAAGATTAATACATTCGTAGATTCTGAATTTTTCACCGTATATAAATGGGATATTACTGGTAAGGCTTATTTAACTTATAATGATCAATATCTACTTTTAAGTGTAATAAACGGTAATGGAAAACTGATCCATAGCGGAGAAGAATATAGTTTATCAAAAGGCTCAAACTTCATCATTCCTGTTGGATTTGGGGAATTTGTTTTAGATGGAGATTGTGAAATAATTGTTTCGCATACTTAAAAATTTAAGGAAAACAAAGGCATCCTTTCAGAAGGTTTTCAGACTGAATGCAAGCGCTTGCATTATGATGTGTGAATTTCTCTAAGGCTTAAAAAGCACCGCAGATAGGGTGAGGCAAATAAGTAAGTGAGGGTTTGTTAAGAAAAAAGGCAGCTTATTAGCTGCCTTTTTAAAATACAATTTCAGAAGTAGTTTTAGGCTCAGCTAGCCAGCGCAGAGTCTGATTATGGTGTTTAATAATTTGATCAGCCGTAAGCTCATCTGAATCCCATGTACTATGAGCATCCGTAACAAGTGTAATTTCATAGCCATTTCCAAAGGCGTTTCTAGTCGTTGTATCAACACAGATTTCCGTTTGAATTCCCGCCATGACTAAATGATTAATTTCCTGTTTTGCCAGCTCTTCTTTTAAATTCGTCTTGAAAAATGAGTCTGGTGTTGTTTTATGTATAATGATATCTCCATCAATTGGAGCAATATCTGACTGAATTTCCCATCCAGGTGTACCGTATTCAAGTGGAGAACCTTCTTCAGAATGTTGGATATAAAATATTGGCGTATTTGTAGCTCTTGCTTTATCAATCAATTTGTTGAGATTATTTAATAATGTTTTCCCGTTATATACCGGATTAGATTCCGAGAACATAAAAGCCTGTACATCAATTACTAAAAGAGCTGTTTTTTTCATTTATAAATCTCCCCTTAGAAAATTGGCTATTTTTTACACCTTATAGAAGAAAATATATCATTATTAACAACATAGGAGAAGGGTTATTTCCAGAAGATTTCGCTTGTTGTAATTTAAAAACTATTTTGCAGTTAGTTGAATACCGTGCCAGTTGCTTACATCACATTGGCCAAATTCATTACTGCCTACAGCTACAACTGTGCCATCTGATTTAAGTCCAAGAGTATGTGTACAACCCGCCGAAATCGCTACAATATCGCACCAGTCACGTACATTACATTCGCCATGACTTTTCAAGCCGGTAGCCATAACTGTGCCGTCCGCTTTAAGTCCGATCGTATGATTACTACCAGCCGAGATCGCTATCATGTCGTGCCATTCGCTTACATCACATTGACCATCCTTATTCAATCCCACAGCGACAACTGAGCCGTCCGACTTTAGCCCGACGGTATGGAGATAACCTGCTCCAACCGCTACAATCTCTTGCCATCCACTCACTTTACATTGGCCATACCGATTATTACCTACAGTTGTAACTGTGCCATCCGCTTTAAGTCCAACAGTATGCCAGTCACCTGCCGCTGTTGCTACTATATTGTGCCAATCACTTACATTGCACTGACCATCGTTATTTCGACCTACAGCTACGACCGTACCATCTGATTTAAGCCCGACAGAACGACGCCAACCAGCCGAAATCGCCACAATATCACACCAGCCGCTTACATTACATTGTTCATGCTTATTCCATCCTACAGCCACAACAGTGCCGTCTGATTTAAGCCCAATCGTATGAGAATTACCCGTGTGAGCGTTACCCGCAGCAACCGCCACAATATCGCTCCAATCGTTTACTTCTAGTTTGCCATATTTATGATCACCAACAGCTGTCACAGTACCATCTGATTTAAGCCCGACGGAATGACGATAACCAGCGGCTATAGCAGCTTTAAGCCACATTTTCACTTTTAACTCCGCTTCGTTTGGTGTTGTAGAATCCATGTTTTTACCACTCCAATTCCTAACAGGATTTAAATCGTACTTCTAATCTACAATCTTTAAACCCATCAATGTTGCAAATTGAACTGCTTGATTTGATGAAACCTTACAGCCATTTAAATTACTAATTGAAACTGTTAATTCATTAAAAGTAGAACTACTAATATCTATACCATTGAGAGATGTTTGTTCAAAATTTGATCCATCAATATTACAGCTATTAAAATCTACTTTTTTAAATTTACAATCATAAAAATCAGTACTTTTTAGAACAGAGTCTCGAAAAATTACTTTTTCTAGTTTTGATTCTCCGAATAGTGCCAAATTTAAAACGGAATTTTCAAATTGTACATTACCAATGCTAGATTCCGTAAAATTTGCACCTAATAATTTACAATTTTTAAAGATAACTTTGTGGATGGAAGAATTTCTCATATTACAATTTGATAAATCACAGTCTTCGAAATATACATCAGTCATACTGATATTTTTAAAATCTGTATTTGTAAATTTACAATTCTTGATAACGGCTTTATATAAAAATACTCGATCTACAACTTCATTTTCAAAAACAGAGCCAGAGACCTCACACATTCCTAATTCTGGATCCTCTTCATAAAAAATATCATAAAAACTTCTTGCTATTAATTCTTTGGGGATAGTAGGTGTATCGATTTTCATATTGATTCCTCTCTTTAAATAAGTTAGATGAAACTTACATCTATGATTAACTACTCATTACTATAAAGAACTTTGAGGTTTAAAAAAAGACTTTTAATTTTAGTAGGTCTGTGTACAAAACACCTTATTTTATGAGGTGGAAACGTTAACTCTATTGTCAAATTCTCTCCTTTTATAAATAAAATTTACTATTGAATATTAAGTCACTTATTCTAATTTTTGCTTTTTAAAAAATCGAAATCTATTAAAAATTCCATATTTATACTAGGATACTTGTCCAATCTACTTTCTATTATTTTGAATAAATTATATTAAAACTCAGGAGGTGATTTTATGAATTCAATGCGTCCAGTATCTAGAGCTAGTGTAGCTCAAAGACAAGGATCTTTTAATAGAATAGAAAATGCACAAGCAGAATTGCAACGTTTAGTAATCCGTGATTCACACAACATTACAGTTGCTCAGACTGAAGCTCAAGCTTTAGTTTTAGTACAACTTTCACTAAGTGCAGCAATTGAAGCTGTAATTCTAATTTTTGGTGATGATCCAAGAATTAGTCAGCTACAAAAAGTTGCTCAGTCCTTAGAGAACCTTCAATTACAATCACAATCTGTTTTGATTGAAAAAGCTGATACAATTGTAGTAACACAAACTGAACTTCAATTTGAAGCAGTTATTCAAGCTGCAATTGCATTATTAGCACAAATAGTAGCAAAAATCGGCTAATAATTTTTGGAGAAGAAAAGGACAAACTGTTTATGTCCTAAACCTCTTATACAAATTTGTTAAATGATTTTTTGCTAGGGTTTATGACTTTTTTTGAAGATGTTGGTAGTCTCCCGTCTTCAAAGAAAGTTATCCTGATTTTGATTTTAATACCATCTATTTTTATCAATCCGACAAAAATAGATGGTATTTTAGTGTTCATCTATCATTAATTATTAAAAATAAAAACAAAAGTATCGCTTCACGCTACATATTCTTTGTTTTAAAATAGTAGAAATAATAAAAACTTTGAAAAGGGGAAGAGTAGATGAATATTAAAACAACAGAAGTAAATGGGCAAGTAATTGCAATCGCCAATGCTGATTCAGTAATTCTTATGGATGAAAAAAGTGCTTTAGATCTTATTATGACAATAAGTTATGATTATAGAAGTAATCATATAGCACTTAATAAAGAAGCAATTTCAGAAGACTTTTTCAATCTTAGTACGAAACTTGCAGGAGCAGTGCTTCAAAAGTTCGTTAATTACAATATTAAGTTTGGGATTATAGGTGACTTTTCTAGTTATACAAGTAAGGCACTAAAAGATTTCATTTTTGAGTGTAATAAAGGAAATAATGTATTTTTTGTATCAACAGAACATGAAGCAATTGATCGATTATCAAAAGCAAATTAAACACTATTTTTGACAAAAGATAAAATGATTATCATTGTTCCAAACATGGAGATGATCAGCACGGTATCCTCGAAGCCATAGTACACCATTTATCCGTCTAATGTAAAAACCTTTTGGAAAATCTTCATCTTCAGATAATGCCTCAGATGCAATTGTGATAGAACCGGATGGAGCTTGATGCTGCTTTACAGAATTCCCTGCAAAACCTTCTGGTTGATCTAAGTATGACAGTCTTAAGTAAGGTCCTAGCTCGAGAGGGCACAATTGCAAATTTAGTTCCTTTGCTTTTTTATAAATTTGAGGTGTTGTAGCTCCTTCTAAAAATCCAAGATCGCCAACCGTTAGTTCAACTGTTTGAAGGCTGTACTTTGTTTTTGATATTGTAAAGTGCTCATCTTTTAATAGCATCTCACCATATTCATTCATTGAGATAGAAGCTTGTTGAAGTTTCTGGATTAACTGGGATTTCGTTTGGCTACCAATTTCTACTATTCTAGTAATAAACGGACAATTAGGGTATATTTTTTCTTTTTCTACATGCATTTTGGTCTCTCCTACTTTATTTTAATGTGCTTAAACTATTCTATAGTTCTCGTTAAATTTCCTTGTTAAACTAAGAGATAATAATAGGTCAAAATTTTTGGAAAATTGGAGTTGAATGATGATGAAAACAATTGGATTGATTGGTGGTATGAGTTGGGAGTCTTCATTACTGTACTATCAAATTATGAACGAACGTGTGAAAGAAAAGCTTGGCGGTCATCATTCCGCAAAAAGCTTACTGTATTCAGTCGATTTTCAAGAAATTAAAACACTTCAGTTTGAGGATCGATGGGATGAGTTAACGAAAATTATGATTGATATTGCTAAAAAGCTAGAGACAAGTGGAGCAGATTGTCTTGTTATTTGTACGAATACAATGCATAAGATGGCAAAGGAAGTGGAAGAATCAGTTAAAATTCCTTTATTACATATTGCTGATGCAACTGCTAAAGAAATTGTAAATAATGGGATTAAAAAAGTTGCTTTGTTAGGAACAGCATTTACAATGGAGCATGATTTTTATAAAGGAAGATTAATTGAGCAGTTTGGTTTAGATGTTATCGTCCCAAATGAGGCTGAAAGAAAACTAGTACATAATATTATTTATGAAGAACTTTGTCTTGGCATTGTAAAAGAAGAATCTAAGCAAGTTTATTTAAACATAATCGATCAGTTAATTGAACACGGAGCGGAAGCGGTTATTTTGGGGTGTACTGAAATAACGATGTTAATCTCTCAGGAAAATTGCAGTATCCCTGTCTTTGATACAACAAGAATTCATGCTGAAAGTGCTGTGGATTTTGCTTTAAGTATTTAATCATAAAAGAAACCCACAAGGTATGAAGTGAACCCAAATAGTTCGACACGTAATTTAATTATGCTGCTAGGGAGGATTGGACCCTGTATTGTACAGGGTCCAATCCTTTTAATTTTGTCTTAATTCGTTTGTGATTGTAGTAGTGGATATACTTTTCTAATTCTAAAATGAAATCTTCGATACTCTTAAATTCATGAAGATAAAATAATTCAGACTTTAATAAACCAAAGAAGTTCTCCATAACTGCATTATCTAAACAGTTACCTTTTCGGGACATACTTTGGATAATTTTGTTTTCTTTGAGTAGATGCTGATATTTTTTCATTTGGTAATATGCGTAAAACTCACGATTAAGTAGATTTGGAGCTATTCTACCAACGTTTCCACGATAAGAACGATACTTTTTACAAAATACTGTTTAGAATTTTACAAGAATCAATTACAAATGTTATACGTCATTCTCAAGCTACAAAACTAGATGTTGTATTGAAAAAGGAAGCTGATGTCATCAATATGACTATTAGGGATAATGGGGATTTAGAAAATGTTCAAAAAATTAGTCAAGGATTTGGATTAAAATCAATGAGAGAAAGACTAGAGAAAATGAATGGTAGTCTTTCGTATTCAGTTATTTTTCCACATGGCTTTGAAATCGTTGCAAAAATACCATTGTGACGAAGGGAAGGGTGAGAAAATATGTCAAATGAAAAAATAAAGGTCTTACTAGTTGATGACCAAACGATGATTAGGCAAGGGTTTAGTTATGTAATAAATCTACAAGATGATATGAACTTAATTGGTGAGGCATCTGATGGAATAGAAGCAATCAAGATAGCAAAAGAAAAACTCCCACATGTCATTCTGATGGATATACAAATGCCAAATCTTTCAGGAATAGATGCTACAAAAGAAATAATGAAACAATTACCTACGACGAAAATTGTTATTTTAACTACATTTGATGATCAAGAATATATTTACCAAGGAATTCGCTCAGGAGCTGTAGGGTTTTTATTAAAAGATGCCGAAGTTGAAGAAATGCTTGATGCGATTCGCTCAGCGTATCGAGGAGAAGCTATTTTTAAAACAACTCTTGCAGCTAATGCACTTTCTAGAGCGATTGTTTCTGGATTTGCAATGCCAAGTAAAAAAGGTGAATCAATCCTAATCGAAAAACCAACTGATCGTGAACAGGAAATCCTCCAGGAAATGGCCTATGGACTTCGAAATGACCAAATCGGTAAGAAGTTATTTATAACGGAAGGTACTGTTAAATCACATGTCCATCGTATATTACAAAAATTTGGCTGTGAAGACCGAACACAAGTAGTCGTAACGGCACTTAGGAATGGAATGGTGAAGTAAGAAGGACGTTTTGGAAAGTAAATAAAAAAGTAGATGTTATTTCTATCTGAGATAACACCTACTTTATTTGGACCGAAATCTACATAAATGAAATTTTTCAAAATGGCTTGTATTACTTTTAAAATCAATTCGGGGGAATAAGTTGAAAGGATAGTTTAGGAGAAGACATTTCGAATTGAAAAGTGCTTATTTTAGATTAAATTTAAGGCTAGAAGAAGTAATTATAAGGATGACTTTATAATTAGTAATAAAATGTTATAGAAAATCTTCGTTATATAGACTCGGTGATAAATGTGAGCATAAAATACATCTAATTAATTAGATATAATATTAAATGGTCGAAAGCAAGAGTTTGTTCTAGACACTGAACTATTTTGTACAAGTTTTTTTATGAAAAAAAGAGGGAAAATTAAAAAAACTACGAACTATTATTATTATTAATTCATTCGTTAATCGAAGTAATTTTTTCATTAAAAATTGGATATGTATTTTATTAAGTAAGTTTGTTAACAATACAGAAATTAAATAAAATTTACTAAAGAGGTGTAGTCAATGAGCTTCCATGATCCAAACGAATTTGATGAATTGATACCAAATGATACCGATTTAAATTTTATTAAGAAATTTCCAGAAGTTGAAGAAGCGATTGGAATTGATGAAATTCTGAAGTGGTTAGAAGATTAACGAGATGAGAATAATTTGAAAATAAAAAAGTACTTTCTAGATTTTTAGAAAGTACTTTTTTTCACGCTGTTGAAAAANNAAAAAAGTCTGCAATAAATCATTATCAAATTGCCTTTACTTAGAGTAACTCAACTATTGTATATTAATCAGCCTATAGGTCAATAAATATCGAGCTTTAATTAAACTAATCAACTAAATTTGTTTTTCTAAAAATTAGTCCATCGTATTTTTAACTTCTGAAAAAATTCATTACTAGTGATTAATGGAATCATGAAATTATTCAACCATCTTAACATTTAAAAACATTAATAGATCACCCCAAAAATGATAATTTCATCATTAAATTAATGTTCATTTAATGTCAGTTTTCTCGTTTTTTCTATAGATCAATTTATATTTCAACACTCTGAAAAAAGTACTTTTTAGATTTTTAGAAAGTACTTTTTTCCATTTTAAATTAAGATTATCAACCTAGTTAAAGAGGAAGATTTAATCATTACAATTCAACCGAACGAAAAAAGTAATAGGAAAAAAGTTAGGTAAGAAATGTTAATAAATACAAAGAACCAATATGAAATTGAACAATTTGCTACTTTCTATTTTGTATTTAAGTATTTTATTGAATTAAGAGCGTGTAATTTTGCCTATAGTAGGATCTATTAAAAGGTATTGCTTTCCTATTTCTAGAAGTAGTCTAAGTGAATATTTTGTAAGGGTTTTCATTTTGGTTTTTTGCTTTAATTAACGTTTGATCAATACGTACTTAATTAAGGAGGCTAATTAGAAATGAAGAAAAATCAGTTTGATACAAAGTTGATTCACGAAGGCTACAAAACTAGTGAGTATCACGGGAGTTTAACTCCTCCATTATTTCATACGTCTACCTATACGTTTCCTACTGCACAACATGGAGAACAGTCCTTTGCTGGTGAAAGAGATGACTTTATTTACTCAAGGTTAGGAAATCCAACTGTACAAATTTTGGAAGAACGAATGGCTGCGTTAGAAGAAGGAGAAGTAGCGTTAGCATTTGGTTCTGGAATGGCTGCTGTGTCTGCTACAATTTTTTCTTTAATTAGCACCGGGGACCATATTTTATGTTCAAAGGGTATTTATGGATGTACGTATGGTTTTTTAGAAATGCTAGAGAATAAATTTGGAATTGAACATAATTTTTGTGAAATGGATACTGAAGAAGAAATTCAAAACTTAATCCAAGAAAACACGAAAGTTATCTTTATTGAAACACCGATCAACCCTACAATGAAAGTAATTGATATTGAAATGGTTGTCGAAGTTGCAAAGAAAAATAATATTACTGTCGTAGTTGATAATACATTTTGTTCACCTTATTTACAAAAGCCATTAACACAAGGCTGTGACATTGTGCTACATAGTGCAACGAAATATATTAGTGGTCATGGTGATGTAGTTGCAGGAATTGTTGTTTGTAAAGCAAAAGAGCTAGCTGATCGAATGATTCCCATCCGAAAAGATATAGGAGCAATTATGTCACCATTTGATGCATGGCTCCTGCTTCGAGGATTAAAGACATTGGCTGTTCGAATGGACCGTCAATGTGAAAATGCAAAAAAGGTCGTTTCATTTTTACAATCACATCCAATGGTAAAGGAAGTATTTTACCCTGGAGATTTTAAAAGTCAAAATTATTTTATTGCAAGTAAGCAAATGAAAAAAGGTGGAGGAGTCTTCGCATTTACAATTGACGGAACGAAGAAAGATACGCAGGAATTTATTAACCACTTAGAGATGATAAAAATAGCTGTAAGTCTAGGTGATACAGAGACATTAGTTCAGCATCCAGCGACGATGACACATGCAGTCGTTCCAAAAGAGTTACGAGAAAAAATGGGCATAACAGATAATATGCTACGCATGTCAGTTGGGTTAGAAGCATGGGAAGATATCGTAGCCGATTTACAACAAGCATTAATTAAATCTAATAGCAATACTGTATGTTAATCGCTAGTTGATAAAAAAGTACTTTCTAAAATTTTCTTAGAAAGTACTTTTTATTTTCGCTCAAAAAATTAATTTGGAAAATCAACAATTTCATAAATAATATTTTTATCAATCCTAAACTCAATAGCAAAATGCGGATCAAAATCGATTAGTTGGTGGACTGTTATATATGAATCATGAATTTCATTAATGCAAACTACATAATGATAAATTAGTGTTTTTACGATGACTACCTCACCCTTAAAATCTTTGGCAAGACGATTAATCCTTTTTTGTGTTTGAGGAGACGTTCTTTCAGATACAGTTATATAATGTCGCTTCGCCTGCGATGACTCATCACTTGTAAAATCTCCTTGCTCATTTCTTGAAGAAACACTTTTACAAGATAATTTTCCAATCTCAATCACCAACGCTAAATCAATTCTAATTTGTCTAAACAACTCATCAGAGGCCAAAATGATCAAATTTAATGAATGGTCTTCATTAATTGATACTAATCTTCCTCTATAATTAAATAAAAAAGTCTCCAAAAAAACCTTTTTCCCAATTAATTTCTGAGCTCTTTTTAAAATATGACTTCTATTCTCTGGTGAAGTGCTTTTAGATATGCTAATTCCATGTTGTTCCGACAATAGTAGTTAACCTCCATGAGTTTGATACTACATTTTATGAAACGAATCATATAAGCCGAAACGGTCATTATCATTAGTTTAAAAATTTTTTTGGACGAGCAGTCGGTCAAAGGGAAGATTTTTAAGATTTTTGACATAAATAGGGGGTATATCTACTCAAAATCGTAATAGTTTATAATAATGTCGTTGTGAAATTGCAAGTTTGATTTGATTTTTGGCTCAATTGACTGGTTAGACTAAAATATTCATTTAAAGACACCAGTTTAAGTTGAAAAGAGGCCAAAAATACAGATACTAGTATTGGTATATATCTAGTTTAATTGCGTTTTTCATACTTTTAATTGCAGAAATGCCATTTTTAATTGCGATACCGAGAATTTAATTGCACTTGCTTGAATAAATTACGACTTAATCCAAATTCCAATCAATAAAAAAAATCCAGCAAGTCCCCATAATAATGGACCACTAGATTTTTTAAACAAAACCTACTTATTCAAAGAATCAATAATCGGATAAAGCTCTTCTAAATGAGTAATTTCATATGTAGGTACAACTTCATTTCGCTCTTTATTATGCCTATTAATCCATACGTTTTTCATTCCAATTCTGCTTGAGCCTAAAATATCAGTCATAAGATTATCTCCGACCATAATGACCTCTTCTTTTGATAGTTCCATTAATGATAAGGCATGTTCAAAAATACTTGGGTCAGGTTTACCTTTTCCGAAGTCTCCAGAAATTAGAATTTGATCAAAATATTCTTTTATCTTTGGTGTAATTGAAAGCTTCGTATGTTGCAAATCAGGGGAGCCGTTTGTTAGTAAGAGTAGTTTATATTGTCCATTTAATCGATCAAGCACATCAAATGTTTCATCGTATACAAAAGGATTTCCTTTGCGTTCTTCAGGGAATGTTTCGGCTAATAAACGACCAAATTCTGGATCATCTATTCCGAATGCTTTTAAGCCAAGCGTCCATGCATTTTTTCGATAGGTAGGTGAATTTTCCCTCATTTTTGGAAATTGATCATGATCATCTAAAAAATTCCCCCAAAGTCCTTCGAATGGATTAATGCCAATTAATTTAGTGAATTCGTATGTATCGTATGATTCATAAAGCTTTCTAGCCGCATCACGAACGGCATTTTCAAATTCAGCTGGATCAATACCGTATTTTTCTGTTGCTAGCTTGCATGTATTTGTGAATGCAACTTGAACACTTTTTTGGTCCCAAAGTAATGTGTCATCCAAATCAAAAATGATTCCCTTAATCATAAAAAAGCCCCTTCCAAATATGAACTGTATAAATTATCCACTATCGTACTAGGAAAATATGAATTAGTAAATAGTAAGCTACTAAAATTTAACTTTTTTTTTAGATACAAAGTATGGATTATTTATTTTAAATTAATAATATAGTACAAATGACGATTAGATGGAATATAATACTTTGTTGATTTTGTTTTAATTAATGATGAAAAGAGTGAGTATATGTCATTTGAAGATTTTGTAAACTGTCATTCAATGCAAATTCATACGAAGGCGGTCTTCGATAAACAAAATAAATTAATGCGATATTCGCTTACAAGAACTTGGGATGAATCAAAAAAGAAAGCTACGCTTGTATTACTTAATCCTTGTCGAGCAAATCATCTAAAGAGTGATTATATATTGGCGAGATGTCTTAACTTTTTTATAGATTATAAGAAAGGTAACTTCGGATCGCTAGAACTAGTAAATCTTTTTGCATTAATGGAACCGGATTCAACAAAGCTAAAAGGAAAAGAATGCGAAGTTGGCGAGCATAACGATGAAGCGATTAAATTAGCGATTAGTAATGCAGACATTATTATAGTAGGCTGGGGTTCAAGTAAACGATTTAAATGGCGAATAAAAGAAGTTCTAGATCTGCTAGAACCTTATAAAGATAAATTATTTAATTTTTGTGATGACTCAAATCGGAAGGATATCTTGATTCACCCAGTTATTTTAGCGGAGCGACATTGGTTAGAAAAATTAAATTTTGAAGCACTTTATGAATGGACTACAAAAGATTAATCTAAATAATCTTTATGAAGACAACTCATTTTGGGTTGTTTTTTTTATTACTTGAAAATTCAAATACTTATATTTATAAAAATTGTTATAATAAATTGAGCATTAAGTACAAGGCAGAAAGCTACACTTTAAATTAATTACAAAACTTTACTAAAATTGCTGACTTTCTAGAAACTCAATTATTACTTGAGTCCATTTTACCTCAATTCAAGTAACACTTGATTTTAACTATTCAATAAACTAGATACAATGAAATTAACTTTTAAATAGAGGTGATAGATATGTTTGATATGAAAAAAGTAGGTAGACAAATTGCTCAATTAAGAAAGGCAAAGAAAATTACACAGATGAAACTAGCTGATCAATTAGGTGTTAGCTTTCAAGCTATTAGTAACTGGGAACGTGGAGAGACAATGCCTGATATTTCAAAATTACCAGAGCTTGCTGAGATATTTAATGTAAGCATTGATGAAATTTTAGGAAATGAAAAAGGTGTTAAGTTGATCAATAATTTAATTGAAAAAGATGATCCTGATTCTTCAAATGATTTAGAAGTTGAAAAAGAAGAATTTTTAAATGTTGCACCGATTCTTAATATCGATCAAGCCGACTTAGTTTTTAGAAACGTTGAAAATGACCTTACGATTTTTGATACAGCGGATCTAGCTCCATTTGTTAGTGAAGATATAATCGATGAATGTGCAAAGAAAGAATTTGCTTCCAATGGAATCAAAGAATTATCGCGGATGGCACCTTATATTAGTAACGATGTAATAGATGAAGTTGCGAAGAAAGAGTTTGAGTCCAATGGAATTGAAGAATTATCACGAGTTGCACCGTTTTTATCTCAAGAGTTAATTGATGAATTAGTGAAGAAAGAGTTTGAAACGAACGGTATAAAAGGATTTACAACTTTGGCACCATTTATTAGCGAAGAAGTAATTAATGAATGCGCAAAGAAAGAGTTTGAAACGAATGGTCTTAAAGGATTAACTGGGGTGGCACCATTTATCAGCGAAGAAGTAATTAGTGAGTGCGCAAAGAGAGAGTTTGAAACGAATGGTATTAAGGGATTAACATCAATGGCACCATTTATTAGTGAAGAAGTAATTAATGAATGCGCAAAGAAAGAATTTGAAACAAATGGTATAAAAGGATTAACGTCTATGGCACCATTTATTAGCGATGAAATCATCGATGAGTGTGCAAAGAAAGAGTTTGAGCAAAATGGCATAAAGGATATAACATCAATGGCAGCATTTATCAGTGACGAAATAATTGATGAATGTGCAAAGAAAGAGTTTGAAATAAATGGTATAAAAGGACTAGCATCGATGGCACCATATATTAGTAATGACATAATTAATGAATGCACAAGAAAGAGTTATGAATTAAACGGGATTAAGTCATTAACACCAATTTGTCCATTTATTGAAGGTGACTTACTTAATGAACTGGCTTTAGATGCTATATCAAAACATGGCATTAATGAAATTTTTTCAGTGATTCCATTTTTAGATTCAAAAATTGTAAAAAATGCAGTAATTAAATAGTTTCAAATTGAACTTGTTTTTACTTTAAGGGGTCGCAATTAAGACCCTTTTTTATTTTTTCTAGACATTTTATTAATAAAAAAAGATATTTTCTGGACAATTCAGTAATATCCTTTATCATATAATTAGTAAAAATAATGAAAAGGTGACTTTATGAAAAAATTACTTGTTATCGGAGTTTTAGCAATCTGTCTAATTATTTCTGCACAAACAAATCCATCAAAGGGAGAGTTTGTCACTTGGGCAAAGGATCAACTTAAATTGGAATCAAAAAATAAATATCTGGATTTTGGAATTGACTTGCTAGGAGAAAAACTTATAAGTAAGGTTACAACTAAAAAAGATTATGTCTTTTTTTCAGTTTACGAGGTTAAGGCTTTAGATAAAGACATAAAAGTGGTCGGTTTATTTAATCACTTTATTCCAATTTCAAAAAAATAAATTACGAAGTGGTAGTGGAAAACATTGATTGCTTGTATATAATAGAAGAATAAAGTTAAAAGAGGTGGAAAGAATGAGCAAATCAAAAGCAAGAAAATTACGAGACAAACTAGTTAGAGAAGGTAAACGAAATCCAGAATTAAGTAGAAGTTCATTTGCGACGTTAGATTTAAATACACGTAGAACAAAAACGAAACAAGAAAAATTAAATCAAGTTAAACATAAAAAACAGTCCTTTGGAAAAGATGATTTTCATACAAAGGACTGTTTTTATTTAGATGCTGATCTTATTGTTGTGTAGATGGCGCTTTTTTTACTTTATTAGCAAATTTAACTGTTAGATTTGTTTTATATACATCGGCCGCAGCTTCAAATTGATTGTAAGTATTATTAAATTTTTTATAAACGGCAGTATAATTTACAAGAGCAACTTTTGCTTTTGCTACATCTCTTTTTTGAAGTGCATAATCTAAGCTTTCATTATCTTCTACATCATAGATCTCATCAAAACCATTTTTAAAATACTGATCAAACATAGAGTCTAGATCTTTTTCGATTTGACGATGTGTTGTGTAATCCATATCAAGAACATCATATGCATAGCTAATAATTTCTTGTTCTTTAGATGTCATTCCAAAAAAGCGTTGATTTACTAAAGTCTTTTCAGTTTCATAGTTTTTATATTCAACAGGTAACTGCTTACGAATATAAATTTCATTTTCAGTAAGAATTTGGTCTTCAATATCGTATACATATGACTCGATCGTATCGTATGTGTGGTTTTGGTAATTTCTAATTGCCATCAATTTATTTTTTTGTGTAGTAAAGTAAGTTTTAGCATTTTTTGAATCTACTTTTTTAATATATGTATTAAATTGTGCTGTTATTTTTTTCATATCTACTGCTGCATTATCTTTACGTGCTTTATCGATTCTTGTTTTAAAGCTAGTAGTTTTTGTCACTAGTGCATCTTTACCTGTATATCCGTACTTATTAAATAAAGTAACATCAGTTTGTAATTCTTTATAATAATCATAAACCTCTTGATCTGTATAATAGATTTCACTTTTTAAATTGTTCAAAACTTTAATATAAGAGCTAACTTGTTTTTTTAAATCATTTTGAGCTTGGACAACTTTAGTATTAGTTGCAGCTTGTGTTTCAGTTGGTAGCATACCTAATAGAATACCTGCTGATAGAGTTGTTGCAGTTGCTATAGTTGCGATTTTCTTTATTTTATTCATTTCGGTCTCCTAATAATATAATATTATAATTTTTCATACTATTAGTATATTACATGTTACAAGAATATTAAATATATATTAATAGGATTAAATATAATTTAAATTACCTTTAAATGAAGTTAAGAAAATTCACTTCACTTAAAGGTAAGGAAATTAAGTGATACAATCATAAACTAGCAAAGTCCATTTTTAGTCTCGTGACGCATTTACAATTAATTGTGCCATTCTTCTTGGGTATATTTTTGCAGTTGACATATGATCGCCACTTCCTTGTATAAAACGATAAATTCCTAATCTACTAGCCATATGAGGGTACCAACCAGAATTTTCTCCTGCGGGTACTACTGTATCCTCTTGTAAATTAATAAAGCTTCTTGGAGTAGATAATTGGTAAAACGTTTTTAAATCTAGCTTTTCGACTAGAGGCATTACTGGTTCCGGTGTTGTCGCATTATAAATTTGCCTTGCCGTTTGTAAATCAGCCAAGTTAACAAACACATCCCTGAAGTATTGAAATGGTAGTTTGATTGTATTATCAGAAGATTGTTTTGCTAAGTCTAAAAGGAATTTTTGTGCTTGTGGTGTAAATTGATCAGCTAAGCTTTCGCCGTCATTTAAAACAAAAGCATTCCAAAAAACTAATCGTTTAATTCGGTTGTGAAGCTGCTCAGCGACTTTTTGAATGACCGTGCCACCAAAGCTGTGACCGATCAAAATAATATTATTAAGCTTATTAGACGTTATATAGTGAACAACTTGTTTTGTAATCATCTCATGATTTACATTTTTATCTTTATCTGTACCATGCCCAGGCAACTGTGGTGTGTGAACAATATGTCCCATTTTTTGTAGTTCCCGTGTTATTCCGTGCCAAAAGAATGGATCAACCCATGAGCCGTGAACTAAAACGAAAGTAGCTTGAGCATGCTGACGGTAAAAAATGTCAGATTGGTCAATTGAATGATGCTGTTGATGAATAGGATATGATTGATATTCGTTATACCAATATTGGTGATAATCATAGTAAGGATTATTCTGATTTGGATGCATATTTTGATTTTTGTAGTTTATAGGTTGAATTATTTCATGGGATTTTTTATTGGTCATGCTAATTAGTCCCTCCTCGTTAATCTTTCTCATCGTATGCACCTATTCGTTAGAAGGTGCCCACTTAACTAATGGATATATAAGTAAGTAAAGAGGGAAAAATAATATTTTAGGAGGAGAATATTATCAAAAAAACTGTTTTTTTAATAATACTATTGTTAATTGTCTGTACAAGTGTTTACTTTGCGGTGAAAGATAAAGTTTTCCAAGATTCATCAAAATCGAATCCAAATAAAAATACAAATCATCAAACGGAGACTAATCATTCGAGTAAACTTTCAACCGAAGAAATTTTAAATAATATACTTTCAAGCGCTAAACAAGGAGAAATTCCAAACCAAAAAAATATACAAGTAGGGAATACTTCTTTAAAGGAGCTAACGGAGCAGTTTGGGGAGTCTACTCAAAAAGATCAGGTAGCTAATGGTACGTACTTAACTTATCAAAAACAGGGATTTACAGTAGGATATGATCATCAAAATCGAATTTATGAAGTAAGATCATATGATTCTAATATACAACAAATTCACTATGACGATATTATGAAACAATTAAAAAAGCCATCTAAGATTAAATATTATAAGGATCAACAAGTTGATCAAATTATTTTAGTTTATGAACTTCCAAATCAAATTGAACTGAAGTTTATCTTACCAAGACCAACTAGTGAGAATAATAATCCAACACTTCATCATACGTCTGTATCTATGATTGACGAGCTTACTCCTAGTACTGGCACTAAACTAGATCAGCTTTTAAATGCGATGACACTTCAAGAAAAAATAGGTCAAATGATTATCTCAGGTTTTTACGGACCGAATTACTCAAATAGTTTAAAAGAACTAGTTGAACAATATCATATTGGTGGATTTATTTTTTACAATGAAAATCTAACGAATAACAGTCAAACCGTTAAACTTGTAAATACTATAAAGGCTGCTAATAAAAATAATCATTTACCGATCTTATTCGGAGTTGATCAAGAAGGTGGAAGGGTTTCTCGTTTACCAGGAAATCTTGGTCAGATACCATCAAATGAAATAATTGGAAAGAAAAATAATGGACAATTCTCATTTGAAATTGGCCAGATACTAGGAGAACAATTACAAGCTTTTGGTTTAAATATGGACTTTGCGCCTGTTTTAGATGTAAATAGTAATCCTAAAAATCCGGTTATTGGTGATCGTTCATTTAGTAATAATCCAAAAACTGTAAGTAATTTAGGAATACAAACAATGAAAGGGATTCAATCAGAGAAAATCATCCCAGTTGTAAAGCATTTTCCGGGCCATGGTGATACTTCAGTTGATTCCCATTTAGAATTACCAGTTGTAAACAAATCGTATACTGATTTAAAATCATTGGAATTAATACCGTTTAAGGACGCGATCAACCAAAACGCAGATGCTGTTATGGTTGCACATATTTTATTACCAAAAATTGATCCTAAATACCCTGCTTCAATGTCTAAAATGATCATTACTTCAATGTTAAGGGATGATTTAAAGTATAACGGAGTAGTGATGACGGACGATATGACGATGGATGCAATAGGAAAAAATTATAATTTAGAAAAAGCAGCGGTTACTTCCATTTTAGCTGGAAGTGATATCATTATGGTTGCCCATGATCCTAACAAAGTAAAAGCTGTATATAAAGAAATCGAAACAGCCGTGAAAAACAAAACAATTTCAGAAGAACGTATAAACGAGAGTGTAAAACGAATCATTTTACTTAAACAAAAATATAAACTAGATAATAATCAGGTAAAGCCGACAGATCTTCAAAAGCTCGTTGAAAAAACAAATAAGTTATTAAATAAGTAGAGAAATTAGCAAAAAAAGGAAATTACCACCTTTTGTCGAATAAATAGTCTGAAAGGTGGTGTTCTTTCTGGGTAGTAAGATTTCAGATGCAGGATTAATGCTATTGGCCATTTTTAAAGAACTTCAAGAAAAAGAGCCAGATTTTGAAAAAGGGCTTCATAATGAAGTAGGAGTAGAAATTGATGATGTAGAACCTGCATTAATTGAATTAGAAATGCAAGGATTTATAAACGGTTTAACTTGGATTAAAAGTGATATAGATCAAAAGGAAATTGCTTCATTATTTAATATTTCAATAACACCTACAGGGTTAGCGAGAGTAATAGAATTATTAAGATAATATGTATACATAAAAAATGACTACCTCAAATGTTTAAGACATTTGAGGTTTTTTGAAAGAAAAAAGGAGGAAATAAATATGAAAATTAAAAAAGTAAACCCTGAATCTGTTGCCGCACCTGTTGGCCAATATAGTCATGTCACAATTGTTCCAAGACATGCAGAGCTAGTTGTTTTATCAGGTCAAGTAGGAAACGACAAAAAAGGAGTATTTCCAAATGATATCGAAAGTCAATTTGTCAATGCACTTGAGAACATAAAAAACATACTTGAGAGTGAGAAAGTCGAGCTTACTAATCTTTTTAAACTAAACTTTTGGCTAACAGAGAAAATCGATCGTCAATTCTTTCTAGACTGTTGGAGCCAATTTCATTCTGGTAATCCACCTGCAACAACTTATGCTTATGTATCAGCTTTAGCAAATCCAGACATTAAAATAGAAGTTGAAGCATGGGCAGCAAGATAATCAACTAAGTTCGTTACGAACCATCAATTAGTATTGAAAAAAACAAGGTGGTAATGATTGGTATAACATAGCCAACTTTGGGAAACTTAAGTGGAGGTAATTCGGTTCGAAAGCGAGATGAAAAATTGAAATGGATGAATTCGAGTCTCAATTAAATCCCACTTTAAGAAAAAATATAACAAATACATTAACTCAACTTAATTTAAAAATCGACGGTATGATTGGAAGAATTGAAAATAAAGGATGCGGCATATTAACGGAATTTGAAAATATTCATCGTGTCTTTAATGATTTACAAATGGATGCTGCCTCATTTTATTTAAATTCATACCTAGCTCCGTATACTGATATCTTTGATGAATTGACAATCACAGTTCAACACTTGTCTAAGCGCAAACATGGCGGATTAATTGTTGTAAAAAGAGACGACTCGCTTGAAGAATTGATGAGTTCAGGGATCCACGTCGGTGCAAAACTATCTCCAGCATTGCTAGAATCAATTTTTTATCCAGGTAGCCCGTTACATGACGGAGCAGTACTTGTTGAAAATAACATGATCATTTCAGCAGGTAATGTACTTCCACTTTCTAAAATTACATACGATAATAAAAAACTTGGAACAAGGCACCGAGCAGCAGTTGGAATTTCCGAACAAAGCGATGCACTTGCCCTAGTTGTATCAGAAGAAACAGGAAATATATCTTTCGCTTATAAAGGAAGCTTATATCCTGTTAAATATGGAGCACCTATTAATTGAAACTGAAACGGTCATTCTTGATCGTTTTTTTTGTTTGGCTTGTAAATTGGATTGTAGATTTTTTTGTTTAATTAAACTTTCAATTCAGTTGCATAAGAAGTTTTAAAATAAATCAACTTTTTTTGATTTATATCTTGCATTTATTTGGTAAACTAACATATATTTAATTCATCAAGAAAATTTGATTAAGGGGTAATCGCATGACTGAGATGACAAAACATTTCCAGAAATATGAGCAGAAATTTAAAGCGTTAGCTGATCAAAAGCGTCTAGAAATCATGTATGAGCTTTGCCAAAGAGGAAGTACATGTGTATGTGATTTAACGGAAACGTTTGATATGACACAATCAAAGCTCTCTTATCATTTGAAAATCTTACTAGATGCAGGACTCATCATTAAAGAGACAAAAGGGACATGGAGCTATTACGATTTAAACGATTCAGAAGTTAACAGTTTGCTATCAGAAGAGCTTTGTTGTATTTTCCGAAAATCAGATAACGGTAAACGTAACAGTAATTGTTGCTAATTTTTTTAATCGTTAAATCAACTTTTTTTGATATAATAAATTAAGGGAGGATTCTGTATGAAATATGTTCATGTAGGAGTTAACGTGACAAATTTAGAGGCATCAATCGCCTTTTATCAAAAGGTATTTGGATTAGTACCTGTTAAAGTGAAAGAGGGTTATGCGAAATTCCTGTTAGAAAATCCAGGTCTTAATTTCACATTAAACGTTCGTGATCAAGTTGAAGGGAATCAAGTAAATCACTTTGGTTTCCAAGTTGAAACAGCTGAAGAAATTTTAACTCATAAGGAAAGACTAGAAAAAGAAGGTTTCTTTGCTCGTGAAGAAATGGATACAACTTGTTGCTATGCGGTACAAGATAAGTTTTGGGTAACAGATCCAGACGGAAATGAGTGGGAATTCTTCTATACAAAAGCAGATAGTGAAGTTCAAAAAATAGAGAGCACGTCTTGTTGTAAAACTTCCACTGAATCTAAAGTTAATTCTTGCTGTTAGTGTGTAAAAGGAGAAGAGAATGAAACGATTATCATTTTTAGACAGATATTTAACGCTTTGGATATTCGTAGCAATGGCAATTGGGATAATTCTTGGTATTTCAACACCTGGATTTGTAGATAACTTAAACAAATTACAAGTTGGAACGACTTCAATACCTTTAGCTATCGGCTTGATTTTAATGATGTATCCGCCACTGGCAAAAGTACGTTATGAAGAGATCGGAAGAGTATTTAAAGATGTAAAAGTATTATTTTTATCATTAATTCAAAACTGGTTAATTGGACCAGTATTAATGTTTTTATTAGCAATTTTCTTTTTAAGAGATTATCCAGAGTATATGGTTGGTTTAATCATGATCGGTTTAGCACGATGCATTGCGATGGTGATCGTATGGAATGACTTAGCTGATGGAGATCGTGAATATGCGGCTGGATTAGTAGCCTTTAACTCCATTTTCCAAATGATCTTTTTCTCTGTTTACGCATATTTCTTCGTAACAGTATTACCAAAAGTTTTTGGTTTAGAAGGAATGTCAATCGATATTACAATGCCAGAAGTGGCAAAATCAGTTTTCATCTATTTAGGAATTCCATTTTTAGCAGGACTATTTACAAGATTAATTTTTGTAAGAGCCAAAGGTAGAGATTGGTATGAAAAAGAATTTATTCCTAAAATCAGTCCAATTACGTTAATTGCATTATTGTTTACAATTGTTGTGATGTTCTCATTGAAGGGAGAAGTAATTGTAGATCTTCCTTTAGACGTTGTTCGTATCGCAATTCCGTTATTAATCTATTTCATCATTATGTTCTTTGTTTCTTTCTTCTTAGGGAAGAAATCGGGAGCAAGTTATGGAGTTTCAACAACTTTAGCTTTCACAGCTGGAAGTAATAATTTTGAATTAGCAATTGCAGTAGCAGTTGGAGTGTTTGGAATTAATTCAGGAGCGGCATTTGCAGCAGTAATTGGTCCATTGGTTGAAGTACCCGTAATGATTGCGTTGGTTAACGCAGCGTTGTGGATGAGAAGAAAATATTTTTCAAAAGAAACAACAATATAATTTTAAACAAAGGTGAAATAATCATGGCAGATAATAAAAAAACAATTTACTTCTTATGTACTGGAAACTCCTGCCGCAGCCAAATGGCAGAAGCATGGGGGAAACAATATTTAGGAAATGAATGGAATGTCTTATCAGCTGGGATCGAAGCACACGGTGTGAATCCAAATGCAATTAAAGCAATGGATGAAGTTGGTATCGATATTAGAAATCAAACATCAGATGTAATCGATCATACCATCTTAAACAATGCAGATTTAATCGTGACTTTATGTGGTCATGCGAATGATGTATGTCCAGTAACACCACCACATGTGAAACGTGTTCATTGGGGTTTTGATGATCCAGCAGGTCAAGAATGGAGAGTATTCCAAAGAGTTCGTGATCAAATTGGACTTCGTATTAAACAATTTGCTGAAACTGGGGAATAGTAAAAGAACCTTCTATCATGGAAGGTTCTTTTGTTTTCATTGATCAAGGGGACTCGGTATTCATCAGAATTTCAAAACGGTCAATTTTCTTTTTGATGACCTCTTTTTACAGCCTCTTCTGATAATGCTGTGAAAATTTGAAAGGTAATACCAAATTTGTCGGTTACTATAGCGTAGGCAGGACTAAAATGTACTTGTTTCAGTGGCATCACCACTTGACCTTCTTGTTTCAACAATTCGTAAAACTTATTTGTTTTCTCTATTTCATTTGTAGTAATGCAGATATTAACATTGTTCCCGTTTCGATATTGTAAACCTGGAAACATATCAGCAATCATGATATTGGTATCGCCGATTTTTAAGATTGCATGTGCTACTAAATCCTTTGAATTTTCTGGTAGAGGGGATTTAGGATCTTCTGGTGCATCCCCGAATGTTTGGCAAAATAAAAGATTTGCATCGAGTGATTCCTTGTAAAAATCAATAGCTTCTTTTGCATTTCCATCCATCATCAAAAATGAATTCAATTGTACTGTCAAACTAAACAACTCCTTTAGATTTTAGTGTAATATGTTTGTTTAAAGCTTTGGTCAAGTTAATAATCCAATAAAAATGGGACTGTATTGTTTCCTACATCAATATTGATTACACTTACTAGTGTAGTGCCTAAAGGTGACAAATCTAGGCACCATTAAGAGGTGTTTTTATGAAAAAATCAGAACGAATAAATCAAATACTTCGGTTCATCAATCAAAAACAGCAATTTACACTTCAAGATTTAATGCAGGAATTTCAGATTTCAAAAAGGACAGCACTTAGAGATGTAGCTTCACTAGAAGAAATTGGAGCTCCAATCTATGCAGAATATGGTCGTTATGGAGGATATCGTTTACTTAATCAAATGAAACTTCCACCTATTTATTTTAATAATCAAGAAATCCTGGCGCTTTACTTTGCAATGCAGTCACTTCAAAGTTTTTCAAATTTACCTTTTCAAGTATCCTATCGTACAATTCATGAAAAATTCATAGATGTACTGTCGGAATGTCAAAAACAAGATATAGAGAGGATGCAAAATCGCGTATCCTTTCAACATACTGAACAAATTAAAGAAAGCATGCATTTAGAAATATTATTAATGGCAGCGGTTCAAAATATTGTACTAAAAATAACCTATCAAAACAGTGTTCGTACTATTCATCCGATTGCTATATACGTAATGAAGGGATATTGGTATTGTCAAGCATATGATATGGATAAAACCGCTTACCGTGTTTTTCGCTGTGATCGTATCACTTCGGCTGAAATAACAACCATTCAACCTTTGGAGGAATTAAAAGAAATTACTAAGCAAAATTCGCATTCGCTTTGGAAGCCGTCAGACAATGCAATACAATTTAAATGGTTGATTAATCAAGCAGGAATAGAACTATTTGAACAGGAACATTATCCATCCATGAAATTAAACTACGAGTTGGAAAATGCATATATTATTGGTACATATGAGCCAAATGAACTTGGCTTTATCATTAAATATCTTGCCAGATTAGGACAAACAGTAAAAATCATAGAGCCTACTAATTTAAAGGAAACTTTACGACAATATTATAGAGATCTTCTTGAAAATATATAATCGACGGGTTCCGTCATGAAAAAGAAAAGGGTTTAAGCAATTAACGCAATGCTTTAGTTGAATAAGAGTTCCTAAAGGTTGTCAATTTAGACAACCTTTTATAATTCAAATATCAACATTTATATTTTACTGAGACTTTTGTTTATTATTATTTTACTTTTTTCAGATTTATGGATTGTATTGTTTTTGAAATAATATTATGATTATACTTAATTATTCCGATACGGAAGGTTGGTTTTATGTGTGTCTAATTCAAAAATAAATACAATTCCATTACCTTTAGTTCGTACAAATCAATGGACGATCTTTATTTCTGTTATTTTGACTTGGGTCACTGGTCAGTACTGGCTACTACTTATTCCTTTAATTAGTGGTCTTAGTGGATTACTTTTTGATTTCCATCCAATCATAAAATTTGCTAAACTTTTTTTAAAAAAGAAACCATCGAGCTATCCGCAAGAAGATAAAGGCCAACAAAATTTTAATCAAACAATTGCAGTAACCTGCTTATCTCTAGCATTTATTGGTGCATTAGTTGGTTGGAACGTATTATTTTATGTGTTTTCAATTATGGTCGCATTAGCATCGTTTATCGCAATCAATGGATTTTGTATTGGATGCTATATTCATTTTCAATGGAACCAATATAAATACCGAAAAAGCTTAAGGTAAATTAAATAAAAATCAGAGTCTTCTCATTAAATGAGAGGGCTTTTTTTATGATATGAAATCCAATATTCTGATCATAAATAGAAGTTGATTTTGAAAATATGGAAGAATAATTGAAACTCGTAACATATAATTAATTGGTTTATTCCAATTATTTGTATGATATATGCTATGATATAATAATAAGTCTTTTATTGGTGGTGATTTGGATGGAAAAAGCTCAATTCTCAGAAGAACTTATGAGATATATTTCAAATATGAATCGTGAGAATTCTGTTGTTCAGTTTTCTGTTCCAGGCAAAGGACGATTCACACTTGTTCTTCAAGAAGAAGAAAATTCTATTAAAGCAGACATCGAAGCAAATCCTGAAATAGAGATTATGATTAGGAAAAGTCAGGAAGAGTACAAAAAAGGATTAGGGGGGTCAACATCTGAGTTTTTAAAATCAATTTCCCCTAAGGATTTCATTTAATGATTTTTAGAAATGTTATATGGCTACCTAATGTACGAAATAAACTTACCCAATTTAGAAGTATAAGATTTACTCCAGAAGAAACATTTGATTTTATTTCACAAATAGTCTTAGAAACAGAAGATTTATTAAAAAATTAAGTCATTGGAAAAGCATATACTGAAGAATTTGGAAATTATAAAGGAATATCAAGAGTCGTAATTAAAAAATTTCGAATTTATTTTGAAAGGGTCAATAACGATATAGTTATTGTAGCAATCGTATTTCCAGGTGAAAAATAATAAAAATCAGAGCCTTCTCATTAAATGAGAGGGCTTTTTTTATGATATGAAAACATAATTCGGTATAATAGAACTAATATTTGAAATTGTGGTGTTCTCCAAGGATTTTAAGGAAAGTTAAACGAAAAATAAGGGGTAACTTTAAAAATAAATGAAATAGATAAAATGATTGCTTCAGGAAGGAAGATTACAAATAATGATTAAATGGAACGAAGATATTGTGATTAATACAAATATCGCAAAAGTATGGAGTCTATTTTTAGATAAAAATATTAAGAAAATAATGCCAAAAGTTGAAGAGCATAATTTAATCGAAAAAAACGAAAACGAAGTAGGTGCAAAGCATCAGCAAAGTTATAGAGAAGGAAAACGTGTAGAATCTTATATTGTTGAAACTTTAGCATACGAAGATACTGAATCATATAAAAAAAAGCAAATCCATTTTGTTTTAGCAAATGCATTTGAAACGAATCTAACATTTATAGTAGAAAAAATCGACGAAACACATACAAAATTTATTTATGAAGGCACGAATGCTGGAGTAAATTTTATCGGACGAGCAATGTTAAAACTAGCTAATCCAAAGGGGAATAATTTAAAAGCAGTACATGATTTTTTACAAAGAGTCGAACAAGAAGCTTTAAAGGAACAGGATTAAGCTTCTAAACAACAAAAAGGAGAACATCAAATGCTCTCCTTTTTTATTATTTTGATACTTTACTTAATAATTCATATGAATATAATCGTGCTGCATGATCGAAAACAGAACCATTTACCATAATCTCATCCGCTTTTGTTATATTTAAAACTGTTTGTAGTTTTTCAGTAACGGTTTCGATTGTACCAATAGCAGATAGTTTCATTTGATTTTCAAGTGTTTCTTTTTCAAATGGATTCCAAATTTCATCCATATCATCAACTGGTGGTTTTAAAAGAGCTGGTTTGCCACCACGAACTAAGTTTAAAAATGATTGTTGCTGTGTAGTGAAAAGTCTTTTTGCTTCTTGATCTGTGTCAGCAACGACAACATTTAAACCAATCATTGCATATGGTTCATCTAATACTTCAGAAGGTTTAAAGTTATTATGATATAGCTGCATTGCTTGTACTGTATAGTCTGGTGCAAAGTGCGCTGCAAATGCAAATGGTAAACCTAATTCAGCAGCTAACTGAGCACTAAAGCCACTTGATCCTAATAACCAAATTGGTATATTTAAACCTTCACCAGGTACAGCTTGAACCGTTAAACTGCCTATTCCACCTGGCGGATTAAAGTAATTACGCAATTCTTCTAATTGAGCAGGGAAGTCTTCGTGGCTGCGTAAATCTCTACGTAATGCTCTAGTTGTAGACATATCACTACCAGGGGCACGACCTAATCCGAGATCAACACGACCTGGGTGTAGTGATTCTAGTGTACCAAATTGTTCTGCTATGACTAATGGAGCATGATTTGGTAACATGATGCCTCCTGAACCAACACGAATCGTTGATGTTCCACTTGCAATATGTCCAATTACAACGGAAGTAGCTGAACTTGCAACTGCTGGCATATTATGATGTTCGGCAAACCAGTAACGGTGATATCCCCATTTTTCTGCATGCTGTGCTAAATCAAGACTATTTTTAAACGCATCAGCAGGAGTGCTTCCTTCAACAACTGGTGCTAAGTCTAATACAGATAAAGGTATTTCACTTAAATTCTTAGCAACTTTATCTTGGAAACGATTATTCATCATAAAATTTTCCTCCTAAAAAACATTTTTCAATATATGGAAATAACGAGACGTTTTCATTTGATAAACTGTGTTTTAATTATATACAGTATGCTAAGATTATAGAAAATCTAAAGAGATAATACAAGCTTTTGAACTTGGAAATATTTATACACGAAAACTTCAGATGGTAACAAGAAGTACTTTTGGTAAAAAGAAAAAAATTTGTAAATAAATGTATAGAATAAATTTTTAGAATCATACTATCTTTAATCTGATAAACAACATCAGAGCATCCAAAAGACAAAGGAGTCGACAACATGGCAAACAGAAGATCTTCAAATCAATATGCTTCACCAAATGCAAGTTCAGCAATTGAGCAAATGAAGTTCGAAATAGCTTCTGAATTTGGAGTGCACTTAGGACCAGACACAACTTCACGCGCTAACGGTTCAGTTGGTGGAGAAATTACGAAGCGTCTAGTTCAAATGGCAGAACAAAGCCTAGGCGGATATGCTCGTTAAATAAAAAATGAGGATGGAAAGCAAACTTTCTATCCTTTTTTTATTGTCTAAAAACAACTAGATCCATCCAATAAATCGTTATCTACTAATTTAAACAAGACTAAAAAACTACTATATACTTGCAAGGGAAACAAAAACGGGTGATAATAATATCACTGGATGGTGATAAATGATGTCAAGTTGTAAAAATTCCGTTACACCTAAGTGGTTCGGATTTGCTATTCAGGCATTAGTTTTACTAGCAACAACAGAAGGGGTTACACCAAGTAAAGCAATCGCAAAACATATTAGATCAGGTGTTTCATTTATGAGAAGAATCATGGCTCCCCTCGTAAAAGAAAAAATAGTAGAAGCAAGAGAGGGACGAGATGGCGGCTATTTATTAGCTAAGTCACCAGAGGAAATTACCTTAAAACAAGTCTACATTGCCCTACAAATGACAGAACCTCTATCAACCGCACTAATTGAATCCACATCTGACTGTACTAGTGGACGTGTAATGAACAACGTATTTTCAGACTTTGCAATTGAAGCAGAAGAGCACTTACTTGGCTTTTTATGTAACTATACTTTGGCTGATTTTGTAAGACGTGCCAGTCATAAAACAATCGAATCACTTTGAAAATATCGTACATTTGGATGTACGATATTTTTATTTTGTTGGAATGGTATTTAAATAGAGCCATCGCAAATTAAATAGTGCCATCGCAAATAAATATCAGGAATCGCAATTAAATTGTGCCAACGCAAATAAATTTCAGAAATCGCATTTAAATTGTGCCAACGCAAATAAATTTCAGAAATCGCAAAGAAAATAGAGCAATCGCAAATAAATATCAGGAATCGCAAATAAATATCAGGAATCGCAAATAAATATCAGGAATCGCAAAGAAAATAGAGCCATCGCAAATAAAATGTCAGGAATCGCAAAGAAAATAGTGCTATCGCAAATAAATGTCAGGAATCGCAATTAAATTGTGCCAACGCAATTAAATGTCAAAAATCGCAAAGAAAATAGAGCCATCGCAAATAAATATCAGGAATCGCAAATAAAATAGAGCCATCGCAAATAAATATCAACAATCGCAATTAAAATAGTGCTATCGTAAATAATTTTCGGAAATCGCAATTAAAAATAACAAAATCGCTATTAAAATATAAAAGAGAATCGTTTACGTTAGAAAATATCAAATTTTTGTATCAATTGAAGTGATTTTTGTTCAGATACACGATCGATTGGACTCTTTTAATGAATTAAAGTGAACTGATAATACATTTTTTTTAACAAAATTCTTTCTCTCAAAGGATTTCAACAAGCGTAAAATTCTAATTTTGAAAAATTGGTTAATCAAAATAATAAAATGCACTTGAAATGAGAACAGTTATCGCATATACTGTATTTAAATCACTAACTTACAAAAAGTAACCACTTAATATCAATCACACTATTTTTTTATACTTTACTGTCTTCGAATAAAGAACAGTAAACGAAATAAAATCAAATATAGTATAAAACTCTAAAAATAACTGCGCTTAAATTAAGTTCAGTATAAAACTAAAAAGGGAGAGATTTTTAAATGAAATGGTTTACCCGAATTATCCAAGGGATATTAATTATTGCATTTCTACTGTCTGGATTTGTGAAATTAAGTGGCAATACTCAGATGTTACATGATTTTAAAGAGGTTTATGGTTATTCAAAAAGTATGATGTATACGATTGGTTCATTTGAGGTGTTAGGGGCAATTGGTTTATTAGTTGGTTATTGGAAGATTATATTAGGTAAGCTTGCTTCAGTCGGATTGGCAATTATTATGGTAGGTGCTGTATTTACTCATTTACATGCGGGTCAAGGCCTGAGTGTTGCAATGGCTCCATTCATTCTGTTAGTGTTAACATTAATTGTACTATTTTCTAGAGGAGGTAAATTAAAATGAATTTTCATCAAAAGCCTAAAGTTTATGCTCCAACAGTCGAATTAAAAGTTGCGAATTTAGAGCGTTCATTAGCATTTTATCAAGAGGTTATTGGTTTAAAAGTTTTGGAACATTCAACTACAAATGCTAGCTTAACTGCGGATGGGGTAAATGTTTTAATAAGATTAGAGCAGCCAGACAATGTTACACCTAAAAATGAGCAAAATACAGGATTATATCATTTTGCGTTATTAGTACCTACTCGAAAAGATTTAGGTATCGTGCTTAAGCATATGATTGAAACTAGAAATCCACTTCAAGGTGGTTCGGATCATTTAGTGAGTGAAGCAATTTATTTAGCGGATCCAGATATGAATGGAATTGAAATTTATGCAGATCGTCCATCGGAGAATTGGCAATGGCATAATGAGTATGTTGTTATGGATAGTAAACGATTAGATGTAGAGGGTCTTTTAGCACTTGCTGAGAATGAAGCTTTTACTGGACTACCAAAAGGCACAATTATGGGGCATATCCATTTACAAGTTTCTGATTTAAATAGCACAGAGAAGTTTTATTGTGAAGGACTTGGATTTGATGTTGTAACGAAATATGGAAGCCAGGCTTTATTTATTTCAACTGGACGTTATCATCATCACATCGGTTTAAATACTTGGCATAGCGCAGGAGGAGTTGCATCTTCTGATAGCAGTGCAGGATTAAAGAATTTTACGTTGTTATATCCAAGTGAAGAAGAAAAATCGGTGGTAGTCAATCGTTTAAAGAATATGGGCGCTTCTGTTTTTGTAGATAATGGCGTAACATTTACAAAGGACCCATCAGGCATAACAATCCAACTTTTAGTTGGTAATGAAAAATAAAAATACAAAATATTTGAGTACCAGACTGAAGAGAGATTTTCAACTACTATGTTGTAAATGTCTCTTTTTTTCGTTTCTCATTTTTTCGTTGCTTTCTATCATATTTTTTCAATAAAAATAATATATTTGAACAACATGTACATTTACTAACTATGGGAGACGGGAAGAAAAAGGGAGAGTGAAAAAGTGTTACATATTGTGGTTTGTATAAAACAGGTGCCTGATACAAAGATCATTAAGATGAATCCTAAAACGAATACGATGGACCGTGCGAGTGCTCCAGCAATATTAAATCCGTATGATGCTCATGCTGTAGAGGAAGCTGTTCGAATTAAGAATAAATACGGTGGAACAGTTTCGGTTATTACGATGGGGCCACCACCGGCTGTTAAAGCTATAAGAAAATGTATTGAAATCGGTGCAGATGAAGGGTATATGATTTCGGACCGTGCATTTGCTGGGGCAGATACTTTAGCGACAAGTTATGCTTTGACAAAAGCGATTGAGAAAATAGGACAAATTCAAGCGATTGATTTAATCATTTGTGGAAAGATGACAATTGACGGTGATACTGGACAAGTTGGACCAGGTATTGCACGTCGTTTAGATATACCGCCGTTAACATCAGTTAAGAAGGTTCAAGAAATTAATAAAGATGAAGGGTATGCAATTGTTCATCGGAAAATAGAAGATGGACATGAAGTAATTAAAACGAGTTTACCTTGTTTATTTGCAGTTGAGAAGGAAATCAATGAAGTTCCTTATTCATCACTTACAAATATGATAAAAGCTGCAAGGTATAACCCGACCATTTGGGCCGTGAAGGATTTAGAAGATATTGATATTAAACAATTAGGTTTAAAAGGTTCACCAACAATTGTATCAAAAGTATGGGCTCCACCAAAGGCTAAAGGTGGAACGGTTTTTGAAGGAACTTCATTAGAAAAAGTAAATGAACTGATGAAGATTTTAAATGAGAAGAAAGAGTTATTTGAAGTGAAAGGAGGGGTATAAATGGATTTCTCAGAGTACAAAGGTATTTGGGTGTTTATTGAAGAAAACGATAAAGTCATTGCACCCGTGTCACTTGAATTGCTTGGAGCTGGTAAAGAATTAGCTGAAAAACGTGGTTGCGAACTAGCAGGATTATTAATTGGTGAAAATGTGAAATCATTAGCCTCTACGTTATTTGAATACGGTGCTGACATCGTTTATGTATATGATGACCCAATTTTTAAGGATTATCGTACTGAATCTTACATGAAAGCAGTACTTGAATGCTGTAACAAATATAAGCCCGAAATCTTACTATATGGCGCAACTTCTAAAGGGAAGGATTTAGCAAGTGCAGTTGCAACAGACTTACCTACGGGTTTAACAGCTGATACAACAGTATTAGATGTTGAAGAAGATACAGGACTATTATTAGCTAGTCGTCCTGCATTTGGTGGAAATATAATGGCAACTATTCTTTGTAAGAAATATAGACCTCAAATGGCTACCGTTCGTCCAAAAGTAATGAAAGCGCTCGCTCCGGTTCCTGGTGCTGAAGGAGTTGTGATCGAAGAAGAAATTGATTTAAAAGAAGAAGATATTCGTACAAAAGTATTAGAGATTGTACGTGCAACAACTAAGAAGGTTCGCATTGATGAAGCCGATATTATCGTAGCTGGTGGCAAAGGATTAGGTAGTAAAGACGGATTTCAGTTGATTCATCTGTTTGCTGAATCGATTGGAGCGGCTGTTGGAGCAAGTCGTGATGTAGTTGAAGCTGGTTGGGTTGAACATCATCATCAAGTAGGTCAGACTGGCGTGACGGTTACACCAAAAATTTATTTTGCAATTGGGATATCTGGCGCAATACAACATATTGTTGGGATGCAAAATTCAGGTCTCATTATTGCGATAAATAAAGACCCGAATGCGGCAATTTTTCAATCTTGTCATTATGGCATCGTAGGAGACGCATTTGAAATTGTTCCAATGCTGATTAACCAATTTCAAGAAAGTTTTTCTTTAAAGGAGGAAAATCACGATCATGCCGGAAAAATTTGATGTAATTGTCGTTGGAGCAGGCCCAGCAGGAATTTCATGTGCATACGAGCTCGCAAAAAATGGTGTTAATGTTGTCCTTATTGAAAGAGGAGAGTATCCAGGTTCGAAAAATGTTATGGGTGGTGTATTGTATCGAAAAATGATGGAGGACGTTATTCCTGAATTTTGGAAGGATGCACCAATTGAGCGTGTGATTGTAGAGCAGCGAGTTATGATGCTTGATAAACAATCCGCTACAACCTTTGGCTATAAAGGTCTTGAATTTGCTGAAGAACCTTATAATAATTTTACGGTTCTTCGCTCAAAGTTTGATCAATGGTTTGCTCAAAAAGCAGTAGAACAAGGTGCATTATTAATCAATGAAACGGTTGTTCTGGAGTGTATTGTTGAAAACGATATGGTTGTAGGGGTAAGAACAGATCGACCTGATGGTGATTTATATGCCGATGTGGTAGTACTTGCTGATGGCGTAAATTCACTTTTAGGAAAATCTTTAGGTTTCCATAAAGAATGGAGACCAGATGAAGTCGCTTTAGCTACAATGGAAATATTAAAGCTAGATAGTAAAATAATTCAAGATCGATTTGGTCTTGAAGGTAACCAAGGGGTAGCAATCGAGCTATTTGGAGATGCGACAAAAGGCATAGTTGGCACAGGATTTTTATATACCAATAAAGATTCTCTTAGTATTGGGGTCGGTACATTATTATCAGGAATGATTGAAAACAAATTGAAACCTTATGATTTACTTGAATACGTTAAGAATCATCCGATGATTAGACCGTATATTCAAGGAAGCGAACCACAAGAATACCTTGCTCATTTAATTCCTGAAGGTGGGTACAAATCGATTCCTAAATTGGTAGGAAACGGAGTATTAGTAATTGGTGATGCAGCACAATTAGTAAACGCAATTCATCGTGAAGGTTCAAATATGGCAATGACATCTGGAAGATTAGCAGCAGAAACCATTATCGAAGCAAAAGCGATTGATAACTACTCTGATGTTGCTTTAAAACCGTACGCTGATAAATTACTAAATAGCTTCGTAGGACAGGATTTGAAAAAATATAAAGATGCAACACATCATTTTGAAAAATTCCCTCAATATTTCGAGCAATATATTCCGCTATTAAATAAATCTGCCAGCCAAATGTTTACAGTAGATGGTAAATCTAAATGGGAAAAACAAAAGAATATCATGAGTAATATAGGAGGAGCAAAAGCTAAACTTAAGCTTGCGAAAGATGTATACAAAGCATGGAAGGTGATGAAATAAATGAGTGAGACAAAAAAAGAAAGTACAATCGAAGAAAAGCAGTATCTCGTTCGTTTTAATGCTGATACAAAATCGCACTTAACTGTACTAGATTCCGATATTTGTATGACAAAATGTCCCGATAAAATCTGTACGATCTTTTGTCCAGCAGAAGTTTATAAATGGGAAAATATTCGAATGCATGTTGGATATGAGGGATGTCATGAATGTGGAAGTTGTAGAATAGGCTGTCCTCATCAAAATATTAAATGGGAATATCCGAAAGGTGGGCACGGAATTATATTTAGATTGGGGTGATCGAAAATGTTCTCGATAGGCAACTATGTTATGTTTAGCTTAGATGGTGCTGTGGGAACGGTTATGGAAACTAAAGATAATCATTGCTTAGTAGCTTGGGAGGATCGTGTTTGTAGTTGGGCAAGTTTCGATCTACTAAGGAAAATTAGTTGCGCAGAATTAATTCAACTTTTCACTCCAAAATAATTCACTTTTTTAAATGAATCGATATAAAGTTGGGGGCTATATGAGAGGTAAAACAACCTCCCATATAGCCCCCATTTACATATTAAATCACGGATACAACCTCAAAATAAGACAACTACTACTAAAAAAAGGAAAACGGAAAAAATCTATCACATTAACCCGTATACCATAAAAACAATCCTATATGTTCCTTTTTCTATTTTCACTTTTTTTGGTTCTTGGATAGGTACTTTATCAGATTTGGATTTACATCCTACTCTATTCTTACAGGATTTAATTAAGTTATCGCTGTTTTTAGGTTTAGATAATTTTGTTTTTTCTTTTTGACCAGTTTCTAGCTTAGAGTCTTCAATTTTATAAATTATTTTGGATGGCTTAGTAGTTGTGTCTTTTTCTGTTGCTTCTATTTGTTCTGCTTCATTTGAAGGATCTGTAAAAGAGGTAAAAATAAATAAAACAAATAGGGCCCCAGTAATAATAAAATTCTTTATAGACTTTCCGTTCATTTTAAAGAAAGAGTTAATCCCCTTAATAATAAAAAATAGGATTCCTATAAGACATAGTAATTCAATAAAGGTGTACAATCGTTAGCCTCCCTATATTTCGCCACCTAATAACTATTCGTGATAGAGGACTAAATTCCCTTTTTAAAGTTAATTGGAGCGTTACTAAAGTATAGGTAAATTCCATCGGATAAAATAGTGGGTGCTATTTTCCTATGTGTAACTATTTTTTTTAAGTACTTTAGTTGTTATTGGCTTGTAATTAAAGATGGAGTGGGGTATACGTAAAATGTTCATAAAAAAATAACTCCTTTAGAACTACTTATGATCTTTTCTTTAAGTTCGTCCACTCAAACATTTAATAGGAAGATTTCTATTAATATAGAAGTGTCTAGGGTTTAGTTAAATTTTAAATTAACACCTGTCCACTTAAACGAAAAAGTTCCCCGAATTGTATCTAAGTTTTTTAATTTAGGATACATTATTACATAAACCTAGGGGACACTAAAGGAAATAATATATATTTACGTGCCAACATTTCATAACTATATACTTTTAAATGCTAATGTTATTAATAGATATAGTATCTAACAACTATATCTTTTTTATTTGAAGTTTAAGGACAACGTCGAAACCGACATTAAGGTTAAAAGAATTAGAATTTACCAAAACTATACAATTCCAACGTAATAATTGAGAAAAGCAAAGCTATAATTAAATTCATTCAATAAAATACGAATAATATCATTGACTAAATAATAGATTGAATTTATATTTAATTTTAAATATTCGAACAATTAGGGGTGCTTAGATGGGAAATGCATTAGTGTTTCAGTCAGATTTTGGATTACTAGATGGAGCAGTTAGCGCTATGTATGGTGTTTCTTGTAGTGTAAATCAAGATATTAAGATTTACGACTTGACCCATGATATACCTCAATACAATATTTGGGAAGCTTCTTACCGACTTGTACAAACAATGAATTACTGGCCAGTTGGAACAGTATTTGTTTCAGTTGTAGACCCAGGGGTAGGTTCAGATCGTAGAAGTATAGTGGCTCGCACAAATACGAATCACTTCATTATAACACCTGATAACGGAACGTTAACACATGTAGGCAAAATATATGGAATCGACCAATTAAGAGTTATTGACGAAGAAATTAATAGACTACCAAATTCAAGTGAATCCTATACTTTCCATGGGAGAGATATATTTGCTTTTACAGGTGCAAGATTAGCTTCTGGAATAATCGACTTTGAAAATATTGGTCCAGAAGTTGATTCAAATTCTTACATAAAATTACCAATTAAAGAATGTCATAGTGAAAACAATTCGATAACAGGAACAATTGATATACTTGATGTTCGTTATGGTAGTATTTGGACGAATATTGATCGATCAGAATTTCTCAAACAAGGTGTTTCTCATGGAGACTTTGTCGAAGTATTAATTACACACCAAGGAAGAAAAGTATACAAAGAAGCAGTAAAATATGGAAAATCATTTGCCGATGTAGCAATTGGAGAACCAATCTTATATGCAAACAGTCTAGATCAAATGGCAGTCGCTGTAAATCAAGGCTCATTTACTGATGAGTACGGAATTGATACAGGTATAGAATGGGAAATAACACTTAAAAGTAAGTAGAGAAAGATCGTACAAGTACTTTCGGGTTAGGAGAAATAGTTTTATTTTTCCTGATTCAAAATTTTAGTAATTTTTCATTGGAATTTTAACTTGGAAGTTTACTTGTATTTAAGTAAGCTTCTTTTTTTTGCAGTGAATTTAAATCGGGGAATAGGAGATTTTGAATTAAAATTTATACAATTACGTGAAAAAGTTCACGAAATATATATTTTTTAATCTATTAAATTTCTAATATCTAGGGGATTTGTAAAATTAATAGTAAAATTTTAGTGAATGTTTTCACAAATTATTCACAGACAATTGTATTTTCGTTTACTATAATTGGGTGTAACTTATAGAGATGTTAAGTCCTTTTTTGAAAGCATCTTTATATGAAAAATTTTTGTAAGGGGTTTTGATTAAATGAAAGTTTCAAAAATTGTAGCAATTGGCGTAGTAAGTTTTTCAACACTTGTAGGAGCGGCAAATACATCTTTTGCAGCTGTTACGTCTCAAGCAAATTCAAAAGCAGCTATTAATTTTACAGAAGGGTCTGGTCCAGTAACACCAGTAGATCCAACCGACCCATCAACTCCATTAGAGCCAATTGGTCCTACTGATCCAACAGATCCACCTACAGGTGAAACAGGTCCGCTAACTTTGGATTTTGTTTCTTCAGTTCAATTTGGTTCGAAAGAAGTTTCAACTAGTGAACAGGTTTATTCTTCTACATCTAAAAAGCCTTTTATTCAAGTTTCTGATCGAAGAGGTACTGGTGCAGGGTGGAAAGTGACAGCAAAAGCTAGTAAGTTTACAAACGGTACAACTGAAACACTTCCTGGAGCGGTTCTTACTTTTAAAAATGGTTCAGTTGTAACACCAGGTAGTGGAACACCCCCAACGCCTGCTCAAACGATTACACTAATTACAGATGGATTAACTGAATCTTCAGTTGTTACAGCTGAACCTGGTACGGGACTTGGTACTTGGTTAACAAGATGGTTAGGCCCAAATCCTGATGTTAATGATGGTGCAGTAAATAATAATGTAACATTACAAATTCCTGGTGGTTCTGCAACAATAGGAAATCATGAAGCTGTTGTTACTTGGACACTAGTCGATGCACCAGGTGTATAATTGAATCTACATATAAAAGCTTAATCGATATTTATTAGCCTGATAGGTACTTTCTATTAGGCTTTTATATTTTTTCGATTAAAAATTCTGTATAATTTAAACTGTCGTTAAGAACATCTTAGAAACTAAAGGTGGAGATTTAATTGGAATCGTATTCTAAATTAGCAAGTAGATCAAGTAGGTTATTAGCAATATTGGTTGATGGATTTATAAGTTTTCTTTTTATTTTCGTCATTTCGATAATTACTGGAATGACAAAGTTTTCAGCATTTTTTAATCCTAATAAAGTAGACAAATTTGATATTGGATCTTCCCTACTATCCATTATTAGTATCATTATAGTTTTTATTCTGATCCCTACATTTGTTTGGAAAGGACAAACAATCGGAAAGCGTTGGTTAAATATTGCAATCGTTAAGATTGATGGTCAAGAAGTAAATTTAAAGACGATGATTATTAGAGAAATTTTTTTCCTTTTAGGATACATAAAAATACCATACTTTTCATTAGTTATAGGTTGTGTTGCATTTATTGATCCGTTTTTCATTTTTTCTTCTGATCGAAGAACATTACATGATTTAATTGCAAAAACAAAAGTAATTGATGTTTAAAATAAAAAGAAAGCTCATTATGTTATCTCTTTACAGGATGTTGAAATATAAAATGGTCAATAGGGAAAACGGATATAAAATGAACATTTATAATGATGAAATTATCATTCTTTGGATAATCTTTTATGGTTTTATATATTAATATGTTTAAACAATTTATTATGCCAATAACACTAGAACTAGTTTTTTTCAGAAGATAAAAAATTATGAGCTAATTTTACAAATTCAATTGATTAATTTAGTTTAATTAATGTTGAATTCAATTGACCTACAAACTATCTATAAACAACTGTTAGATTACTCTAAGTAAAGGCTATTTGATTAGGATTTATGGCAGACTTTTTTTGATGAATAAGTTGATTGGAACGAAAGGGTGCTCGACTCCTANNCAAGGTTGTTTTTCAACAACATGTAAAAAGAAAGCTCAGTGAGCTTTCTTTTTATTTTAATATTTTCATTTGGCTTATATGAGCACGAGTTTCTTCAGTACCTAATTCATAAATCATTGCATAGGCTTGTTTTAAAAAATAGTCATATCCATCATTGTTTTCTTGGCTCCAATTTGTGATAGGAATGATGAAAGCAGTTTGAATACCTGCTGCTTCATCATAACTGTCAATCTGATGGAAAATTCTTTCGAGTCTATGTTTTTCATCGATTGTAGCATCGATTTCCAACTCATAAGGTGCGTCCCCCTGATTTGGAACAATTGTTTTTGCTTGAACGGACACATAATATCTCCTTTTTTCCATATAAATCTCCCTTTTACGTATTTTTGGTTATCGTTTTTATTATCCTCACCGACCAGTGCTTTATTCAAAATTAATAATCAGTTCAATTAGAACTTAAAAAGGAATTACATAAATAATATTGAAATATAAATTTGGTATTAAGATAATTTAGGTATAGATGAGGGGGGATTTTATGAAGGGACTATATCGAGACTTTTTTCTTCATTTCGATATTATTGTAATGGGGGTACTTTTTTTAGTTGGAATTATTTATAGTATAGGATTTCATTTTTCGTGGCTTACTGTCTTAATTTTTATGATAGGATTAATCTTTTTTATGTTTAGTGAGTACGTAACACATCGTTTCATTTTTCACATAAAGGCACCAAAAAATAAACTATTACTTAAATTTATGAAAAGAATTCATTACGATCATCATACGTATCCAGATGATTTGAAATTGTTATTTTTACCGATATGGTATAGCATTCCGAATTTAGGATCACTTTGTATAATTTATTTTTTGATATCGAAAGATCTAATTCAAACAATCGCATTTGGTTCAGGTTTAGTTTTTATGTTACTCGTGTACGAATGGAAACATTATGTAGCTCACAGGCCAATTAAACCTATAACGAAAGTAGGACGACAGATTAAAAAGCTACATATCCTGCATCATTTCAAAAATGAAAACTTTTGGTATGGTGTATCGACACCTATTTTTGATGGGATTTTTGGTACATTAAAGGATGAGAAGGAAGTAGTAACAAGTAATACCGCGAAAGCCTTAGAAGAAAGAATGTAAACTGCAAGGGAAAAAGGTATCTTGGAGGAAAAATGATTTACTTTTTATCATTTTTAAATGGTAGTTGTTGCTGCATTATTGCCGGTTGTACGTTTTATATTATTAAAATAATGAAAGAAAATGCCTAGTGTTTACACTAGGTTTTTTTGTCGGTTTAAAGCTTCTTTTATTATGAAACAACCTCTATTTTATGAACTTTTCCTAATAAATTAATATTTTATAAAAATTGAAAAAAGGGTAAATATTTGATTGGTGTGCTTACTATACTGAGAATAAGGGGGGGATGATTGTGTCATTAGATCAAACTCATTTAGAAAATGTTTATAGACAGATCAGAAGAGAGAAATTCGAATGCCTAAACTAAATTACAAAAAAATTATGCTTTTAGGATTTGGATTTTTTGCAATCAGTCTTACTTGGTCGGTCTATAATGCTTTTATGCCAAAACTTTTAAGCGATTATTTAAAGTCATCTGCTTTAATCGGATTTATTATGACGTTTGATAATTATTTTGCACTATTTTTACAACCTGCCGTAGGAATGTATAGTGATCGTTTAGATACACGATTTGGTAGAAGAATGCCATTTTTAATGGTCGGTATGCCACTTGCAGCACTATTTACCTTTTTAATTCCAGTGCATAAAACACTTTTTATGTTGATCTTTTTTATTGTGTTTATGAATTTAAGTATGAGTATTTTTCGTTCTCCGGTAATAGCACTTATGCCTGATTTAACAAGAGTTGAACAAAGAAGCAAGGCGAATAGTGTCATTAATTTTATGGGTGGAATTGGTGCTTTAATTGCGTTCTTTGTAGGTTCAATTTTGTGGGATCTAAATAAAGGATTTCCTTTTTACTTGGCAGGATTTTTAATGTTATTTAGCTTTCTAATTCTTTTTTTCTTTATTAGAGAAAAAAGAGATGTCCTATATTATGAACAGGCTGAAGAAAAGGTAAAATTAAGAGAAGGTTTTCGTTCAGCAATTCAAAATAAAAGTGCATTATTTCTATTATTAGCAATTCTGAGTTGGTTCACGGGATTTAATGGAATTGAAACTTTTTTTACACGTTATGGGGAAGTTTATTTAGGAGTAAAAGTTAGTGCAGCGGCGTTTTCATTTGCTTTCATATCATTAGCATTTTTAATCTTTGCCATTCCTGCCGGGTTTATAGGAACAAAAATTGGTAAGAAACGAAGCATATTAATTGGTATATTTGGAATTATCATTGGTTTTGTTGTTTTATTTTTCTTAAAGGATTTATTATTCATCCGAATAGTCTTTTTGATTATGGGATGTTTATGGGCATTAGTAAATATTAATTCTTATCCTTTCTTAGCCGAGATGGCACCGATTGGATTTATTGGAACATATACAGGTTTATATTATTTGTTTTCATCAATTGCTAATATTATATCACCACCATTATTAGGTGCAATTATGGATTTTATTGGATACAAGTTCATGTTCTTGTATGGTTGTTTCTTTATTACAATTTCATTCTTTATGATGCTTAAAGTAAAAGATATTCATAAAACAGTTGAAAAAAATTCAAATGCATCTATATAAATTTGATGCTTTGAATTTTTTTGGCTGAGTTTTTTAAATTTTAAGCTCAGGTTTCACATAATTAAAATGAAAAAACAAATAATAATCAATGCTGATATTTCAGTGTCTTTAAAAGAGTATTTTTGAAAAAAACATTAGTTAGGAGCACTACAAAATGACAACTAATATCAATAAATTGATTGATCATACAGTTTTAAAACCTGAAACAACTAAATCTCAAATTGAAAAATTATGTCAAGAAGCAAAAGAACATAATTTTGCTTCGGTTTGTGTGAATCCAACTTGGGTCAGTCATTGTGCAAATTTGTTAAAGGGCTCTGAAGTTTTAGTTTGTACTGTAATTGGGTTTCCTTTAGGTGCCAATACAAAAGAAACAAAAGCGTTTGAAACGAAGAATGCAATTGAAAATGGAGCCGGAGAAGTCGATATGGTGATTAATATCGGAGCTTTAAAAGATCAGGATTATGACACTGTTGAACAAGATATAGCAGCAGTTGTTAATGCAGCAAAAGGTAAAGCATTAGTAAAAGTAATTATTGAAACAAGTCTTTTAACGAATGAAGAAAAAGAAATGGCTTCTAAGCTTTCTGTAAAAGCTGGAGCAGATTTCGTTAAAACATCTACAGGATTTTCAACTGGTGGTGCAACTGTAGAGGATGTAGCATTAATGAGAAAAACAGTTGGACCTGATATTGGAGTTAAAGCATCTGGCGGCGTACGTGATCTAGCAAGTGTAAATGAAATGGTTAAAGCCGGAGCAACTCGAATAGGCACAAGTAATGGAATCACAATTGTCCAAGGAAACGTAGCAACAGAAGGCTATTGATTCCTTTTAATGGCAAAGGGTGTTAAGTTTCAAACTTGACATTTACCTGTTGACCTATCAATAGTTTATGTATTATAATCGTAAAAGACATGTGGAAAAGTGTTTCTTTTTTACAGTGTTTTATTGATTGTAAGTGGTAGCTTGGAGGGAGGGAAAAGTAAGATGTCTAAAACAGTCGTTCGTAAAAACGAATCTTTAGAAGATGCTCTTCGTCGTTTTAAACGTTCAGTTTCTAAAACTGGTACGCTACAAGAAGCAAGAAAACGCGAATTTTATGAAAAGCCAAGTGTAAAACGTAAGAAAAAATCAGAGGCAGCGAGAAAACGTAAATTCTAAGAGAGGGTGTTACTATGAGTCTTCTCGAACGTTTGAATTCAGATATGAAACAAGCGATGAAGGAAAAAAACAAAGACAAGTTAGCAGTTATTCGAATGGTGAAAGCGTCATTACAAAATGAAGTAATTAGCTTAGGGAATAATGTGACATTGTCAGCTGATCAAGAGTTAACAATTTTAACTCGTGAAGTGAAACAACGTAAAGACTCCCTCCTGGAATTCGAAAAAGCTGGTCGTCAAGACCTTGTGGATAAATTAAAGCAAGAGTTACTGATTCTAAAAGAATACTTGCCTCAACAATTATCTGAAGAGGAACTTCTTGAAATTGTACGTGTTACAATTTCAGAAGTCGGTGCTACATCAAAAGCTGACATGGGGAAAGTAATGAGTGCAGTTATGCCTAAAGTAAAAGGACAAGCTGATGGCTCTTCTGTGAATAAAGCTGTAGCAAGTCTGTTAAAATAAACGTCTATTTATAGACGTTTATTTTTTTTGAGTACTGCAGTACTTCGGAAGTACAATTAAAATGTTCAAAAGTGCAAATAAATTTCACCAGCTGCAATTAAAATCTTCGAAAGTGCAAATAAAATTTCCGAAACAGCAATTAAAATCATCGAAAGTGCAAATAAAAATTCAAAAACTGCAATTAACTTCTTCAAAATGATGCTTCAGTCCATTAAATCACATAAATCTGCTTAAATTTTCACGAAAACAATACGGTTCACTAAAAAATAACCTAATTTCTTATAAAACCGCTAATTAGTTCTTTATCCACAATCCCACAGCTTCACCTTCTTTAGTCAAGGTGTAAACTTTATCTTTTAATTAAGCTCCATATCCAGTTTGGTTGTAAATTTCTTCCTTCTTTTTAAAATCTGTATAATTCCAATTTACAGAAAAATCCCATCTAAAGAGTCAATGAAAAAATTATTAATATTTTAGTCAATATTTAACTAAGTTTGTGATTTATATCACATATAAAATTAAAGTTATTCGGTATGATGAATTCAGATAAACAATGCATTTGTTTAACATCTACTGGTAAGGGAGAGATGAATAATGACACCGTTCGGGGATTTACACAATGATCTTGGTGGAATAGCATTTGCTTTAGGTTGGTTAATAATTGTCGTACCATTTGCATTTACATTAATCTATATTACAAGAGAGATGGCAATTGGTGACGAAGAAAGACTAGAAGAAGAGATCAAGCAAGGGGTTCATGACTATGCTAGATCAAATAAAAAACTAGTCAAAACAGAAACAAATCATTCACCACAAATGGAAACAACTATGGCTAAAAGGCCGATATTTATTAAGTTGGTAGTTTTGATCGTAAGTGTACTCATCACTTATGTTACAGTCAAAGGGATATACGGTGATGGGAAAAGTGATCTAACTTCAATTGGTCTTGTAGTAATGTGGAGTCTTTTCTTTCTCACACAAGGGGTACTTTGGTGGGTTGCTACTTCACAAGGAAAACAAGATGTTTATCAAGATGTTACAATCCAAAGAAGAATGTAAAAACGCAAATAAATTTAAACCGAGAATAGTTATTTGTTCTCGGTTTTTTACTATGTGCCATAACTGAAAATTAATTATAAGTGGGCTCATTATAGAGACATTCGAACCCTAAATTCATTGATTGATCTTCCGTACAACACAGACGTCAGTACCCATAAAACCCAGCTTCCTCTTCATCATTTAAAAATCAATAACCCATACCTTTATAAAATCCAACTATACATCTTAAATTTCCTTTACCTTTTACTTTTTATATCATACCTTCTCAAAATTCATCATAAATATGATATGAAAGGGGGAGGAGTCTATCTTGAAAAGATTAGCGCATAATTTAAAAACATGGATGTCAAGTAAGATGGACTTACCACCAGATGTACTATTGGAATTACCACGTATTACGATGTTAGGTCAACTACATATTTATATTGAAAACCATAGAGGCTTACTTGTGTATTCGGACAATGAATTGCGTTTGTTAATGAAGCAAGGGCAGTTGTTGATTAAGGGGAAAGATTTTATTTTGAAGACGATGTTACCTGAGGAGATTTTGTTGGAAGGCGAAATTGAGCATGTGTATTTTATTAATGAATAGCATCTAGAACTTACACCATGATCAGTCTAATGAACATGGGGGATTAGGATGAAAAACCAATGGACTTCAAAACTTACGGGGATGGTTCAAGTAAAAGTGATTGGGCTTGGACCAGAACGTTTTTTAAATGAATGTATGCGAAAGGGGATTCCACTTCGTGATGTGAAGAAAAGTGGAACAAATTCAATCACGTTTACAATTGAGTTGAAAGATTATAAACGGATCAAGAATATTCCTCGCAAAAAAGAATATAAGGTTTATTTTATTGGCAGGAAAGGGCTGCCTTTTGAAGTTAAACGAGCATGGAAGTATTTTGGATTTGTTGTAGGGGTTGTTGGCTTTTTAGTTGTATTATTTTTACTTTCAAATATGGTTTGGCGAATAGATATAAAGGGTGCTTCACCTGAAGTGGAATATAAACTCCGGAAAGATTTAACTGCGATGGGTGTTAAGACTGGAGCTTCTCAATTTACTTTACCTAGAATGCAAACAATCCAGAAAAAGCTCCAAGATGATAATCCGACATTAACCTGGATTGGTGTACAATTAAATGGGACTACCTTTCATTTTGAGGTAGTTGAAAAGCATATACCTAAGCCTGAGAAGGCGTTAAGTCCACGTCATATTATTGCAAGTGAAGAAGCTGTCATTTCAAGTATGTTTGTTGAAAAAGGGAAACCTCTTGTCGTAAAGAATGACTTTGTGAAAAAAGGTCAAATATTAGTATCTGGAATAATCGGAACAGAAGAACATCCTATTTTAGTTCCCGCAGTGGGCAAAATCATGGGGGAAGTTTGGAGAGAGGAAATTATTAGTGTTCCTTTAGATACTCCGTTTACGGTGCTTACAGGAGAGAGAAAAACTAGTTATTATATTGGAACTAAGGAAAATAAAATAAAATTTTGGGGTTTTGATAAGAATAAATATAAGTCTTTTGAAGATGAAAATAGTTCGTATCAATTTAAATTTTTAAAATGGAAATTGCCGATTTTTTTCAGTAAAAAGACTACTCTGGAAAGTGAAAAATATGTAAGAACATACTCTAAAGTGCAGGCTGCTCAACTTGGAAAACAAATTGGTAAGAAGGAATTAATGAAAAAGTTAAGTCCGGATGCCAAAATTTTACAAGAAAAAGTTTTGCACGAGTCAATAGACAATGGTAAAGTTAATTTAAGAATGTATTATAAAGTTTTAGAAGATATCACAAAAACGAAAACTATTGTTCAAGGGGACTGAGTAATGCCAGAACAACTACTAACGATTAATCAACAACTAGAGGATCCAAACGAAGCAATTGCCTTATTTGGTACAAACGATAAGCATCTAGAAATAATTGAAAATTTGCTTGATGTTAAGATTGTGTCACGTGGTCAATCTGTACAAGTTTCAGGTACGAATGAAGATGTGAAAACTGTTGAGCAAATCATTCAAGCTCTTTTAGAGGTTATTCGAAATGGAGTGAGTATTACATCGAGGGATGTTACATACTCAATTCAGATGGCTAAAGAAGGAAGGCTGTCATCATTTGCTAGGTTGTATGACGAAGAAATTATTAAGAATTCAAAAGGTAAACCAATTCGAGTTAAAACTTTTGGACAAAGACATTATCTTCGTGCAATTAAATCAAATGATTTAGTATTTGGAATTGGACCTGCTGGTACAGGTAAAACATATCTTGCAGTTGTCATGGCTGTTCAAGCATTAAAAAATAATAAAGTAAGTAAAATTATTTTAACAAGACCTGCTGTGGAAGCTGGAGAAAGTTTAGGATTTTTACCAGGAGATTTAAAGGAAAAGGTTGACCCATATTTAAGACCATTGTACGATGCCTTGCACGATGTTTTAGGACAAGAGCATACTGTACGTTTAATTGAAAGAGGAACAATCGAAATTGCTCCTTTGGCTTACATGAGGGGACGTACGTTAGAAGATGCCTTTGTCATTTTGGATGAAGCTCAAAATACGACAATGGCTCAAATGAAGATGTTTTTGACCCGTTTAGGATTTGGCTCTAAAATGGTTATAACAGGAGACCCTTCACAGGTTGATTTACCTAAAGGAGTAAAGTCTGGTTTAATATCAGCTCAAAATACACTTAAAGGTGTTGAGGGTATTGGTATGACAATCTTGGAACAAACTGACGTAGTTCGTCACCCACTAGTACAAAAGATTATTCAAGCTTATGATTTAGCAAAAGAATGATTCGTAGTGACCCTACATTGATAGGGTCATTTCGTATTTTTATGATGAGGTGCATTTCTAGAAAGGGGAAACAATGAATAGTTTGCAAGCTTTAATTCAGCGTTTTAAGAATCAAACTCTTGTCATATTACTATGTACTGTTGCATTCAGCTTATTAAGTTTTCTTCTTTTAGTTAGTCATGTTAGACCGGTAAAATACGACATTCAGCTATTATCAATTGCTGATGATAATATTTATTCACCTATCACGATTGAGGACAAAGGAGCTACGGCTAAAAAGCGACTTGAGGCTGCAGCAAGAGTTGAGGATGTATATAAATATGAGGAAAGTTATACACAAAAACGGATCGACATAGTAAATTCAATTTTTGATATTGTTACAGAAGTGAAAAATGAAAATGCAAAAAGTGATAATCCGACAGGACAAGCATTAATTGATAAAGAAACAAGTGATGTTAAGAAAAAACTGCCTGACGATATTCGTAAAAACTTAGAAGATAGTGTATTTAGCACTTTAGTTAGATCGTCAGAAGAACAGTTAAATATTACGAAAGCTTCGTTAAATACGGCGATTAACAATGTAATGTCTGAGGAAATCACGACGAACCAAATCGAAGAATCTCGTGGGAAGCTACGAAACGAATTATCATATGTAAGCGTTAATCCTTCACTAAAGGATGCGATGATCTCAATTGGTGAATTTGCGATTGTGCCAAACTACTTTTTTGATGCAGAGGAGACAAAAGAGAGAAAACGTCTAGAAAGTGAAAGTGTAGATAGTGTTTATATTTTACAAGGACAAGTCTTAGTAAAAGCTGGAGAGACAATTACAAAGGAAAAATATGATCAATTAAAATTAGTTGGCTTAATAAAAAACAAACAGTCGATTCAACCGTATATTGGATTAATTCTATTAATTGGAGTATTGGCGTACTTCGTATTGAAGCAAACGGCTTCATTGAAAGAAAAAGGGAATATATACATCGTTACATACTATAGCATTGTAATTTTTACAATCTTAATTTTGAAAATTGTAAGCTTGTTTCAAAAAGTTGAGTTTTCTGGCCTTGTATATGTAGCTCCAGTTGCGATTGGAACTTTATTGATAAAGTTTTTATTAGGTAATCGATATTTAATGGTTTCTTCTATTATTTTCTCTATTTGCGGTAGTTTAATGTTTAACGAAGATGTAAATGGCGCAATTAATTACTCGACTGGAATTTATATTTTATTTAGTTCAATCGCCGTTTTATTTTTAAATGAGGTCAAGAATAAGCGTTCAATGATTCTCCATGCAGGATTTTTAATTTCGCTTGTTAATATTGCTACTCTGTTTTCTTTGATTTTAATACGAAATGGACAATATTCATCAGTGGAAATTGGGATTTATTTATTAATGGGACTTACTTCCGGAGTTTTATCAAGTGTCATTACGATGGGGATTTTACCTTTTGTAGAAGATTCGTTTGGAATGGTATCCTCATTTAAACTTGTTGAGTTAGGTAGTCCAAATCATCCTTTATTAAGAAAAATATTATTAGAGGCTCCTGGTACATACCATCATAGTATAATGGTTGCAAATTTAGCTGAAGGTGCTTGTGAAGCGATTGGTGCAAATGGTTTGTTAGCTAGGGTAGGAGCATATTATCATGATATTGGTAAAACGAATAATCCAGGATTCTTTATTGAAAATCAAATGGGTGGTCATAATCCTCATGATCGTATTAAACCGATTCAAAGTAAAGATATCATTTTAAGGCATGTAAGTGATGGTGTAAAAATACTAAAAAAATATAATTTGCCAAAAGATATAATTGATATTGCAGCGGAGCATCATGGTACAACTTTATTAAAGTATTTTTATTATAAGGAAAAAGAGACGAATCCTGATGTTAAAGAAAGTGATTTTAGATATCCAGGTCCAAAAGCTCATTCAAAGGAATCGGCAGTTGTAGGAATTGCTGATAGTGTTGAAGCAGCAGTTCGTTCGTTAAAGGACCCTGATATGGAAAAAATCGAGGTATTAGTTTCTTCCATTATGCATGATCGTTTGAATGATGGTCAGTTTGCAATGTGTGAATTAAATTTAAAAGAATTACACATTGTTGAGAAATCATTGTGTGAGACTTTAAAAGGAACTTTCCATTCAAGAATACAGTATCCAGATGAAAGATAAGGTGAGAAAATGGTTCAACTAGAAATTGATTTTATAGATGAAACAAATGAAGTGACTAATGATCAACAATCTGATATAAAGGGTTTACTAGAGTGCGCACTTGAATATGAGGGTGTAACGGGTGAGGTTGAAATAGCAGTTTCATTTGTAGATGATGAAAGAATTCATGAAATTAATAAGGAGTATCGAGAGAAAGACCGTGCTACTGATGTTATTTCATTTCCAATGGAAGAATTAGGAGAAGGAGAAATTGAAATCATTGGAGTGGACTTACCACGTACTTTAGGTGATATTGTCATTTCGATTCCTACTACTAAAAGACAGGCTGAAGAGTATGGTCATTCGTTCCGCCGTGAATTAGGTTTTTTAGCAGTTCACGGATGTTTACATTTACTTGGTTATGATCATATGAATGAAGCTGATGAAAAAGTGATGTTTACAAAACAAAAGGAAATATTAGAAAAATATGGCCTTGAAAGACTCTAAAAAAAGGGCGCCATTATTTAATTCTTTTGGTTTTGCATTTAGTGGTATTTTTAAAGTCATTAAAGATGAAAGAAATATAAAAATCCACTTATTTGCAGCGCTTATTTCAATCGGCCTTGCGTTTTATTTACATATTAGTCGAATAGATTGGTTAATCCTTCTGCTTATTATTACAATTGTCATTTCGCTAGAGCTAGTTAATTCTTCAATTGAAGCAGTTGTAGATTTAGCATCACCTAATAAACATCCTTTAGCAAAAAAAGCGAAGGATGTAGCAGCTGGGGCGGTGTTAGTCGCTGCAATCGTTTCAATCATTATAGGTGCTTTGCTATTTTTTCCGTATTTTACTATACTACGTTAATAAGACCCCACTTTCGTGTTCGGGCTTATAATAGGAGGCTACATAAATGGATAAACAACAACTTATAAATGAAGCGATAAAAGCCAGAGTAAACGCATATGTACCATACTCGAAATTTCAAGTTGGTGCAGCATTACTTACGAAGGATGGTCAAGTTATTCGTGGTTGTAATATAGAAAATGCATCATATGGTCTAACGAATTGTGCAGAACGTACTGCATTATTCAAAGCTTATTCAGAAGGCATTACGGAGTTTACAGCAGTAGCAGTAGTCGCTGATACCGAGGGACCTGTTGCTCCTTGTGGGGCATGCCGTCAAGTTTTATTTGAACTTAGTGGTCCAGATACAATCGTATATTTAGCAAACTTAAATGGAGCAATCCAAGAAACATCAGTAAAAGAATTATTGCCAGGAGCATTTACATCGGAGGATTTGAATGAATAAAGAAAGTTATAAATCAGGTTTTGTCTCAATTATAGGTAGACCAAATGTAGGGAAAAGTACATTCCTAAATCGAGTAATAGGTCAAAAAATAGCTATAATGAGTGATAAGCCTCAAACTACTCGTAATAAAATTCAAGGCGTTTTTACAGAAGATGATGCACAAATTGTCTTTATCGATACGCCAGGAATCCATAAACCAAAACACAAACTTGGTGATTTTATGGTAAAGGTAGCTCAAGACTCAATTAAGGATGTTGACGCTACGTTATTTATGGTAAATGCCAATGAAGGATTTGGTCGTGGAGATGAATTCATTATTGAGAAGCTGCAAGGAAGTCGTAGTCCAGTTATTTTAGTTATTAATAAAATTGATACAATTCATCCTGATCAGTTATTTGATTTAATCAATAAATACAAAGATTTATACCAATTTGCTGAAATTGTTCCGATCTCAGCATTACAAGGGAATAATGTCGATCGTTTATTAAAAGTTATTAAAACTTATTTACCAGAGGGTCCGCAATATTATCCTGCAAATCAAGTAACAGATCATCCTGAAAGATTTATCATTTCAGAATTAATAAGAGAAAAAGTATTGCATTTGACTAGAGAAGAGGTTCCACATTCAATTGCTGTTATTATTGAGCAAATTGAAAGAAGACCAGAAGGAAATGCGATCTACGTGAATGCAACAATTGTCGTTGAAAGGTCTTCTCAAAAAGGAATCATTATCGGTAAGCAAGGTAGCATGTTAAAAGAGGTTGGCAAGCGTGCTCGTTTAGATATAGAAAACTTGCTTGATACAAAAGTATTTTTAGAGTTATGGGTTAAGGTTCAAAAAGATTGGCGTAACCGTATGTCTCAATTAAGAGATTTAGGATTCCGTGAGGATGAGTATTAATAGGCAAAAATCAAGGAATTTGAGCTTAGTATCAGGGGTCCAGTAAAATTACCACTTGTTCAAAAAGGCCCAACATATTTTTCTTGGTTTTGCAAGCTTTTTATTTGTTATTTTAATAAATTTTATACACATGAAAATCGGGAGAGAAGGTCACATTATAAGTAAGCAGGGAAAGTAATTGGCTATAGGTAATGAGCAATGAGTTGTAGCTATTCTTGAAAGGTGGTTTCTCAATGTTGAATTTTACCTGGGATGTCTTTTCTAAAACTGGAAATGTTGAGACATATTTATTGTTTAAGCAGCTTGAACAGGAACATGTGGATCAGAAAAGTTACATTGATGAAGAAATAGCTGATATTGATTCCCTACATACTTAACCTTCATCCAATTGGATGGTGAGTTAATTGTTACAGCGTGTAGAAGGAATTGTATTACGGGCAAACGCTTATGGAGAATCAAATGTTATTATTACTCTCTTAACAAGAGAATTAGGTAAGATAGGAGTTGTGGCAAGAGGAGCAAAGAAGACAAATAGTCGACTTGCTTCTGTTACACAACTCTTTACATATGGGTCGTTTTTAATTCAAAAAGGATCTGGCTTAGGTACTTTAAGTCAAGGAGAACTGATTGATTCATTTCGTGAATTAAGAAGTGACTTAGTTGCAACTGCGTATGCTTCGATTGTTGTAGAGCTTACTGATAAAGCGGTTGAAGAGAAAAAAAATAATCCGTATTTATTTGAATTAGTCCTTCAATTACTTCAGCACATGAATGAAGGTGCAGACGCTGAAGTTTTGACTTATTTATTTATGACGAAAATGATACCTGTATTAGGATATCATCCATTTTTTGATCAATGTGTGAATTGTAGATGCAGTGCAAATGAAAATATATTTGTAGCCTTTTCAGTTAAAGAAGGTGGGTTTTTATGTCAGCGTTGTAAACACACTGATCCATATGCTTTTTCTGTTACTGAAAAATCGGTTAAGTTAATGAGGTTATTTTATCATTTTGATGTAAATCGACTTGGGAAAATTGAGGTTAGTGAAGCGACAAAGAAGAACTTACAACAAATTTTATTTTCTTATTATGATGAATATAGTGGAATCTATTTAAAGTCCCGCAAATTTTTAGAGCAATTAAAAAATATGGATAATTTTCTGAAAACTAATAAAAATTCAGAAACCTAAGGAAGGAAATAGGCTACCTATTTCCTTCTTTCTTTTTTAAATTGTAAAAATAGTATATAATATTTATTAGAGAGTATAACATATTGGATAGTTAGGGGTGAGGGAAATCGAACTGACAAAGCGACAAACTCAAATACTTGAAATTGTAAAAAATAATGGACCAATTACAGGTGAACATATAGCTGATAAGCTAGCACTTACAAGAGCTACGCTTCGCCCGGATTTAGCTATTCTTACAATGACTGGTTTTTTAGAGGCAAGACCACGAGTAGGATATTATTACACAGGAAGAACAAGCGGTGCACAAGTCATTGACAGAATAAAAAAATTGACTGTAAAGGAATTTCAGGCGATTCCTGTTGTAGTAGATCGAAGTTCATCAGTGTATGATGCAATTGTTACAATGTTTCTTGAAGATGTAGGAACGTTATTTGTTGTTGATCAAAATTCGATTTTAACAGGAGTACTTTCGAGAAAAGATTTACTCCGTGCAAGCATAGGAAATAAAGATTTGCATACATTACCCGTAGATATTATCATGACAAGGATGCCAAACATTACAATTTGCTATAAAGATGATACAATTTATAATGTAGCTAAGAGTTTAATTGAAAAACAAATTGATGCTGTCCCTGTTGTTCGTGAAAGTGAGCATGGACTTGAGGTAATTGGTCGATTTACAAAAACAAATTTTACTCGTGCGATTGTAGACTTAATGAACAATGATATGTTTTAGTAAAGTTAAGAGGTGAACATATGGGCAATTCAATCGTTTATGTTGTATCAGATTCTGTTGGTGAAACAGCAGAGCATGTCGTAAAGGCGGCTATTAGTCAATTTCATGAAAAATTCGAGATTAGACGTGTACCATACGTTGAAGATAATGCAACATTAATTGAAATAGTTCAAGTAGCAAAAGAAAATAATGGTATTATTGTATTTACATTAGTAAAACCTGATATGAGAAAGAAATTATTAGAAGAATCGCAAAGTGCTGGTGTAATCGTTTATGACTTAATCGGTCCATTAATCGACAAAATTTCAACGATTCATAAACTTGAACCTAGAAATGAACCTGGTGTTGTTCGCAAACTAGATGAAGATTATTTCCAACGTATAGAAGCAATTGAATTTGCGGTTAAATATGATGATGGAAGAGACCCAAGAGGTATTGAAAAAGCTGATATAGTCTTAATCGGTGTATCAAGAACATCAAAGACTCCTTTATCACAATATCTTGCTCATAAAGGATTTAAAGTTGCCAATGTGCCTTTAGTTCCAGAAGTTGATCCACCAGAACAACTACTTAAAGTTCCAAAAGAAAAGTGTATTGGACTAATGATTTCTCCAGAAAAGTTAAATCATATTCGAAAAGAAAGATTAATTTCATTAGGACTTCACGACGGAGCTAGTTATGCTAATATTTCAAGAATTGAAGAAGAACTAAAACACTTCAATAATGTTGTTAAACAAATTGGCTGTAAAGTTGTAGATGTTTCAAGTAAGGCAGTTGAAGAATCCGCTAATGTAATATTAAATTACTATTACCAAAATAAGCAGATTAGATAATTTTTTAAAATTAAAAATGATGATCGATCTATTTAGACTGACACATTAGAGTAATCTAATGTGTTTTCATCTTTTTTAAATAGGAATTTAGCTAAATTAGGAGCGTTTGTAAAAGATAAATTTCTTTAGTACTTATTGCTAGATTTCTTAATTAAAATAGATTATAATAAAAAATTGTATGAAATGAACTAATAATAGGTTTAACTTTTTATACTTACGAATAAACTATGAATATGTGCTTCCTAGTTTATTGAAAGATGGAAATAAAACTACATAAATCGATACATGTTTTGAAGGAATTACAAAAGACGTGTAGAAATTAATCATAAGCGATAAATAAATGGGTTTTAAGAAAACCAGAACCAGCAGTTGAATGCAATGCTTATGAACTACTGTTTAGCACTTCATTTTAGATAATTATTAATTCATATATGACTTTATAAAGTGAATTAACTTAAGTTAAAATATATGGAAATATTTTTGTCGAATCATGAAGGAATACAGTGAGTTTTATCGAATAAAATAGTATATGGAGCTGTCAGTATGGGAAACAGAATTCCCGATGAACTTGTCGAACAGGTTCGTCAGTCAGTTGACATAGTTGATGTAGTAAGTGAGTATGTTCCTCTGAAAAAACAAGGAAGAAATTATTTTGGACTTTGTCCTTTTCATGGAGAAAGCACACCATCTTTTTCTGTGTCTCCTGAAAAACAAATTTTTCATTGTTTTGGATGCGGTGCTGGAGGAAATGCGATTTCTTTCATTATGCAGCTTGAAGGACTTAACTTTCAAGAGTCTGTCCATCAGCTTGCAATAAAGACAAATATCACTTTACCTTCAGATACAGTTGACACAGTCAAGAATCCACAAGCTACTGAACAAGGCATTATGCTTGAAGCTCATGAGTTTGTCAAAAAGTACTATCATCATCTATTAGTTAACACAACAGAAGGTAAACAGGCATTAGAATACCTACTTAACAGAGGAATTTCTAAAGAGGAAATAAAGCATTTTGAGCTTGGAGTTGCTTTAGATTCTTGGGATGCTGTTACTAAGGTGTTAGAAAAACGTGGCTATCCAATGCCGATCATGGAGAAAGCTGGTCTAGTTGTTCGAAGTGAACGGGATGGTAATTACTATGATCGATTTCGAAATCGATTAATTTTTCCAATTCATAATCATCAAGGAAAAATTGTTGCATTCAGTGGAAGAATAATGGGTGAAGGGTCACCAAAATATTTAAATAGTCCTGAATCTTCAATTTTCCATAAAGGAAAATTATTATATCAATTTTACCAAGCAAAGAATGTCATGCGAAAGCAAAATCGGGCAATCTTGATGGAAGGTTTTGCAGATGTCATTTCTGCGTTTAGAGCTGGTGTCCATGATGCAGTTGCAACCATGGGAACTTCATTAACAGAGGATCAAGCGAAAGTCTTGAAAACATCTGTTGATCAAATTATTATTTGCTATGATTCAGATCAAGCTGGTATTAACGCAACTGATAAAGCAGCTAAAGTTCTTCAAAAAGAAGGATTTACAATTAAAGTTGCACAAATGCCTGATGGCTTAGATCCTGATGAATATATAAGAAAATTTGGTCCAGAAAAATTTAATACCTCTATTATTGAAGCTAGTGTATCATTAATGAGTTTTAAAATGCAATATCATCGAAAAGGAAAAAATCTTTTAGATGAAACTGTTAAATTTCAGTATATAAAAGAAATGCTACAAGAAATTGCTAAACTAAGTCAACTGATCGAACAAGATTATTACTTAAACCAACTCTCTAAAGAGTTTTCTATCTCGATTGAAGTACTTAAGAAGGAATTTGGACAATATAGTAATCAGGCAAATCGTATATCTAATGTAACAGAAGTAAAAACTGATATCAAACGCGATATTACTACTAAGACACTTCTTCCTGCACATGTTCGAGCGGAACAATTACTTTTAGCTCATATGTTAAATAGCAGCGACGTGGCTGAAAAAGTAAGACAGCAATATCAGGGTCTATTCTACAATAATGATTATTCCGAGATTATAATCCATCTTTATGCTTATTATGAAGAGGGCAATGAGTCTAATATAAGTAAATTTATGAATTACCTTCCTTCAAAAAGGTTACTTGAAGTAGTTTCAAAAATTGTCAATTTACAGATAGCACCTGAACTAACAGAGCGAGAGTTAAAGGATTATTTAGATGCATTAAACAACTATGATAAACAACAACGTATACGTGAAAAAGAAATAGATCTGAAAAAAGCCGAACGTGAAGGAGATTTTGTAAAAGCTGCAACGATTCTCCAACAAATCACACAGCTAAGATCTAGTATGAAATATGTTAAATGATTCGCGAACTTTTCGAAGGAGGGGAACAGATGGCTGATAAATCGGCTCGTTCTAAAGATACGGAAACAGAAGTAACACTTGATCAAGTAAAAGCATTATTAATTGAAAATGGTAAAAAACGTGGTGTAATTACATATGAAGAAATTGCAGATCGTTTAAATGGATTTGAAATTGATTCAGATCAACTTGAAGAATTTTATGAGCAACTAGGTGAACAAGGTATTGATATTGTTGGTGACGCTGATGATGAACCTAGAGGAACTCAATTAGAGAAGGAAGAAGAATTTGACTTAAATGATTTAAGTGTTCCTCCTGGAGTAAAAATTAATGACCCAGTACGTATGTACCTTAAAGAAATTGGCCGAGTTGATTTACTTTCTGGACAAGATGAAATCAATTTAGCGAAACGTATTGAAGAAGGCGATGAAGAAGCGAAACGACGCCTAGCGGAAGCGAACTTACGATTAGTAGTAAGTATTGCAAAACGTTATGTAGGACGCGGTATGCTGTTCCTAGACCTTATTCAAGAAGGTAATATGGGATTAATTAAAGCCGTTGAAAAGTTTGACTATCGTAAAGGTTATAAATTTAGTACATATGCTACTTGGTGGATTCGTCAAGCGATTACTCGTGCAATTGCTGACCAAGCAAGAACGATCCGTATTCCAGTTCATATGGTGGAAACAATTAACAAATTAATTCGTGTTCAACGTCAATTGCTTCAAGATTTAGGTCGCGAGCCATCTCCTGAAGAAATTGGAGAAGAAATGGATTTACCACCAGAAAAAGTTAGAGAAATCCTTAAAATTGCTCAAGAACCAGTTTCATTAGAAACACCAATTGGTGAAGAAGATGATTCACACTTAGGTGATTTCATTGAAGATTCTGAAGCAACTTCACCAGCTGAGCATGCAGCTTATGAAATGCTAAAAGAGCAATTAGAAGATGTTCTTGATACATTAACAGATCGTGAAGAAAATGTTTTACGCCTGCGTTTTGGTTTAGATGATGGACGCACTCGTACTTTAGAAGAAGTTGGTAAAGTATTTGGAGTTACACGTGAGCGTATTCGCCAAATTGAAGCAAAAGCTCTTCGTAAATTACGTCATCCAAGCCGCAGCAAACGTCTGAAAGATTTCTTAGAATAGGATGTTTTAAAAAAGTTTATCCTTTATTGGGTAAACTTTTTTATTTTCATTTAAAAAATTAAAAATGAAAACGTTTTAATTAGTAAATATGTCATGATAAAAATTTTGTCAAAATATATCGAATGTCCGTACTAAATAGATAAATGTAGTGCTATGCTACATACTAAGTATTACGAAAACGGGTGATCTTTTAATAATTTATTCTAAAGATGAATCAAAGGATAATTTAAGTAAAAATGGTTATTATAAATTATTATGGAGACGCTAGTCGGAATTCCATCATTTTAAACAATTGGATACCTATTTACTTTATTTTACAGAATTGTCTTTAAATTTGCAAATACTCATTTTCTTTACTTTTTTAATAATTTTTATAATTAGTTCAATACTACTAAATATAAAATAAATGGTTTGAAGACATATTACCTATATCGTAATAGCAATTATTTATTAGCGTTTTTAATAGAATAAGTTAAATTTTTTGCTTAAGCATTATTGTGTAAATAATTAAGATCAAAGTAAAAGTTTAATGGGTGACGATGGTTTTAAATGGTTTCTTAAAAAAACTTACTTATTTCATTTATCAAGAGGTGAGTTTATACAAATATAATTTGCAAATATGCTATACAGAATTTAATTCTTTATAGTAGGAAGGTTTATATAATTTTGAAATCGTTTAACAATTTTTAAATTTATCCAATATAATACTTTTTTTATTGTTTTTAATCGTATACAATAATAATGTTATAGTAATTAATTTTATTTTTTTAAGGGGTTACATAAGGGGGATCATAATGAAACGAAATCCATTAATTCCTTTTGCTCTAATTGCAGCACTAGGAATCGCAGTCATGCTAATTATTTCATTAAAAGGAGCAAAACAGGCTGATGAGATTGCTAACGGTGATAAAAAACCGGCGCAAACAGCATCAACTAAGCCAGATGAAATATATGCTCAAACATGTGTTAGCTGTCATGGTGATCAATTACAAGGGGTAGTAGGACCAAACTTAACTAAAGTAGGTTCTAGATACTCAGAAGATCAAATCAAAGACATTCTTAAAAACGGTAAAGAAGGCGGAATGCCAGCTGGTTTACTTCAAGGACCACAATTGGATGCTGTTGCTAAATGGTTATCTGAGAAAAAATAAGCAAGCATATAAAATGACCTCTTCGTTAAGAAGAGGTCATTTTGGTTTCTTGACTACTATAGTGTAAAATGATGTTATGAAAAATAAATTGAAATGGTGATTTTGTTATGAATGAAGTAAATTTATCAAAGCGTTTAAAAAGAGTATTTGATTACATACCAGAGGGCACGAAATTAGCTGATATTGGGTCAGATCATGCTTATTTACCTTGTTATGCAGTTTTAAATAAAAGATGTACCTCAGCAATTGTAGGGGAAATTACAGAGGGTCCATATAATTCAGCACGTTCTACGATCCGTCAAAGTGGTTTAGAAGGAATCGTAGAAGCGAGAATGGGAGACGGGCTAGAGGTTTTAGTGCCAAACGAAGTGGATGTCATAACAATAGCTGGAATGGGTGGTTCTTTAATTTCTAGCATATTAGAAAAAGGCAAAGAAAAACTTCAAGGTGTTGAAACGTTAGTATTGCAACCAAATATTGGTGCACATCATATTAGAAATTGGCTTGATTATGAAGGATATTCTCTTGTGGAAGAAGATATATTAGAAGAGGATGGAAAAATCTATGAAATACTAGTAGCTTCTAAATCAAATCCGAATAGTGCATACAGTGAAAAGAAAGAGATGGAGCTATTTATAGGTCCTTACTTATTAAAAAACAAAAATGATGCATTTAAGAAGAAATGGGAGCATGAAAAAAATAATTTTGAAAGAATCTTAACTCAACTTGAGTCAGCAAAACAAACAGAGGAATCGGTTCAGAAAATGAAAGAAGTTGATCAGAAACTTGAGTGGATAAAAGAGGTGCTTTCATGAAATCGATAAATGGTTTTCAAGTAGTACAGCAATTCGAAGAACTATTCCCTAAGCATTTAGCTGAGGAAGGTGATCCAAATGGCCTTCAAATAGGTACATTATCAAAACAAGTGACAAAGGTATTAATTGCATTAGATGTCACAAAAGAGGTGGTAGAAGAGGCAATTTCAGTTGGTGCAAACCTAATTATTGCTCACCACCCTATTATTTATCGTCCTTTAAAAAAGATTGATACAGACAGTGAACCGGGTAAAATTGTGGAGCTTTGTATTAAACATGATATAGCTGTTTTTGCAGCACATACAAATGTTGATATTGCAGAAAACGGTGTGAGTGATTTTTTAGCTGAAGCTTTACAATTAGAAAATACGAATGTTCTCGCTCCTACATATGTAGAAAAATTAATAAAGTTAGTTGTATATGTACCGAAAACACATGCTAAAATTGTTTTAAATGCAATTTGTGATGCTGGAGCGGGTCATATTGGTCAATACAGCCATTGTACCTTTAGTTCGAATGGAACAGGGACATTTATGCCGTTAGAGGGAACAACACCATTTATCGGGCAACAGGGTCAATTAGAAGAAGTTGATGAGGTAAAGCTCGAAACAGTTGTTCCACAATTAAAATTAAAACAAGTTCTTAAAGTGATGCAAAAGGCTCATCCTTATGAAGAAGTAGCATATGATACATACACATTAGAAAATGAAGGCAAAACATTCGGGATTGGGAGAATTGGAAGCCTTAAAGAAGAAATTTCATTAGAAGAATTTGCGCATTATGTGAAAGAAAAATTAGATTTACAAGGTGTAAGAGTGGTTGGGAACTTAAGCGATCGAGTAAAAAAGGTTGCAATTGTAGGTGGAGACGGAAATAAGTTTGCCTATCATGCAAAAAGAAATGGCGCAGATGTTTATTTAAGTGGTGATATCTATTACCACGTAGCACAGGATTGGAAAATGCTAAATTTAAATATAGTTGATGCAGGTCATAATATCGAAAAAGTAATGAAATCAGGTGTTAAACGTCTTTTAGATCATAAATTAAAAGAAAAAAACCTGGCTTGCGAAATTATCGCTTCAACGATCCATACTGATCCATTTACTTTTATTTAAACGTTTTTTGCGAATTAAAAAATAGGACTTCCGGGTTAAAAATCCAGAAGTCCTATTTTTTAGTCTTTAATTCTAACTTTAGGTAATATTTTACTTAATTCTACTCCTGATTTTGTATTCCAAGTGCTTTCATCGTTTGGATCATACTTCTCTAAAAATGCGATAACTTCACGAGTGATCGGTGTTGGAGTAGAAGCCCCAGACGTAACTGCTACAGTCTCAACGCCCTCTAACCATTTTAACTGAAGTTCAGTAATATCTGAAATACGAAATGCCTTTGTTCCTGCAATTTCATGCGAAACTTGTGCAAGTCTATTTGAGTTATTACTCATTGGGTCACCTACAACAATTGTTAGATCTGCTTGGCCTGCTTGATCAGCAATTGCTTCTTGACGAACTTGAGTTGCCATACAAATTTCTTTATGAACATGAGCAGTCGGATACTTTTTAATTGCGTATTGAATTAAATCTACTACGTCCCATTGGCTCATAGTTGTTTGGTTTGTAATGATAATTTTATCAGTTGGGATATCTAAAGCATCGATATCAGATTTATTTTGAATTAAGTGAACAATAGAAGGTGCGATTCCAACTGCGCCCTCTGGTTCCGGATGTCCTTTTTTCCCAATATAAATAAAGTGATAGCCTTCAGCCATTCGTTCTTTAATTAGATCATGTGTTTTCGTTACATCTGGACAAGTCGCATCGATCGTCGTTAGCCCTTTTTTAATTGCTTTTGATTTTACTTCTGGAGAAACTCCGTGAGCCGTAAAAATAACAGTCCCTTTTTCAATTTTATCTAAGATATCTAATCTGCTTGGACCATCTAAAGTAATGATGCCTTCTTCTTCAAATGCGTCTGTAACATGTTTATTATGAACAATCATACCAAGTATGTAAATTGGCCTTGGTAGTGATGGATCTTTAGCTGCATTTCTAGCAATGACCATTGCATCTACAACTCCGTAGCAATAGCCTCGTGGGGTAACTTTAATAACTTTCATGGAGTAGCCCCTCCTTTATAATATTGTTTTCATTTTTTATTATAAAGGAGGGAGATACTACTATACAAAGAAAAAGAAAATTTACATAAACAATTTTGGTTTTGGATTTATGTTTGATGTAGTTTCTTCAATAATATTAGATGGTTCTACTACTTCTGACTTAATTGGAGCTTTTTTTCGTTTTTTTGGTTTTGTTTCTTCTGTTTGCACAACATCTATTATTCCATTTGAATCATTTTTTTTACTTTTTTTTGTATCAACCGGGTCGTCGGTATTTACTGCTTTAAATATTTTGTAGATTGAAGGGAAATTTTTAATAGCAGGAGCGTATTGTTGAATCATTGGCGTGACTTGTTGAGCTGCTTGAACAGCTTTTTGCATACCACCGATGACACCTGTAATAGAAGTGTCTCCTCCCATTAATCGCGAGAAAAAGCCTGGACTGCCATCATCTTCTTTTTCGGGTGGTTGCCCAGTCATTGGGTATTGATTCTGTGATCCTTGTTGCTGATAATTACTACCGCCTTGTGGCTGCATTACTGGCTGGTTTTGAAACGGAACAGGTTGTAAAATTTTATTTTGGCTTATATATTGTTGATGCGCGTTTAACTGCGGTTGATATGAAATTGGTTGCTGATAATGACCTTGTTGCCCAACAATTTGTTGGACAGGTGGATAAAACTGTTGTTGATGTTGCATATATGGTTGTTGCGGTGATTGGGGATATGGATATCGCTGATCAAAATTTGGTCCTGCACTGTATGGATTTTGTAAATTTTGATAAGGCTGTTGATAACTATTATAAAAATTTGGACCGTTCATTGGAAAAGGCTGTTTATTTTTTTTCTTAAATTTATCAAGTAATCCCAATCTAATACCTCCTTTCGAAAATACTCTTTATTACTTAGGCTATGCACATAATTTGAAATGGTTAGTATAGGACAGAATAAAAATAAAAATGCTACTAAAGAAGAAAGAAAAATTAGAATTAGCTTTATTGGGCAAATCTATTGTATAATAGATAATTGTAGCTATTTTGTACGAGGAAATAGATTCCTCATTACATAGAAAGTTTAAATTAAGAAGGTGAGTTATATGGCAATTTCATTTAAAAATTTTCAATTAAAACCATTTATTTTGGAAGCGATAGAGAAGAAACACTTTACAGAACCAACAGAAATTCAACAAAAGATCATTCCTCAAGTTAAAACTGGACGTAGTGTAATCGGTCAATCGCAAACAGGGTCAGGAAAGACTCATGCATATCTAATTCCGACAATTAATACATTAGATCCATCTTTAGATCAAGTGCAATTAGTAATAACTGCTCCAACTCGAGAATTAGCGACTCAAATTTATAATGATGTTCAAGCGATCATTGAATGTTGTCCAGAAGATGAGCAATTAACTGCAAAAAACTTCGTTGGAGGAACCGACTACAAACGTACTGTTGAAAAACTAAAAAAACAGCCACATATCGTAATTGGGACTACTGGACGTATTAAAGATTTAGTAAATGATAATGTATTATTAGTTCATACTACGAAGTATTTAGTAGTGGATGAAGCGGATTTAATGTTAGATATGGGATTTATCCATGATGTGGACCAAGTTGCATCAAAAATGCCAAAGAAACTTCAAATGCTTGTTTTTTCAGCGACAATTCCTGAAAAGCTTAAACCGTTTTTGAAAAAGTATATGGAAAATCCTGAACATATTCATATTAATCCGCAACAACTTTCAGCTCAGAAAATTGAACATATTATTGTTCCAAGTCGCCATAAAGACAAAGTTAAAATGGCTAAAGATATTTTATTAAGTTTTCAGCCATATTTAGCAATTGTCTTTACAAATACGAAGAAAAAAGCTGAAGAAGTTGCTACTCAATTATCATCATATGGCTTAAAAGTTGGTCAAATTCACGGAGATTTAAGTCCTCGTGAACGTAAAAAAATGATGAAGCAAATTCAAGATTTAGAGTTCCAATATATTGTTGCCACTGACTTAGCTTCCCGTGGAATCGATATTGAAGGGGTAAGTCATGTAATAAATATTGAACTACCAGCAGATTTAGATTTTTATGTCCACCGTGTAGGTCGTACAGGGCGTGCAAACTTCTCTGGAACTGCTATTACAATTTATGATCAAGAAGACGAACAAGCATTAGACAAACTTCAAGATCGTGGAATTACATTTGAGCATCGTGAACTAAAAAAAGGTGAATGGGTTGATTTAGGACCTCGCTCAAAACGTAAGCTACGTAAAAGAACTGATCGAAATCTTGATGCAGTTGCTGGTAAGGCGATTAAAAAGCCATCTAAAGTTAAACCTGGCTATAAACGTAAACTGAATGAACAAAGAGAATCATTTAAAAATAAAGTGAAAAGAAAAACGAGTAGATAGATAGCTTGCAAAAAAGAAAGGAAGAATATTCCTTTCTTTTTATTTTATAAGCAGGCGAACCATTTAACCATGATTGATTTTCATGTTAAAATGGTAAGTATGATTAATTAAGGTAGGAGCTGAAAGAATGTTACGAATAGGATCTCATGTTTCAATGAGCGGTAAGAAGATGTTTTTAGCCGCTAGTGAAGAAGCTGCAAGCTATGGTGCTAATACATTTATGGTGTATACAGGTGCGCCTCAAAATACACGTCGTAAAGCAATTGAAGATTTAAATATTGAAGCAGGTTTAAAACATATGGCTGAAAATGGAATTGCTGATATAGTAGTCCATGCACCATATATTATCAATATTGGAAATACTACAAATCCAGCTACTTATGAATTAGGTGTTGAATTTTTACAAAAAGAAATAGACCGTACCGCAGCATTAGGAGCAAAACAAATCGTATTACATCCAGGTGCTCATGTAGGCGCTGGTGAAGATGCTGGAATCGACAGAATTATTCAAGGCTTAAATGAAGTATTAACAGCTGAAACTCCAGTACAAATTGCGCTTGAAACAATGGCTGGAAAAGGATCAGAATGTGGTAAATCATTCGAAGAAATAGCGAGAATTATGGAAGGTGTACACTACAACGATAAATTATCAGTTTGTTTTGATACATGCCATATTAATGACGCTGGATATGATATCGTTAATGACTTTGATGGTGTCTTACAGCAATTCGATCAATTAATCGGGATCGGTAAAATAAAAGTACTTCATATTAACGATAGTAAAAATCCAATGGGAAGTCGAAAAGACCGACATGAGAACATTGGCTTTGGATCGATTGGATTTAAAGCATTAAACTATATTGTTCATCATCCACAACTAATGGACATCCCTAAAATTTTAGAAACTCCATATGTTGGTGAAGATAAAAACAACAAGGTACCACCATATAAATTAGAAATCGAAATGTTACGCAATCAAGAGTTCAATGAAAACTTAATTCAAGAATTATTGAAAGCTTAATTCAAAGAAACCAGCTCATTTTAAATAATGGGCTGGTTTTTTATTTTCTTAGTTTAATCGTTCGAACTTCATCGTTGCTCAATTTAACAGATTTGAATTCTAAATAATGAGTGGCTATTAAATCCTTAATTAAAAAAAGACGGTGTCTTTGAGCGTATTAAGACATAGTGCATGTAGACTGCAAATAAATTCTGATAATCGCAATTAAAATTGGTAAAACTGCAATTAAATTTAGAAAACCGCAAATAAATTTAGCAAAACTGCAATTAAATTCCAAAGAATCGCAAATAAAAGCCAAAATTACCCATACCCCTTAAGGTATTACGACATGAAAATCAGATATAAGAAGATAATTTTAAATGAAAAACTAGTAAATTTGCTCTTATTCTTACTAAATTGAATAAAAAACTGCTAATTATATTTTAAATAGAGCGGTTTTATCAGCTACAAATAAAAATCGCTGTATAGATACTCCCCCAGTAATAAAAAAAGGGCACCCATATGTCAGTTAATCCAACATAAGAGATAGCCCATTCGATTTATTTTATAATTCTATTTCTACTACTTTCTTTAACTTACTATCCAAATATGAAGCGATTATTTTTCCTTCTTTAATTCTTTTCACAGTGACAACATTACTAACTAATTCGTGATCATGTTCGTCTAAGTGCAATAATTTAATATAGACCACATGTGCCTTGTCACGTTCGATTAAACTACTAGCGATATTAAGAGCTAAGTTATGGCTTAAATCATCCATATGAAACATGTGTTTGAATTTCACTTCGTCATCTGTTTCTTTGTCTAAATAAATTATTTCATAATGTAGCTCATGCAAATCCATATTAATCCCTCTCATTTCGTTTTAAAATAGTTAGGTGATTCTTTGTATGAGCATTATATGATTTGTGAAATGAGTAGAGTTATAAATTAAAGCTTTTTAATGAACATTTTAACCAAGCTTAAGTTAGCTTTTGAAAAATAATATCAATTTGTTGTGCAGTGGCTTTAGAGGTAACATTTGCAATTTGGGAAAGAATTTGTTTTTTATGTTCAGCGTCATAGATATTATAATTTTTCCCGTTTAATATTGCAGCCACTTTATTGGCTTGATCTGGCGTAATATACACTTGATATTGTTGGCTTAATTTTAATAAATCCTTTGGTGTTATACTATTTACCTTTTTATTTATGAGAGTTTGGATAATATTCATTCTGAACCTCCTCTTAGGTGAAATATTTCATCAATAAATTTTATGAGAGGTTATTCTAAATAATGAGCACAGGACACAAATCTCAATTGATTTTTCAAAAATAATAAGTATTGCAGTGGGAGGAAGTGCAAAAAACTTTGACTTTTCTATGATTTCACATGGAGATTCAGAAGCAACCAAAATAAGCTCTTATTCGCAGTAAATCTTCTTACTGGAAAACAAAAGCATTGTAAAAGCGAATTAAATGAACAACTCAATTAAACTATTAAAATAGAAAAGCTTGAATTCACGATAGAATTCAAGCTTAATTGTTTACTATTAGTGGATTGCTTTCTTCTTAAACTTTCCACCTTTAACGTCAGCTATATTTCCGATTGCTACAAAGGCATTTTCATCATAGTCTTCAACAATTGATTTTAATTTTGCTTCTTCAAGTCTTGAAATGACTGTAAAGATGATTTTTTTATCTTCACCCATAAAGCCACCTTCGCCATGAAAATATGTAACTCCTCGACCTAATCGGGCATTTAATGCATCACCGATTTCTTTATCATTATCACTAATGATCCAAACAGATTTAGTATCCTGGAATCCTTCAATTGTTAAATCGATTGTTTTAAATGCTACATAATAGGCAATTAATGAATACATAGCATTATCCCATCCAAATACAAATCCTGCACTTCCGAGAATAAATACATTAAATGCCATAACAACCTCACCAATTGAAAAAGGTGATGATTTTGTTAAAAGTATTCCTATAATTTCAGTCCCATCAAGTGAGCCACCATTACGAATTACTAAACCTACGCCAATTCCTAAACCTAATCCACCAAATAATGCAGCTAGTAAAGGGTCATTAGTTAAATGAGGAATGTCTTTAAAAAGAGAGGTAAATACTGAAAGGACAGTGATACCAAATAAAGTTGAGATAGCGAATGTTTTACCGATTTGCTTATAACCTACTATTACAAAAGGTAAGTTTAACAAGAATAGAAAAATACCGAGATTAATCGAAGTAATATGGGAGAGGATCAAAGAGATACCTACGATTCCACCATCAATGATATCAGTTGGAATAAAGAATGCTTTTAAGCAAGCTGCCATCAAAGCAGCACCTAATGTAATAAAAAACCCCCGTCTAATAATCTTAAAGTTTGAAAGCTTACGATGTGTAATAGCGTTCAAAAAACCACCTCTTTATCTATATTTATATGTTAATTGTAACATATTGTATTTTTCATCACAAAGTGATAAGGCTTATTTATTAAAAATACATTAAAAAATTTATCGGAAAATTAAGGGATTTAAAGTTTTGATGAGGATGAAATTAATTGAAAATCGAATATATATTTTGCCGAGTTTTCTTTGTTTACAAATAAGAAGTATTCTCTTATACTAAGAACTTGAAGTAAAACGTAATTATTCCTAAATAGATGAAGGTGTTTTAATAAATGAGTCAAGATATCATAAAAATTGAAGATTTGTCTTATAGCTATGACCGTCAAAAGGTATTAACAGACATTAATCTTCTAGTAAAAAAAGGAGACTTTTTAGGTCTAGTTGGCCCAAATGGTAGTGGCAAATCAACTTTACTAAAATGTATATTAGGTATCCAGCAACCAGATGAAGGAAAAATAGAGATATTTGGTACAGATATTCGAAAAATGAAAAACTGGGATAAGATTGGTTATGTATCTCAAAAAGCGAATAGTTTTAACTCTGGATTTCCAGCATCGGTTTTTGAAGTAGTATCATTAGGTCTTGTTTCTAAAATTGGATTGTTTAACGGTTTTAAAAATTCGGATAAACAAAAAGTCGCTGAAGCGTTAAAATCAGTTGGAATGTATGAATTTGCAAATCGTAATATCGGCGAACTTTCAGGTGGACAACAACAGCGTGTCTTTATTGCGCGCGCACTTGTAAGTAATCCCGAACTATTAATACTCGATGAACCAACCGTTGGGGTAGATGCTGAAAATGTAGAAAGCTTTTATCAATTACTTAGCGATTTAAATAATAAGCTTGGTATTACTTTATTATTAGTTTCTCATGACATAGGCATTATTACTGATAAAGTATCACATGTTGCATGTTTAAATAAAAGATTACACTTCCATGGTAGTCGAGATAAGTTTAAAGATGCTACTGAGAAGGATTTGTCTCTTCTATATGGCCATTCTGTGCATGTACTATCTCACAATCACGAGGATGGAGGAGATAGAATATGATGGATTTTTTTCACTATGATTTTCTAAGAAATACATTAATCACTGGTATGATTATTGGAGTTATGGCTCCATTATTAGGTGTATTTGTTGTATTTAGAAGATTATCACTTATTTCTGATGCATTGAGTCACGTGACTTTATCAGGAGTTGCAGCAAGTCTTTTACTTGAAAAATATTTCTTTACATCTGGCTTTATTAGCCCATTATTTATGGGTATGACATTTTCAGTTGCAGGAGCATTTTTAATTGAAAAATTAAGAAGTGTTTATAAACATTATCAAGAGTTAGCAATTCCTATCATTCTTTCAGGAGGAATGGGATTAGGTGTCATTTTAATTTCATTAGCTAATGGATTTAATACAGATCTATTTAGTTATTTATTCGGTAGTGTTAGTGCTGTGTCACAAGAAGATTTAATTACTGTCATAATTATAGCTGTTTTTGTAGTAATATCTATCATAGTACTTTATAAAGAATTGTTCCTATTATCATTTGATGAAGAATATGCAGTTGCTTCAGGAATTAATGCAAAATGGATTCATTATTTGTTTATCTTATTAGTTGCTTTAGTAGTGTCCATTTCTATGAGAGTTGTAGGTGTTTTATTAGTATCTTCTCTAATGACATTGCCAGTAGCAGCGAGTATACGAATTTCAAAAGGTTTTAAGCAAACAATTATTTTTTCAATTATTTTCGGAGAGTTTTCAGTTGTTGCAGGTATTTTGCTTTCTTATAATTTAAATCTCGCGCCTGGTGGTACGATTGTGATCCTGCAAATCCTTATTCTTATTTTTACTTTAGGTTTGAAGAAATTAAGAACGAGTCAAAGGTAGTGATTAAATGAAATTAGCAGATGCATCAAAATTATTAAAAGAAAGAGGCTTCAAAAATACGCCTAAACGATATGATATGCTTGAATATATTTTTAGGCAAAATAAATATGTAACTGCAAGAGATATTCAACAAGCATTAAAAGATAAATACAAAGGACTTAGCTTCGATACAATCTATCGTAATTTATCCACATTTATTGAGGTTGATGTAGTAGAAGTTACAGAACTAGATGGTGAAAAACGTTTCCGATCGAAGTGTTCGTCTTCAGAACATCATCATCATTTTATTTGTTTAGATTGTGGTAATACAAAAAGTATTTATCGATGCCCTATGGACAATTTATCTGTTGATTTACCTGGTTATACAGTACAAAGTCATAAATTTGAAATATACGGACTTTGTCCGGAATGTAGTTGAATTCGATCCACTTTTAGAGAGTACAAATAGTACTCTCTATTTTTTTTTGTTCGAGAAACAAATAGTGTATTACATAATTTTCCAATTTTGTTTATACTTTAAATTAGAACAATTTAATACACTAAAAAACAAAGGAGTATAAAAATATGGCTATAGGAGATTTAATCTTTCAGTTGATTGTATTTTTAATACCAGTTGCTATTATTAGTTTTGTTATATTTATTTTTCGTTCTATTAGAAAAAATAGGCTTCAAATGCAAAGGGTTGAAACAAAGCTTGATAAAATAAACGAAAACTTAAAAAAAGATTAGTTGGCCTTATCTAATTTTATAGTAATAAGTCTTACCAGTATTTAAACCACTATTTGAATATCCTACAGAACTCGTAATTAGGATTTAGAAAATGTATTTGGGAAACAATTGAACAGGGTAGAAAAAAGTGAATATTATAAAACGTACCGAATGATTGATATAAATTAATATCTATTCATTCGGTATGTTTTTTAACTTTTTCTAGAGTAACAATTCTTATCTTATCGTTCATGTTGATTTTTTCGACGTAGATTAATAGCTATATAACAAAGGAATTATATGTAGATCAGGCTTTTATTGCCATTTTTTTGCCTACATTTTAATAGAATTTACAAAAGTATTGCCGATTTTTTGCCTATATTTTAAAAAGATTTACAAAAATCTACTCATATATTTACATCCCCTCTCTACAATTGACATGTCAGATTATTTTAAATTGGAGGAAAAAATAATGAAATCTAACATGTTTAAAAAAGTAGTAGTGGGAACTTCATTAACTTTGGCGATATCACTTTCTGTAAAAAGTACATATCTCCCATTTAATGTTTTATCCAACAGTAGTATGTCGTCCGTTGCGTTTGCTAGTGAGGGAACAGTTCTTGACATTAATTTTGACAACAATGTTGAGGATAGCTCTTCAAGTACTATAACTCCTCAAATCAAAGGCAATCCAGGATATGTTCAAGGACGAATTAATCAAGCAATTAAATTTACATCAAAAGGACAATATGTGGACCTGGGCAATCGTGACGATTTACGTTTCGGAGAGACCACAGATTTTTCTGTTGCCTTCTGGGTTAAAGCAGACAATATTCAAGGAGATCCTGCTATCATTTCAAATAAGAATTGGAATTCTGGAAGCAATACAGGTTGGAATTTAGCGTTGAACAGTTCAAAACAACTTGATTGGAACTTCAAGACATCCGGAAGCGATCGGAAAGATTATATTATGGAAAATGTAGCTGATAATCAATGGCATTTCATTGTTGTAACGCATGATCGTGATGGGAGTGCACGCTTTTATAAAGATGGTAGCTTAGTTCATTCTATAGATATTTCTGGAATGAAAGGAACTCTTGATACCTCATTTACGACGAAAATCGGACAAGATGGTACAGGAAATTATGGTTCTACTCTTAATGCAGCAGTGGATAATCTTAAAATCTATCGAAATGTTTTGAGTGAATCGGAAGTCCGCGCCATGTATGATAATGCACCTCCACTTCAACCGACATCAGTAGAATCAATTTCTTTGGATCAGACTGAACTCAATCTGAAGGCAGGAGCACCTATGCCACTGACAGCAACGGTTTCTCCATCAGATGCGACGGTAAAAGATGTGGAATGGACCTCTAGTAATGGATCAGTCGCAAAAATCGAAATGCTTAACAACCGTCCTACGATTATTGCAGTGAAGGCGGGCGAAGCAACGATTACAGCCAAAACGGTCGATGGTGGTAAAACAGCTACAGCTAACGTACATGTATCCAACTCCATTGACGTGTCGGGAGATGGGTTGTTAACTGATAATGATCTAAAACTCATTCTGAAAAACCAAAATAGTCGTGAAGGTGACAAACGTTGGAAGCATGCACAAATAGCGGATATTAACAATGATAAAAAAGTGGATAAATTAGATGTGCAAATGATAAAAGATAAGCTGGCTCCTTACAAGAATGATTTTCTTTACAAGCGAGTAGTATTCATAGGAATCGATGGAGCAGGAAACGGGGTAAAAGACCCACAAGCAAATGCAATAAATATAAAGACGCTAATGAGTGAAGGCGCTGGAACATATGAAGCAAAAGCAATGATGCCGACGATTAGCGGGCATAACTGGGGATCCATGCTCCATGGAGTTGTACCTTCAAAACATGGTCTGAACAACGACAATCTAGGTAATCCTTACCCTGAAAAAAATCCTTATCCATCTTATATGAAACTACTAAAACAGGAGCGTCCTATGCTTAATCAAGCTTCCTTTACTACGTGGTCTCCAATCAACAAAGGAATTATTGAAGATTCTGCAGGTGCTTATAAAGTAAATGGTGGGAACGATAATAATACGACACAAAAAACAGTGGACTACATCAAAGCAGAAGGTAAAAACAGTCGTAATATATTTGTTCATTTGGATGAAGTGGATGGAGCAGGTCACAACTATGGCTATGGCAGCCAGAGATGGTATGAGGCATTACAAAAAGCGGATCAGCATGTTGGGCAAATTGTCCAAACTTTAGAAGAAGAAGGACTGATAGAAGATACTCTAATTATCATCACAGCGGATCATGGAGGGAAAGGTTATGGTCATGGTGGTTCCTCCCCAGAAGAACAGACCATTTTCTGGACTGCTAAAGGAAAGTCTCTAAAGCCTGGCACCGTATTGTCGGATGTAGAAAATATAGATACTGCTGCCGTCGTTGCTCATGCTCTACGTTTAGATATCCCAGAAAATTGGGATGCACAACTTCCTTCAGGACTGTTTCAAGTCAAAAAATAGAAAGTAAAAAACAGGTACATTTTTCATTATTAAGAAAAATGTACCTGATTTCATGAATTCTCCTTTTAGTCCCTTTCATAAAAAGAGGAATGTTATTTCTAAAATCGTGACGACTAATAGGACTGTCTGCTTAAAAGGTCTAGAAGAAAAACTTAGTTATGCATTAAAAATTACAATACTTCCTGTGGATCAAGATGGAACCATCCGTAGTCTAGACACATTATAATTAGCCGTTGAACCATCCCGAATGAACATGGCTAACCTTCCTAAAGGTCTAACAAAAACAAAGTTATTCAAATATGAGCATAAAGAAGCAATAAAATGATAGTATTAGTAGTTATCAAAAATAATGGAAATATCTTCTTGTCAGACGAATATAATTTGCCTAGAACCATAATTAATTATTCCGATAAGGAGGATTCTTGTGCGTCCACGACCATTATCTATTGAAAATCCAGAGAATGATAGGTATGTTAGTCTTGTACCAGAGGGAGATATTATAGAAATACTTAGTAAGCAACGAACTAAGACCATTACCCTCTTAAGCAGCGTATCAGAGGAGTCAGCAAGGAAGGCATATGCACCAGGAAAATGGACTTTAAAAGAAGTGATTGGGCATATGACAGACTCGGAACGTGTTATGTCGTATCGAATGCTTGCCATTGCACGAAATGAAAGTGAACCACTCCCAGCAATGGATCAAGATCAATACGTTTCTGCGGCAAACTTCAACAAATTATCCTGGGAGAAACTACTAGCAGGTTTAGATACGGTACGCTCCAACACGTTAAACCTTATTTCCACAATTGATGATGCAGCGTGGAATCGTAATGGAACTGTAATGAACAAGCCTGTTTCGTTAAGTACCATTGCTTATGGCATTGCCGGGCACGAGTTACACCATATGAAAGTGATTGTTGATAAATACTTATAAGTATTTTTGAATTAATGAAAAAACCTAATTTCGCATTTGTTAGTTAAGAAGCATCAAAAAAAGAATCTTCCTGTAGACTGCACCCCTTAACACAGGATGTCGGACAAGTTTTTCATCGACATTTTCAAATGATCGAAAAGAATGGGCGCAAGTTCCATCGGTATGAGAAGAAAACGGTGTTTGACATCCTGGGTGTAGTATATGGGCATAAACAAAGACTTCAAACTATTGCATAGAAAAAAATGTAATGTCTGAAGGCTTATTTAAGTATGCCTAAAATTCTGGTTGGTTATTTGAAGCTCATGGAAAACAGCCCGATCTTATTTGGGATATCTTTTCTCTATCGTTACCTTGATGGACATGCGGCTGAACCCCAAAAAGAATTGATATTTAACATAAGTTTTATTAAAAGAAATACTTACTCATGCCATTTTTAAATATAGGTAGGGTCTTAGTCACTAGCTCTTCTGGTGAAATAGGTCTTCCATCCTTATTCCATGAGTATGTAGCTCCGTATATACTCCAACTCAGTATAGTAGATAGGGTCGTTACCAAATGTTTATCCTCTAATACAATGGTATTTTTAGTGCCTTTTAGCACAAAATCAGCTATTAGCTTTTGTAACTCTTCTTTTATTTTACTTTCTATAATAGTTCCTAAAGAATTATAACCTTTAGGACATAAGTCGCTTAACTCTTTATGGTGATCACACATGGCTAGAAAAATATTTGTAATGACTTCTTCATTGAATCCCTCGTGACCATTTAGTCCTTTTTTCAATTTGTCTGTAAAAGTATTGGTGATGGTGGAATGTAATAAATCAAATTTATCGTCAAAGTGCGCATAAAATGTAGCGCGGTTAATAGCAGCCTTTTCAGTGATATCACGTACCGTTATATTGTTGAAATCTTTTTCACTAGCTAACGAAATAAAAGAGTCTACAATCAATTGTCTAGTACGAAGTATTCTCGGATCTTTTTTTGGCATAATCAATTTTTTCTTCTCCTTTTTAGGCTACACAATGGTGTTTAAAAACGACAATACAATAGAAGTGTTGTGTAAACAACATATTAGCCATTTTGGTGGTTGTTAATAGTTCTTTTTCATCTTATCATCAACTATACAACGCGCGTTGCTTAAATAACACATGTTTTTGTGGAATGGTTTTGATCAAGAAAATTGTTGTGATCATTCAGAATCATACCCAAAAGATTGAAAATGCGATTGGTTCTTAATAAATAAAGTAGTACCTATTGTATCAAATGAACTCTCTTAGAAAAAATAATTAGCTAAGAAGTTATGGAGGGAATTATATTATGAAAAATATTGTAATTGTTGGGGCAGGACCAGGATTAGGAATGTCTATTGCGAAGAAGTTCGGAAAAAACGGATTTCGTGTAGCGCTTATAGCCCGGAATGAAGAAAAGTTGAACCAACTGGTTATTGAACTAGAACAATTAGGCATTGAAGCAGCATCATTTCAAGCTGATATATTAAATAAAGCCCAAATTAGTTTAGCTTTCGCAACGATCAAAGAGAAATACGGATTTATTGATGTGGTTGAATACAGTCCAACTCCAAGTATCGATACAGTAACAACCGCATTAGATGTAACAGAAGAAAATGCGCTATACCAATTTCAATTCAACGTTTTAGGTGCGATATCGAGTATTCGAGAAGTGCTTCCGGATATGTTGGATAAACAAAGTGGAGCTCTGTTATTTACGACAGGTGGAGCCGCAATCAATCCAGTACCAATGATGGGCAATGTCGGAATTGCAGTTTCGGGTCTTCGTAATTATATCTTCAATTTGAACAGTGAATTAAACGACAAAGGTATTTATGCAGGGCACATTTCGATCGGAATCTGGATGCAGCCGAATTCGGGAGTTCAAGACAAAATCGCCGAAATTTGGTACGACATGTACACCAAAAGAGATCGAGTCGAAGAATTTATTACGGAAGATAAAGTATGAATCGGGTAGATTAAAAATCAATCATCTCGGGTATAAATCCGTCATCAATCACCAAAAAGGTAGCCGTTTTTGATGTGAGAAACGGCTACGCTAATCGAGGCACAGAAATGGAAGGATTTTATTCAAGACACCATAACACAAGGAGGCAGAAGACCATGAACATCACTATTTTTGGTGCAAGCGGTGCAATCGGTCAACTTTTAACGCGATTTGCATTAGACAACGGAGATTTCGTTACGGCATATGTTAGAAACCCTGAGAAAATAAAGCTAAATCATTCCAATTTGAGGCTTGTAACGGGGGAACTCTCGAACGCTTCAGCCATTGAAACGGCAGTTGAGGAAGCGGATGTCGTGATCAGCGCCTTAGGACCTCCGTCTGATATGTCGCGAAAGCTTAAAGGAACGCCGGTCGCCGATGGACATGACCTGATTGTCAAAGCGATGAAGAAGTTCAATAAAAAAAGGTTGATTACGCTCGCGACACCGGCCTTGCAATCTGAAGACGATAAGAAAAACTTATCGACGGTGGTGCCGGGAATATTGGCCAAGATCTTTTTGCCAAACGGTTATGTCGAAATGAAAAAGCTGGAAGGAATTATTAAACATTCGAACCTGGATTGGACAGTCGTTCGAATTATTAATCCTAATGTCAAATACAAAGGGCAATCTTATGATTATTCATTCGGCGATCAGCCAGGTAAAATGTCCGTCTCTAGGGAAAATGTGGCGAAATTCATGTATACTGCTGCTCGACAAAGCCAATTGATCAGAAGAATGCCCATTGTCTATAATAATTAAATCAGCTTAAAAGGGAGCATTCAAAATGAAAATTGAGATATGGTCGGACTATGTTTGCCCATTTTATTATATTGGCAAACGTCAATTTGAAATAGGGTTAGAACAGTTTAAACACAAAGAAGAGGTAGAAGTCGTATTGCGTAGTTTTCAATTAGATCCATATGCGAAAAAAAATACAGGAATGGATATCCATCAAGTATTATCATCCAAGCATGGTATCCCATATGAAAAAGCAAAAGCATTGAACAATCAATTTATACAGAAAGCGAAAGAGGTTGGGTTAGATTATCAATTTGATACAATGATTCCTACGAATTCATATGATGCGCTTCTCCTTTCTTATTATGCAAAAAAGAATGGGAAGATGCAGGAGTTTATGGAGCGTATTATGAAAGCTCACTTCACGGATTCACTAGATATCGGTGACCATGCAACACTTGCTCGACTTACAAGTGAGATAGGTCTTGATGCCAACGAAGCTTTGAATGTTTTAGCAAATAATAAATATAGCAAGAATATTGCAGCTGATAGAGCCGAGGGATCAAAAATTGGGATTCAGGGCTTGCCCTTTTTCGTAGTGAATGATAAATATGCCATCTCTGGAGCACAACCTAGCCAAGTATTTTTAGAAATATTACAACGGGTTTGGAAAGAAGAGTACGCGAATGCTAAGGTTGAAAAGTATAAATTAAAGTCGTCGCACGATGATTATTGTTCAGATGGAACATGTAAATTTTAATGAATACTCAAAAAAAGATACAGAAATCTCAAAAGAATAATATAGTATTTCAAGGATCAGGTATTGTTGTTCCAAATCTTGAAGTGGTGCCGCCATCATTTTGGAATTTTTGTATCCTATGCAAATTTTAAGAAGGAAATGGACTGTTTTTGAGTTCTCTAAAGACTTTCAAAAAGGTTTTTGATTTGTTTTGATGGAACTTTGTTTTTGGGGAATAGGTTTAGGAACTAAAAACTAGCGATTTTGGGTACATTTTAAACTAACTAGTTTTTAGTTCCAAAACACTCGTTAACGGTACTTTCCTTTCATATTAAAGCTTGTAGCCTTAACGTACTATTTTTCCGACTTGTTGTCTGTACCCGGGTCCTACCAACAAAACACGGGAAACAGACGCTAAGTAAATTCCAATCTAAAAAAAGTCGAATTCCTGTGCGCTAAGGAACCGACTTTTTACTGTGGCTTGTTAAGCTAACGCATGCTTTAGTTGAACAAGAAAAAGCTTTATTTAAATTGATTTATACGAAATTTAAAGGCGATACCAAGATTAATCCCAATAATTAAACATTACATCACCAATTGTTATAGGGTTCCAATATTTGACTTGTTCTTTAATAGTACGAATATTTCTTAACTCCTCATGTTCTTCAATATTAAATTGCTTGTTCAATTCAATTACTTTCATAACTGTATACCCCGAAAACTCTTCTGCCAACTCTTCATAGTCGATAAAATACAATGGGAATGAGTTTCCAAATTTACTGTATTCATCATCAAGACAAAATGCTATAAATGGATGTGCCGCATTTACAACTGCATATATAGGTTGGGGTAGAAAGAAAAACTTTACTGCATAGAAATTATTACAATCTTCTTCTAAATATCTTAATATCTCATATTGTATATGTTTTTTTAATGCTATTTTTTTACATCTTTCATAAAAATCGAACTTATTTATTGAGGGTGGCTCAGGATCCTCTCCAGGCATGTAATATCCCCCTGTTACTCCATACGGTAAATTCATTTTAGTCATATTGAACCCCTTTATTAAATTGTATTTTAATTAAAATTAATTCTATATGATTATACCAATTAATTAGTCCTGAAATGATATACCATAGTGAAAATTTTCTTTTTCTTATTGAACTAATCTGCCATTTTGTTCAATAAAAAAGGACCGACAAAATCGTCGATCACGTTTATCAAATAATGCACTGCGTTAGTTGAACATAATTAATTCATAAACTGTTCTTGAAGAGATTGGATTGTCTTAGAATCAAGTTTGTATACTTTTCCACCTAAAGCAGTTACTAAATTTTGTTTGTAGTTCACATTGTATTCCACTTTTTTACCCGAATCATTGATAAACGAGAGAGTTAAATCAGTCGTTGGGGTTTCGTTTTGTCCAGATTGCACCTTTTTTGCGTCAAACCCTTTTTCAATTTCTTTTAATTGGTCACTGTTTTCTTTTGAGGTATAAACAATTGTGTTAACTGACGTAACGGCAACAATTGCAACAGTTTGACTAGCTTTACTTTCTGTTTTCGAGTTCATCGAACAACCAAATAAAAGTAGTGTACAACAAAACATCATTAAAATTTTCCTCATATAAATCTCCTTTTTTTAATTATTTTCTAAAGTTACATTCCACTCAAGCAATACAACATCCTTCTACGAACCTAAAGATGAATCAATTGGAAGATATTTTCCTATTACATGAAGAAAAAGAACTACTATTTTTAGCGAAATCCTTATTTAACTAATCTGCCATTTTGTTGCATAAAAAAAACGAGCTGTTAGCAACTCGTGATCTCTCCTACTGAAATAAAGAAAAAAGGTAGTTTCATTACTTCATTAAGAACTATGAAAGATGATTTATGGACATATGAAGTAGTTCATTAAACGTTCCTTCGTTATTGAAGAATCGCATTAGTTAGTTAACTCAATTATATTTTAATTAGCATTAGCAAAACGGTTTTGTATAACAAATGCGATAATAACCGATAACATTGTAATAATGAATGGAGATACAGATGAATTTTCCACAAAAACAACCTCATTTGGCAATTTTGAAATATTACTCCATTGATTAGCTATATCAGGCTGATAAAATACCGTTAAAAGCATACCTGAGAATACATTTAAAGCAACAAATAATATGATAAAACTTACTGAAAACAAAAGAATTTTTTTCATTTTTATTCTCCTTTAGTTACTCAATTTATTATATTCACTAAGAAGATTTTCCTAAGATGATACTACTAACATTAATATATTTTTCCATTTTTAACTATAAGTTTGCAAATTCCTTATTGTACTAATCTGCCATTTTGTTGAATAAAAAAACGAGCTGTGAACAACTCGTGATCTTTAACCAATGCATTGCATTATTTGAATAAGAGTTTCGTAATATCATTCTTAATATTTACTTTTAATTCATCAAATGAATATAGTTTTGAAGAATATGCCTCCAAATCCTCATAGCTTCTTCTAATGATAATGCACACACATTCTAGATAGTAGTTACTTCCAGAATTTGTTAGCATATAATACTCGCCATTGAATTCAAAGTTTTCTATATCATTAATCACTATTTTATTAAAATTTAAGGTCAGAAAAAGTTCATTTATTTCCTTAATTATCATATCCATTTCTTCCAACTCACTCCTAATATCTTATATAACTAAATCAATGAGTTAGTTCAATAACTTTACCTTGCTTTGATAATCCTTTTACTCATTATCAAATTTTTTTGTAATAGTTATAAGGAAAAGGCCAATAATGAGGATAATGATATAAGCTAATAAAGCATACTGATCTGGAACTAGTGATAAAATAAATTTGAATTTAAACTGATCGCTATTGAACCTAGGAACAATACCCCTAATTAAAACTTGTATACTTATAATAAATAAAGCAATTCCTGTTATTCTTATAATCGTATTGATTATAGTTCACTCCTAATTTAAGATAATATAAATAATCAGTTATTGTGTTATCTACTGCCATTTAGTTTCAAAAGAAAATCAAGAATCTGCTTTAACAGAGCAGATTGAAAAGAAACTTGTGAAATAAGTTAAGCATGCTTGCTTATTTTAACATTCTCAGGGCAATATATGATTGTCTTTTTATCTTTTATAAGGTATAGTAAGTTTCATCCAATATGTTTAAATGTTTAAACATATAATCTCAATTAGGATTAATCGATAAATAATATAAGTGTGAACAGTAAGGAGAAAAAATGATGAAGACAAACGAGACCGTATTAATTACAGGGGCATCTGGAGGAATTGGTAAAGAATTAGCTATTTTATTTGCAAAAGATGGATTCGATTTAGTTTTAGTAGCAAGATCGATTGATAATTTAATGAAAGTAAAAAGTGAAATTGAATCAATGTCGAAAGTAAAGATTCAACTATTTTCAAAGGATTTATCTAAGGAAGAGGAAATAGTTTCTTTACAAAAGGAACTAAATGCTAAAAATATACAAATTGATTATTTAGTGAATAATGCTGGGTTTGGATTATTTGGGGAGTTTGCAACTACAAGTTTAGACGAAGAGTTAAACATGATTGATTTAAATATACGTACAGTTACACATCTTACAAAACTGTTTTTAAAAGGGATGATTGAAAGAAATAAAGGTGGAGTAATGAATATTGCATCCACTGCAGCATTTCAACCCGGACCATTAATGGCTGTTTATTATGCTACAAAGTCTTATGTTCTTTCTTTTACTGAAGCACTTTCCAATGAACTGAAAGGAACAAATGTTAATGTAACGGCTGTTTGTCCTGGTGCAACAGAAACTAATTTTGGAAAACGTGCTAATATGCATGAATCAAATTTATTCCAAAGTGGCGTTGGGAATGTAAAAGATGTTGCTAAAGTAGCATATAAGGGATTTAGAGGTGGAAAAACAATTGTGATTCCAGGAATGACGAATAAAATACTAGCAAATTCTGTTCGATTTATGCCAAGAAAATTAGTTACGAACGTTGTAAGGTATATCCAAAGAAGAATATAATTTATCAAAACGACTCAGACATATTTTGCCGAGTCGTTTTTTTGTTGTAAATTATGTATAAATTTCTAACTAAAAATTTTAATTTTTTGGTACCTGGAAGTTTAGAAATATGTAAAATTAAACAAGCAATGTATTCAAGAATAGGTGAGGAATTAATAATAAGATTATTGCTGTCCAGCAGGGTGTGTAAATACTTGGAATAGTACGCCAAATTTGTCTACTACTTTACCGTAACATGGGCTAAATCCAGTATCTTGTAAAGGTAATTCTACTTCGCCACCTTCTGAAAGGCCTTCAAAAAATCGTTTTGAAATTTCAATTTCATTTGTGGAAATACAAATTGTTACTTGGTTTCCACTTTGGAACGGGTAACCAGGATAAGTATCTGAAAGCATTAATACGGATTTTCCGATTTGGATCGTTGCGTGCATAATTAAATTCTTAGCATCAGACGGTATTTTTCCTTCTGAATCGTCTCCAACTTCTCCATAAGTTTGACTAAATAATACCTTTGCATCAAGTGCTTTTTCATAAAAATTGATTGCTTCTTGAGCATTTCCATCCATGATTAAATAAGGGATTAATTCTAATGACATGTCCACTTCACTCCTTAATTTGAAAGAAATATGACTCAAATATTCTGAACGCCTGTCTATCCAGTACCATATTCTATTCTATCCATATCTAAATTATAAAATAAAGAACATACGTTTGCAATGTGGGCTTTATAAAAGTTTTTCGACATGAAACGGGAACTTTTGTTCTTTTTTTTTTATTAATTTATCTGTTAAATAGAGGGGAATTGTCTCTATTGTTGAATAGTATGCATTGGGGCAAGATGTTTAATAAACTTATAGCCTAGGAGGCTGAGTGGTTTGCAGGAGCTCAAAAAATATAGAAGAAATGTCTTCATATTATTGTTTGTCATATTTATTTCATTAATAGGACATTTTGCTAAGCCATTGCCAATTGTTAGTAGAAGAATCTTAGAAGGAATTTTTTGGCTTTCCTTAATTAGTTGTTTTGGAATTATTACAAATGGCGTAATAAAGTTTAGCCAAAAAATTGGTAAGTTAGCATACTTTTTTGTTTTGGGGAGTTTAATAAGTGCAATTTTTGCATTTACAATCGAAACTTTAAATACAATAAAAGTTTTATCATTTTATATTTATTATATTTGTCTTTTTGCAAGCTTAATTACAGGTGTAATAGCAATTATAAAAGAAGAAAAAGGGTTAGCAAAATTATCGGGATTTATATTGATGTTCTTATTTGGACTAATTTTTGTGTGTACTTTTATTGTATGGAATATAAATGGTGCTCAATATTAAGCGTCAGACAGCCTGCCAAGCGCTCGTAATTAGATTAAGTTTTAAGGACTACTCTGACAATATACTGCTTTTAATTTTTTCCATCTAGTAATAGATGGTTTTTTATTTTTTATCGTTTCTACTATTAAAAAAAGGTATTAAGTTACATTTCTAGAATAGGTGAGATATTGATCGAATTACCTATTAACAATCTTAGAGATATTGAAACTTAAACTACAGAATGATTATGGGGGACAGATATGAATAAGATGCTATGGAATTCACCTGAAAACTTGAAAACATTACTTACAGAGCTAGTTAGTTGGAAAAGTATAACGTTAACAGATGGGGAACGGCAATTTCCAATTAATTTATTTAACAAGCTATCTGGTTTGCAATATTTTAAAGACCTACCACATCAACTGAAGTTACATGATTCAGATAAAGGTCGGAAATTTTTAACTGCATTGTATAAAAGGCCAGATATAAAAGATACCATTTGTCTGATCAGTCATTTTGATACGGTAAATACAGAAGAATATGGTGAGCTTGAACATCTGTCTACAAAAATTGAGGATTTAACAAATGCTTTTCATGAACGGCTAAATGAATTTTCGAAAGAAGTTCAAAATGATTTGAATTCTGGTGAATATATATTTGGTCGTGGTTCGATGGATATGAAAATGGGACTTGCGATGCATATGAGTCTTATTGAGAAAGCTAGTATTGAGGAATGGCCAATTAATCTTTTATTATTAACTGTTCCTGATGAAGAGGTAAATTCGGCTGGAATGCGTGACGCAGTCTCAACACTTGTCAATCTACAGGAAGAATATGATTTGAATATTAAGTTATTTTTAAATGGTGAGCCCGTATTCTCACAAGAACCAGGAGATCCAAAGTATTATATTTACTCTGGTACAATTGGTAAAATAATGCCAGCAGCATTATTTTATGGAAAAGAAACTCATGCTGGGGAACCATTAAGTGGGATAACATCTCCATATATTGCATCTTTTTTAACTAGAAAAATGGAGTGGAATGAGGAATTTCAAGAGACTGATTTTGGTGAGAAGACTCCGTTACCAGTTACACTACAGCAGAAGGACTTGAGGTTAGAGTATTCGACTCAAACACCTTTTCGTTCATGTGCGCTATACAATGTGTTTTTAATGAAAAGAAATGCTTCTGAGGTTTTTAATTTATTCGAAAAAATAGCACATGAAGCTGCTGAAGAATGTAATTTTGAATATGAAAATATTTGTAAAAGACATAACGTAAATCCAATTGGAAAAGTAAAAGTTATCCAATATACAGACTTGCAGCAATATGCAATAAAAAAGCTCGGCGAAGAATATGTGTTGAACCTAAAAAAAGAAATTCATTCGCACAGTGAGTGGGATGATCGTGAGAAGTCCTTTAGAATTGCAGACAATTTAATGATTGAATGTCAGGAGCTTGCACCTGCTATTATCATATTATTTGCGCCACCTTACTATCCAGCAATAAATTCTACTGAAGATGAGTTGGTAGAGCAGTGTATTAAATTTTCTTCTGAGCTTGCTAATAACCAGTTTAATTTACCTGTAAAACGTATTCACTATTTTAATGGAATAAGCGACTTAAGTTATGTTAATTACAGCGATTCGACTGGCGGATGGACGGCATTCGAGTTGAACACACCTGTATGGGGAGATAGTTATAATTTACCTTTTAGTTTAATGGAAAAATTAAATGCGCCTGTATTAAATATCGGACCGTTCGGAAAAGATGCCCATAAGTTAACGGAGAGATTACATATTAGAAATGCTTTTGAAGAAGTGCCTTATATAGTAGAAGAAGTGATTCATATGATTAGTAAAATGAGATGACAAAAAGTAAACCTTCTAAATTAGAAGGTTTCAGACTGTTGACAAACGCTCGCTTTCTTCGTTGCTTCGCCTGTCTGCGGTGCTCATTACCGTTTAAGGTAACTCCGCTCCTCACCAGGCTTCGCGCCTCGAAAGACAAGCGCTTGCAATCAGTCTGAAAATCAAATTTTAGTATTTTGTCTACATAATAAAACCTTCTAAAAAAGAAGGTTTATTTTTATTTAATATTCTATTTCTTCAATATCCTTTGCCTGAGGAAGTGGTTGGTTATTTTTTTGGCTCTGATTTATATTATTTATTTCATCTTCTCTTCTTTCTCTTATATTGCTGTTTTGCTTTTCGCGATTTTTCAATTTATTTGCTCCCTTCACTTCGATTACAGTTAATTTGTGCAAAATTAACTAATTTATTAGAAGTTTTAGGAGTAAAGGGAGTAAAAGGTAAATATTCAGGTATGGCAAAATCGTTTAACCTTTTATTTCTGCTTTTTGATTAAATAGATTATTAAAAATGGATTGCCACTCAATTTGACTTTTTATTTCAGTTAGACAGATTCTATGATTTTTCGTTACTTTTAATTGGTGATCTGATAATGAAATTCTTCCTTCTTTCGTTAATAAGTTGACGATTTTATATTGGGTGAAAATTGTTTCATTACTAGTTTGGAAGTATAGAAATTGTTCTTCGAATTGTTGGAGTTGTTTTGGGATAGTTGAAATGAAAAGTAAATCCTTCCAAATTTCACTGAATTTTTGAAGTATGAAATTCGAATCGTCTTGTTTAATCATTCGATAGGATCCATTTGAATCTGAGTATTCATAATGGTCACGAAACAAGAGTGGTTCTAAAAAACCGCCACCAATTCCTACGTCTGCGAGATAGTTTTGATCGTCAATTTTGACTAATATTGATAAATGTGAAAATTCGGGATTCCAACACTGTTTTTCTTCATTCCAAAATTTAGTTGAAATAAATGATACATTGAAACCTAATTCCTGTAGAACTGAAAAAAGTAATGAATTCGTTTCAAAACAAATCCCACCACGCTTACCATTTGCTATTTTTTTCATAATTTCAGAAGGATTCATTGAGAGCGGTATTTGAGAAATAATATCGATATTTTCAAATGGTATTGAAAGTAAGTGGTGTTTATGAATTTGTTTTAATGAGGAATATGAAATTGTTTGGGGTTTATTTAAACGGATGTGTTTAAAATATGACTCAATTAGCATGAAATCCTCCATAAAATTTAATGTAAATAGTAAATATAATGAGTATACAATGAGGATTGTATAAAAAGTGAAAAATAAGAGAAATAATTTAAAATTTTCTAAAATCATAGTTGACACATAGGAATAGTGTGTTTATTATTAAGCTTATATAAAAAATCAATATGGCTGATTGGAAGACCAAAGGCCCTTAACTATTTTCATTAGTTAAGGGTCTTTTTGCACTTTAAAAAGGATAAATTGGCAGCGATGAGGAGTACTCGGCGTAGTGGCCAATTATAGGAATAAAGTATAAGTGCAACTACGTCTCTGCCTTCGCCTAAAAGGCTAGGCAATCGACGAGTTTTCTTTACATTTGTGCCTTAAAGGGGAGATTTTAATGTGTTGAAGTGTAGAGGTGGGTACAAATAAAAATCGGAAAATTGAAATTGAGAGGGGCAGATTATTGTGGGGGCAAAGAAATGGGTTATTAGTTCGGTAGTTGTTGTATTAGCAGTTTCGGGAGTATTGTATGCGACCTTGAAGGATGATAAATCTGAGGCTACTAATACTGAAGCGGCAAATAAAAAAGTGGAATTGTTAAATGTTTCTTATGATCCAACTCGTGAATTATATGAAAATTATAATAAAGCTTTTAGTAAATATTGGGAAAAAGAACATCACCAAACTGTAACAATTAAGCAGTCTCATGGTGGTTCTGGAAAGCAAGCTAGAGCAGTAATCGACGGTTTAGATGCTGATGTAGTTACACTAGCTCTTGGATATGATATTGATTCGATCAATGAAAAGGCAAAACTAATATCCCCTAATTGGCAAAAAGAATTTAAATACAATTCAACTCCTTATACATCAACAATTGTTTTTTTAGTAAGGAAAGGAAATCCGAAGAATATTAAGGATTGGGATGATTTAACGAAAAAAGGAGTTCAAGTCATTACTCCAAATCCAAAAACTTCGGGTGGTGCAAGGTGGAATTATTTAGCTGCTTGGGGCTATGCAGACAAAAAATATAATGGCGATGAGAAAAAAGTAAAAGCGTTTATGAAGAAATTATATAAAAACGTTCCAGTATTAGATACTGGCGCACGTGGTTCAACAACTACATTTGTTGAAAAAGGAATTGGAGATGTGTTAATTGCATGGGAAAATGAAGCATTACTTTCAGAGAAGGAATTAGGTGAGGGGAAATATAAAATTGTATATCCTTCGATTAGTATTCTAGCTGAGCCACCTGTTGCGGTTGTAGATAAAAATGTGAAGGAAAAGAAAACCGAAGAAGTAGCAAAGGCGTACTTATCTTATCTTTATAGCAAAGAAGGTCAAAAGATCATCGCCGAAAATTATTATCGTCCAAGAGATAAAGAGATACTAGCTAAATATAGTGAACAATATCCTAGCCTGCCACTGTTAACAATTGATAAAGATTTCGGAGGATGGGGTAAAGCTCAATCGAAGCATTTTGATGATGGTGGAGTATTTGACCAAATTTATCAATAATCACGTAAGTGGAAAATAAAGAGGACATTGGACTTTATTGGGCGTTTTACTAGAGCTTAAGCCAAGTCTTCTTTATTTGATTTTTATTTTAAGGAGGATTGACAAAATTTGTTTAAGAAGCAGAAAAGAATCCTACCTGGATTTGGATTAACATTTGGATTTTCAATATTATATATAAGTTTTTTTATTTTTCTTCCGGTATCGGTGCTGTTTTTGCATTCTTTCGATATAGGTTGGTCAAAATTTATAAAAATTGTTAGTGAACATAGAGTACTAATGTCTTATAAAGTAAGTTTTGGAACTGCCTTTATTGCTGCGATTATTAACGCTGTTTTTGGTTTATTAGTAGCTTGGGTGCTTGTACGTTATCGTTTTCCTGGTAAACGAATTGTAGATGCATTCATTGATTTACCTTTTGCATTACCGACTGCAGTTGCTGGTATTACTTTAACTACATTGTATTCTCCTGATGGTTGGGTTGGTAAATTTTTCTCTTTCAAAATAGCTTATACACCACTTGGGATTATTATAGCTCTTACATTTATCGGGTTACCATTTGTAGTTAGGATGGTTCAACCTGTTCTTGAAAATTTTCAAAAAGATGTTGAGGAAGCAGCAGCAAGTCTAGGTGCAAACCGTTTTCAAATTTTTTGGAAAGTAATTTTTCCGGGGATTTTACCAGCATTATTGACTGGATTTTCTTTAGCATTCGCAAGATCCTTAGGTGAGTATGGGTCTGTCGTGTTTATTTCGGGAAATATGCCAATGAAGACTGAAATTACACCCTTGTTAATTATGACAAAATTAGAGCAATATGATTACTCGGGTGCAACCGCACTTGCTGTTGTGTTATTAGTAACTTCTTTTTTACTCTTATTGATCATTAGTATTTTTCAAAGATACGCAAATCGTGCTTTTGTTCAAGGGGGTAAGGGTTAAGAATGGAAAGAGAATTTAAGATTGTGAGAGAACTAGAAGTGAATGCTAATACTGATAAAAGAGCAAAATTGAACGGCAATACGATTCAGATCATGTTAATTAGTATTGTCATACTTTTTTTAGCGTTATTTTTATTTCTTCCATTAGTTTCAATTTTTATAAAGGCTTTACAAGATGGTTTTGGAGTTTATAAAGAAGCGATTGTAAATGATGAGACGTTAGCAGCAATTAAATTGACGTTTTTGGTAACGATTATTACGTTACCGCTTAATGCAATTTTTGGTGTTTCGATTGCGTGGGCTACAACGAAATTTAATTTTAAAGGAAAAAATATATTAGTAACTTTAATTGAACTACCTTTTGCAGTGTCGCCAGTTGTAGCAGGATTTTTATTTGTTCTATTATTTAGTCCGAATAATGGGATTTTTGGTGGTTGGTTAAAGGAACATAATTTGAAAATCATTTTTTCAACACCTGGAATTGTTTTAGCAACAATTTTTGTCACTTTGCCTTTTGTTGCGAAAGAATTAATTGCGGTTATGCAGGCAACAGGCAGTGCTGAAGAAGAGGCTGCGCTAACTTTGGGTGCGAACGGATGGCATATTTTTTGGAAGGTGACACTTCCGAAAATTAAATGGGGACTTTTGTATGGCGTTATATTATGCAATGCAAGAGCGGTTGGAGAATTTGGTGCTGTATCTGTTGTATCTGGACATATTCGCGGCGAAACAATTACAATGCCACTTCAAATTGAAAATTTATATAATGAGTACCAATTTCCACAAGCATATACAGTTGCGTCACTCATGTCCATTTTTGCGATTCTGACATTAGTTATTAAAAATATTATTGAATGGAAAGTTCTAAAGGAAGAGAAACAATAGGAGAGGATTGTATGTCAATTAAAGTTTCAAATGTAATGAAAAGTTATGAAAATGAAAATGCCTTAAAAGGAATTGATTTAAATATTAAAAAAGGGGAATTAGTTGCTTTATTAGGTCCATCTGGGTCTGGTAAAACAACATTGTTGCGAATCATTGCCGGTTTAGAAAATCCAGATTTGGGTGAAATATTTTTTGAAGATCAGGATGTAGCAAATGTGCAAGTGAAAGAAAGAAATGTAGGGTTTGTATTCCAGCATTATGCTTTATTTCAGCACATGACTGTTTTTGAAAATATTGCTTTTGGTTTGAAGGTTAGACCAAGAGCTACACGTCCTTTAAAAAGAAAAATTAATGAGAAAGTGATGGAATTACTATCTTTAGTAAAATTAGAAAGCTTTGCAAATCGATTTCCTTCTCAATTATCTGGTGGCCAAAGACAACGTGTTGCATTAGCAAGAGCATTGGCTGTAGAACCAAGTGTATTATTATTAGATGAACCATTTGGGGCATTGGATGCAAAAGTGAGAAAGGATTTAAGAAGGTGGTTACGTAAACTCCATGATGAAATTCATATTACGAGTATATTTGTAACGCATGATCAAGAGGAAGCACTTGAAGTTGCAGATCGAGTTGTCATTATGAATGGCGGGACGATTGAACAAATCGGAACACCTGAGGAAGTTTACCATACACCAGCAAGTCCGTTTGTTTATGATTTTCTTGGCAAAGTAAATTTATTTCATGGAAGGATAAATAAAGGAAGCTTAATAAGTGGAGGATTAGAAATTCCGTTACCAGAATTAGTTGAACATGAACATAAAGAACATAATGAGGTTACCGGTTATGTTCGTCCTCATCAAATTACAATCGAAAAGTTTGAAACAAATCAAACGTCGATCAGTGCAATCGTAACCCATATTCATGCTGTAGGACCAATCGTATATGTGGAGGTTCTACGAGAGGATACAAATGATTATGTTGAAATTGAACTCATGAACGAATTATTTTACGAGCTAAATATTCAACTTGGAGAAAGGGTATTTGTCCGTCCAAATGAATTGAAGGTATTTATTCCTCAAGATTATTCGATCTGACAAGATTAGAAAAGTATAAAAAAGGTTAAGGAGCAATGTCCTTAACCTTTTTGTTATTATTAACCTTTTGCTGCTTCTAGTTCAGCTAGTTTTTCTTTGGCAATGATGTCGATTTCGCGTTTTAGTTCTTCAACCATTGTTGCTTCTGGTACTTTACGTACGATTTCCCCGTGACGGAATAGTAATCCTTCACCACGAGCTCCAGCAATACCGATATCTGCTTCACGTGCTTCACCAGGACCGTTTACTGCACATCCAAGAACGGCAACTTTAATTGGTACTTTTAATGTTGAAATGTATTCTTCAACATCATTCGCAATACTAATTAAGTCAATTTCAATTCGACCACATGTAGGACATGAAATTAATGTCGCAGCATTTGATGATAAACCGAAAGATTTAAGTAATTCTCTTGCAACTTTTACTTCTTCAACTGGATCTGCGCTTAATGAGATACGCATTGTATTTCCGATCCCTTTACTAATGATCGCACCTAAACCAGCGGCACTCTTAACAGTACCAGCAAACAAAGTACCTGATTCAGTAATACCTAAATGTAAAGGATAATCGAATGCTTTTGAAGCTTTTTCATAAGCTTCAATTGCTAGGTTTACATCTGATGCTTTCATCGAAACGATGATGTCATGGAAATCTAAATCTTCAAGGATTTTAATATGATGTAATGCACTTTCAACCATTCCATCAGCAGTTGGGTAACCATATTTCTCTAAGATTCGTTTTTCTAATGAACCAGCATTAACACCGATACGAATCGGAATTCCTTTAGCTTTAGCAGCATTTACTACTGCTTCAACCTTTTCTTTACGACCGATATTACCTGGATTAATTCTTATTTTATCTACTCCGCCTTCAATTGCTTTTAAGGCTAATTTATAATCAAAGTGTATATCTGCAACAAGTGGTATGTTAATTTGTTTTTTAATATCAGCGATTGCATTTGCAGCTCTTTCGTCTGGTACTGCCACTCGAACAATCTGACATCCAGCTTCTTCAAGTCGTTTAATTTCTGCAACTGTTGCTTCAACATCGTGTGTTTTTGTTGTAGTCATACTTTGGATCGAAATTTCATTTGCTCCACCAACAACCACATTACCTACTTTAACTGCACGTGTTTTACTTCTATGTGTAATTTCGTTCACGAGTAACTCGCTCCTTCAAAAATAACTTTATTTCTATTTTGTATAAATCTACATTATCATATTTTCTTCATGATTACTCATTTTATCAACTGGTTCTAAAGAAATATATCACAAATTTTATTTTTGTGGAGAGTAAATTGGGAATTTATATGATTTTCCACTTTGAATTTTAGTAGGTGAAAGACCATTGTTTAATGCACTAAAATCTTTTGTAATTTGGCTAATTGGCTGGTTAAAATCGGGGTTAAGGTCTTCGATAATTCCTAAAACAGTGTCACCGTTTTTAACTTGAATTTTTTCATATTTTGGAAGTGAGATTGATTTTGTTTCAGATTTTGTTTCAGATTTTGTTGCTTTTGCCACTGTAGCAATATGTTTAGTTGGGATCGTCCCTACTTGTAAATCAAAGAATATTATATATGCAAGCAATAAAGAACCAAGTAAAAAAGCTATTTTTTTCATTAATAATCACTCCTTTTGTAGACTATATGCTTGTCCACAACGAATATTCCTATTAGGAGCTTGGACTAATAAATATTTTAGCAAAAAAAAAGAAGTGTGAAACACACTTCAGTAAACATTATTTTTTAGTTGGTAAATTTTTAATTGTTAAAGTGTACATAACAACTGTTATTAAAATAAAAATTAATGTTTGGAATGGTATATTGATTTTCAATAATCCTAGCAATAAATAGATAACAGTCGGTAGTGTTAAGCTATATGAAACCATTGCAAAGCGTTGTCTAAAGGGTAAGTGCTTAGTCGACTTAAATAAAGCTGTTAAAAACGCTAATAATGTAGCAACTATAAATATGAAGATACAAGATCCTAAATAAAATAAGAAAAATAATGCGATTAAAAATACTGGAAGAGCTTCTTTTATATTTTTAATAAAATTTGAAACGTCTGCTTTGTTTATTTTTTTAGATTTTAATGAAGGGTAAGGGAAATCTTGCTCGCCTTTATCATTTTTGATAATTACTCTATTTTTTAAAACAACAACAGTAAATTGTTCATTTTTTAATTTTGAAGGAATAACTGTTTCATTTGGATAAAAAGCATATTTATAATCGCCGATATTTCGTTCGAACGGCGTATTATCGTTAATTGATATAGCTCCTTTGTTTAAAGAAATTGAGTGGATATTATCTTTAAGCAAATGAGAAACATTGTTCACCTGAAGCTTCACGTTTTTTTCAAATGAAAAGAAACCCGGAAGAGTATATAAAATTGCAAGTAGGAAAAGAAAAAAGATTGTTTTACCGATTTTTTGGAGTCTATATCTTGATATTGTTTTTGGAGAGTATAAACTAAACCAAAATTGTTTAAATATATTCATAAACTCATCCTTTCTTATTTAATGTTATTTCACTTCCCGAAATTTATTATGTAACTTTCGGGCTATTTTGTATATTATAATCTTTTTTTGGTAATTGAATATTAAACTTTAATTAAAATGATAAGAGTAAATAAGAAGAGTAAGACAATGGTTTTAAGAATTGTATTTAAGCTTGGCTTTAAACCCCTTTAAACCAATTTATTTTCACTAAAAAATAGTTATTATAAATTAATAATAAAAAAATAATAAAAAGTGTTGACGTCTAGTTTGAAACATGGTAAATTAAATATTGTCTTAAGGACAACAAGAATTATTCCGCAGTAGCTCAGTGGTAGAGCACTCGGCTGTTAACCGAGTGGTCGTAGGTTCGAACCCTACCTGCGGAGCCATTTATATATTTTGGCGGTGTAGCTCAGCTGGCTAGAGCGTACGGTTCATACCCGTGAGGTCGTGGGTTCGACTCCCTCCGCCGCTACCAATATTTTATTATGGAGTAATACCCAAGTCCGGCTGAAGGGATCGGTCTTGAAAACCGACAGGGGTGTAACAGCCCGCGGGGGTTCGAATCCCTCTTACTCCTTAATTAGTGAAAAAGTCTTCAACTATCATGTTGAAGACTTTTTTCGTTTTAGTTTTTAAATTAATTAAGGATGATTTTAATGCTTACGGTCCAGATTTATTTTTCTTCCAAAAATTAATCTTTTTTACTTTCTTTCCCTTTTCTGAGCATTACTATTGAAATCTTTCAGTATATTTGATAACTTTAAATTGAAATTCACTATTATCTTTGGGAGGAAATAAAAAATGTCAAAATTTGAATTACCACAATTACCTTATGCTTATGATGCATTAGAGCCACACTTTGATAAAGAAACAATGAATATTCACCACACTCGTCACCACAATACATATGTAACAAACTTAAACGCTGCTTTAGAAGGTAAAGAAGTAGCTGCTTCTTCAATTGAAGAATTAATTTCAAACTTAGATGCACTTCCAGAAGGTATCCGTACAGCTGTACGTAACAATGGTGGTGGACATGCTAACCATAGCTTATTCTGGACTTTATTAACTCCAGAAGGCACTGGCACTCCAGTTGGAGAAGTTGCTGAAGCAATTAACGCTAAATTCGGTAGCTTAGATGAGTTAAAATCTGCTTTCACTCAAGCTGCATTAACTCGTTTCGGTTCTGGTTGGGCATGGTTAGTAGTAAACAATGGTGAGTTAGAAGTGACTAGCACAGCTAACCAAGATTCACCATTAATGGAAGGTAAAACTCCAATCTTAGGTTTAGATGTTTGGGAGCATGCTTACTACTTAAACTACCAAAACAAACGCCCTGACTACGTTGGTGCATTCTGGAATGTAGTTAACTGGGAAAAAGTAGAAGAATTATACCAAGCTGCTAAATAATTTATAAAAAATGAACACTACTTAATTTATTTAAGTAGTGTTTTTTTTTATGTTTAAAAAAGGATAAATTTTCATTTACTCGGAAAACTAGTTCATGAGACAAAGGAGAGTTTATTATGAGTAAGTGGAAATTTTTATTAGGTGACGTAGATTTAAATAAAGATTTAATTCTTTTACTAAGTGTCGGTGGATTGTTTACTCTAGCGACCGCTTTATCTAGCACATTTGTAAATGTTTATTTGTGGAAGCAATCAAATAATTATTTACCAATTGCTTCGTACCAATTTTCGATCGCATTTTTTCAAGCCCTTACATTCGTTATAGCAGGCAGATTAGCTAAAACAATTGATCGAGTAGTCATTTTAAGGGTGGGTATTTCTTTTTTGGCAATATTCTACATAGTCGTTTTACTTTTCGAAACGAAGACATTATTAGCAACAATTTTGATTGGAGCGATTTTAGGAATTGGAAATGGATGTTACTATTTGGCGTTTAACTTATTAACGTTTGAAGTTACTGAACCCGAAACTAGACAATTTTTTAATGGTTTTTTAGGGCTAATTAATTCGTTCACGGGAATGCTTGGCCCATTTATAGCCGGAGCAATTATTTCTTCAATGATTGGAAATAAAGGTTATCATTTTGTGTTTCTTGCTGCTGTTATTTTATTTATATGTGCAGTGGTCTTAAGTTGCTTCTTAGTTAGACGGGAACTTGATAGTGAGTTCAATATTAAGCGTGTCATTCAGGAAAGAAAATTAAATGAAAATTGGCGGAAAGTAACTTATGCTAATTTCTTTCAGGGGATTCGTGAAGGGATTTTTATGTTTGTTATTTCAATTTATATTTTCTTATCAACTGGAAGTGAATTTGCTTTAGGGAAATACGGATTAATTACATCGTTAATTAGCTTTATTACCTATTATATTGTTACAAGAATTATAAAAGAAAATTTTAGAATGAAAGCTATATTTATTGGTGGCTTTTTACTATTTTGCGCCGTTTTTGTAATCGCTTTTAAAGTTTCGTTTCCTTTATTAATCATTTACGGTGCAATAATTTCTTTGGCATATCCAATCATTTTAGTACCTTACTTATCTTTAACATATGATATAATAGGAAAATCGTATAAGGCCAGGGAATATAGAGTGGAATATATCGTAATACGTGAAGTGTATTTAAATAGCGGTAGAATGTTTTCGATTGCAGTTTTCATTGTATGTACATCACTATTCGAACCAGAACAAGTTATTCCATTATTAATGTGTTTATTTGGTGCAGGACACTTTTTGGTCTATTTCGTGATGAGGAAATTAGAATATAAGCACGCTTAAGTATTGTCACTAAATTGTCAAAAACTTAGCAGTGATTCCTTTTCCGACTCATTAAAATATTAATATGTAGAATTAGTAATTGTAGAAAAAAGAGGAGAAAAAATGAATAAGCCTAAGAAATATAAAATCACATTACCAACCCGACTGAATACACTATTTTTTCTTGTGTTTGTCTTATTTTCATTTTTAATTCTAAGATTAGGTGTCGTACAAATAGTTAAAGGTGAAGACTATAAATTAGAATTAGAGCGTACAGAAAATATGACCGTCGATCAAGCTGTACCAAGGGGGAAAATTTTAGATCGTAACGGAAAGGTTGTCGTAGATAATACGCCTTTACGTACAATTACGTATACACGAAAAAAAGGGACAACTTCAGGTGAGTTATTAACAATGGCTACAAAGTTAAAAACTTATCTAAAAATGCCAACTAATAAAATAACTGAACGAGATAAAAAAGATTATTGGTTATTAACAAATCCTAAAGATGCAAAAAAATTAGTATCAAAAGAAGAGGATAAAACACTAAAAGCTCAAAATAAAGATGATGACGCTGCTTACAATAAAGCTTACTATAACTTACAGCTTGATAAAATTACAGCAGATGATATCAATTCACTTAGTGCAAATGACTTACAGATCCTTGCAATTTACAAGCAAATGAGTGCTGGTTATGCACTAACTCCACAAACAATTAAAAGTGAGGGAGTTACTGAAAAAGAATATGCAACAGTTAGTGAACATTTGGACCAACTTCCAGGTGTAGATGTAACGACTAATTGGGAAAGAAAATACGTTTATGGTGATACGTTCCGAACAATTTTAGGTAATATTACTTCTGAAAAAGAAGGATTACCTGCTCAGAATGTCGATTATTATTTAGCACGTGGTTATGACCGTAATGATCGTGTAGGAAAAAGTTATATTGAAAAGCAATATGAAGATGTTTTACGTGGTACAAAAGGTAAGGCACAAAATGTTATTGATTCAAATGGAAATGTTGTTGATACGAAAGTGATTACAGAAGGGGAACCCGGAAGTGATTTAGTACTATCAATTGATATGGAACTTCAAGGTAAGGTTGATGAAATAATTAAAGATAGGCTTTTACAAGCTAAAGCCACGTCAAATGGTCGATATTTGGACAGAGCATTTGTTACGATGATTAACCCGAAAACGGGTGAAATTTTAGCTATGTCAGGAAAGCAAATTGTTAAAGATAAAAAGACAGGAAAAAATAAAGTAGTCGATTACGCAACTGGAAATCTTACTTCATCTTATGAGATGGGTTCAACAGTTAAAGGTGCAACTCTTTTAACTGGTTATCAAACGGGGGCAATTACTCCAGGTCAAAGGCAATTCGATACACCGATTAAAATTGCTGGTACACCAGTAAAAGCGTCATATAAAAACTTCGGATGGATTAATGATTTAGATGCTCTAAAGTATTCATCAAACGTTTATATGTTCAGAACGGCAATGGCTATTGGACATGCACATTACGTAGAGAATAGGCCTTTAGATATCGATGTAAAAGCGTTTGATACATTCCGAAATAGTTTCAGTCAATTCGGACTTGGTGTTAAAACGGGAATTGATTTACCAAATGAAGCAATTGGATTTAAAGGTGTAGACAAAAGCCCAGGTTTCCTTCTAGATATGGCGATTGGGCAGTATGATACTTATACGCCACTTCAATTAGCCCAATATGTATCTACAATCGCTAATGGCGGTTATAGAATTCAACCGCATGTTGCAAAAGAAATAAGACAGCCTTCTATAGGTGAAGATAATGGTGTTATTAGAACAGAAGTAAAACCTAAAGTATTAAATCGAATAGATATGAAACAATCATATATCGATCATGTTAAACAAGGTTTGATCAAAGTATATAATGAGACTGGTGGTACTGCTCGCAAATACTTCATAGGGGTAGACTATAAAATAGCCGGTAAAACAGGTACAGCCCAATCTGTATACGACGGTCCAGATCGTAAAAAATACAATGGGCCACAAAAAACTTATAATGAAACATTAATGGGTTATGCTCCATATGACGATCCAGAAATTGCCTTTGTAGTAGTAGTTCCTTGGTTACAAACTGACCAAGCGCCAGTAAATAAATACATTGGTCGAGATATTATGGATGAATACTTTAAATTGAAAAAAGATAGACAATCAATTTATAATGACGAACCAAAAGACGTTTTAGATAATCAAGACAATCAAAATAGTCAAGATAACCAAGACACTCAAAATAAAAATCAATAAGAAGAGAAGGGATTAAACCCTTCTCTTTTTTATTTGGAAATCTCCTTTTCTACACCCTTCCTTCACATTCTGAACTTATTTACATAATCTTTACATTCGGTTAAAACAGGTTTAATAGTTTGAGAATATGATTATTCATGTAAGTACTAATGAATTTTAACGATTATAAAGTTTATCTATTGTTTAGTTAATATTTTATATATCAAAAATAGAAAGCTTCCTTTAGGATGAGAGGGGATCGAAAGTTATGACAATGACATTAAATAGAGAGAATATTATTAAAAATGATGACCTTGAAGAGACAAATACAAACGTGAAAAAATCAATTGTATATGATACTCAAGATTTAAATTTATGGTATGGACAAGATAAAGCATTAAAAAATATAAATTTAAGTATTTATGAGAATGAAGTTACTGCGATTATTGGACCTAGTGGATGTGGTAAATCGACTTACTTAAAAACGTTAAATCGTATGGTTGAGTTAGTTCCTTCAGTTCGAACAGAAGGGAAGATTCTTTACCGCGAACAAGATATCTTCGATAAAAACTATCCTGTTGAAGAATTAAGAACACGCGTAGGAATGGTATTCCAAAAACCAAATGTATTCCCTAAATCAATTTGGGAAAACGTTGCATATGGACCAAAAATACATGGTATTAAAGATAAAGCCACATTAAATCAGATTGTTGAAAAAAGTTTAAAAGGCGCAGCAATTTGGGATGAGGTTAAAGATCGTTTACATGAGAATGCTTTTGGTCTATCAGGAGGGCAACAACAACGTTTATGTATCGCACGCTGTTTAGCAATCGAGCCAGATGTTATTTTGATGGATGAGCCAACATCAGCGCTAGATCCTATTTCAACTTTAAAAGTTGAAGAGTTAATTCATGATTTAAAGAAAGATTTTAGTATTATTATTGTTACGCATAATATGCAACAAGCAGCTCGTGTTTCTGATAAAACTGCTTTCTTTTTAAGCGGTGAAGTAGTTGAGTTCTCAGATACAAATAAACTGTTCTCAACACCTAAAGATAAACGTACTGAAGACTACATTACGGGACGATTCGGATAATAGAAGGGAACAGGTGAAAAGAGATGAGAAATCAATTTGAAGCAGACTTAAAATCATTACAAGAAATGATTATCGAATTAGCTGAGAAAACAAAAAAAGCAGTCATTAAAAGTATGGAGGCATTTCGTACTGAAAATATTGAACTAGCTTTAGAAGTAATTGACGAAGATGATCGCATCAATAAATTAGAAAAAGAAGTAAATGAATTAATTTTAGTCATTATTACAAGACAACAACCAGTTGCTGTCGACTTAAGAAGAAATTTAACTGCTATCAAGATTGCTCATGATCTTGAACGAGTTGCAGATTACGCAGTAAATATTGCAAAATCGACAATTCGTATTCGTAGTCGTCAAGAAAACTTACCATTAGAGAATATAGAAAAAATGCATGAACTTGGCTTAGATATGTTAACAAAAGCTTCAGAAGCATATCGTACAGAGGATTTACAAGCAGCTAAAGAGATTGGTGAAATAGACGATATTGTTGATGAATTATATGGAACAACTGTTAGAACACTGATGTCAAGCATTGCAGATTCTCCTGAGCATGTATCTAATATCATGCAAATGGCATTTATTTGTAGATATCTTGAAAGAATTGCAGATTATGCAACTAATATTGCAGAGAATATTTATTATTTAGTTAAAGGGAAACATTATTTATTAAATCAATAAAACAGTCAAATAAGATAAAAGGGTGTTCAGACAAAATTTACCTGAATGCCCTTTTGTCATATTTATGTAATATTAAGCATACTTCTTTAACTAGTATAAGATATTGAGGTGGTAATAAATGAAGGTTGTTATTTTAGCTGGAGGATACGGTCAAAGGCTTTTACCAATTACTAACAACATTCCTAAGCCACTATTACCAATCGCAAATAGAGCGGCAATTGAGCATTTAATATTACATTTAACTAGACTTGGGTTTAATGAATTTATTATTCAGCTTCATTATATGTCCCAAGCAATAATCGAGACGATCAATGCAATGAAATTAAAAAATGTTTCAATTGATTATATTATAGAAGAAAAAAGTTTAGGGTCTGCTGGTTGTTTAAGACTATCTAAGCATTTTCTTCATGAACCTTTTCTATTAGTGAATGGTGATATTTTATTTGACGGTGATATTAGAGATGCATTAAAAACTCATTTAGAAAGTAAAAGTAAATTTTCTATGTTTGTAAAACAAGTTGAAAAGTGTGGTTCATACGGAAATGTAAAAGTAAAAAATGGACAAATAATCGATTTTATAGAAAAGCCGAATGAAGGTAGTGAAATTAGTAAATTAGTTAATACTGGAATTTATATTATAAATCCTGAATTATTATATCTGATTCCAGAAAATCGTTATTTTGACATTAGTAATGATCTGATTCCATTAATGTTGAAAAATAATATCTATTTAAATGCTTTTCATTTAAAAGGTTACTGGATTGATTATGGAACACCTAGAAGATTTGCGAAGCTAAACGTAGATTGGATTGAAGAGAAATTAAACTTACCTATTCCTGCTGTTCAAATATTACCGAGAATCTATTTAGGTGAGCATGTAACGATAAATAATAATGTTAAGATTGTTTCTCCCGTTATTATTGGAAATGATGTTACGATTGAAGAGAACTGTGTAATTGGCCCATATGTGTCGATTAGTTCTAATATTCGAATCGATTCAGGCAGTGTATTACATCATCAAGCTGTCTTTCAAAAATATACTCTGAATTATGAGAATAAGTTTGTACATAATTCAATAAAAAAAATATCAAAAGAAATACATTGAATCAATAAAAACTATGGAAATTATCGCGAAAGAATGTTATTATATACAAGTCTGATTATGTCACTATGTCAGGAGGGAAAATAAAATGCGCGTAAATATTACATTAGCATGTACAGAATGCGGAGATCGTAACTACATCACTACTAAAAATAAACGTAATAACCCAGACCGTCTTGAGCTTAAAAAATATTGCCCAAGACTTAAAAAAGTTACAGTTCATCGCGAAACAAAGTAAACAGTAGGAATTTTCCTACTGTTTTTTTTATATTTAAATACTTATAATTTTAATTAGAATACATATCAGTAAAACTTACTTTAGAAAACTCGATTCTGACCTAAGGAGGCCAATATTATGGAAAAAAAAGAAATTAGAAATTCTATGATGAAAAACTTGAAAAATATTTCAGTTTCGGAAAGAGACGAAAAGTCGAAACAAATTATAGATAAATTATTAAATACTGAACAAATGAAGAGTGCAGACATAATAGCAACAACGATGCCGATGGAGCATGAAATAAATACTAAGTACTTAATCACTGCTTGTTGGAAAATGAATAAATCAGTTGTTGTCCCTAAATGCAACCATGAGACTAGAAAAATGCATTTTTACAAAATCAATTCATTTGATGATTTAAAGAAAGGTTATTTTGGAATACAAGAGCCGATCGAAGAAAAATGCGAGGAAATAAGAAAAGAACGTATTGATCTAATAATTGTTCCTGGAGTAGCATATACAAAAAATGGTGAACGACTAGGATATGGTGGTGGTTATTATGATCGCTACTTAGAAGATTATAATAAACAACTCTTAGCCTTAGCTTATGACATTCAAATTATTGATGATTTACCAACAGAAAAACATGACATTAAGATGCCGTTGGTTTTAACGGAATCAAGAATAATAGAAGCGATTTAATAAGTGAATAATGCGACACGATTTGTTTGAAAATAGGTAAAGACAGAATTAGATTCTTGTTGTAAAAAATTTAAATTTGTATTGGACTAATATTGTAACAAATTTGTAAAAAGTTTCACAAACTTTGAGTGAAAATACATATATAATATAGAAGTCCCAGTTACTTACACTTTAATTACACAAATGAGGTGGATATTATGTTACACAAAGAAATAAATCGTGTCGCACTTATCGGAACAGGAGCAGTTGGAGCTAGTTATGCTTTTGGTATGTTAAATAAAGGTGTTGCCGAAGAACTAGTTATGATTGATTTAAATAAAGATAAAGCGGAAGGGGACGCAATGGATTTAAGTCATTGCCTGCCTTTTGTAGATTCTCGAACAAAAATTTGGGCTGGAGATTACAGTGATTGTAAGGATGCAAGTCTAGTCGTCATTACAGCTGGAGCAGCTCAAAAGCCTGGAGAAACTCGCTTAGATTTAGTTGCAAAAAATTGTGCTATCTTTAAAGGAATCGTTGGAGACATTATGGCTTCAGGATTTGACGGTATCTTTTTAATTGCTACAAATCCAGTAGATATTTTAACTTATGCGACTTGGAAATTTTCAGGGTTGCCAAAAGAAAGAGTAATCGGATCTGGTACTAGTTTAGATACTGCACGTTTTAGATATATGCTTGGTGATTATTTTAATGTTGACGCAAGAAATATCCATGGTTATATTATCGGTGAACATGGTGATAGCGAACTACCAGTTTGGTCTAAAACAAATGTTGGTACTTCACCAGTACACCATGTATTAAAGAAAAATCCAAAATACAGCCAAAGAGAGCTTGATGAAATCTTTTTAAATACACGTGACGCAGCATATCACATTATAAAGAAAAAAGGTGCAACATACTATGGAATTGGAATGGGCTTAGTTAGATTAACGAAAGCGATTCTAAAAAATGAAAATAGTATTATTACGGTTTCTGCATATTTAGATGGACAATATGGAGAACACGATATATACATTGGCGTTCCAGCAGTAATTAATCGTGGTGGAATTCGAGAAGTTGTTGAACTAGATTTAAATGAATTAGAGCAACGTCAGTTTAAAAACTCTGTAGAAACATTAAGAAAAACAATGGCACCTGTTTTATAAATTAGACAACAAGACCTCTTTCTATTTGAAAGAGGTCTTATTGTATAGATTATTTGAAAAATATGCCAACTTTTTATATTGTAAAAGTAACAAAAAGAATTAAGGAGGTAATTTTGAAAAAAATAAATAGTAAGTACGCATGGGTATTAATCGTAATATTCATTATTGGACTAGCTCTATTTTTTGGAAACCAAGAATTTTTTATTAATCATCTAAGAAAGCCTAAAGAAACTTCGATAAAATTTCCTAATTACGATGATACAGCGATCGAAGCCGAGAATGGATTATTAGCTGTAACGAATCCTACATCTAATTTAGTATTAGTTAATAAAGAAAGAAAGCTACCAGATGGGTATGAACCCCCTGATCTAGTTTACCCGGTCGTTCCTTTACATGGAGTAAATAAAGATAAGACATTAATGAGGAAAGAGGCAGCTCATGCTTTAGAAAAATTATTTGAAAGAGCTGAAGCAGATGGCATAAAGCTTACTCCAGTTTCCGCATATCGCTCTTTTGATCGACAAAAAAGCTTATATAATTATTATGTACAAATTCATGGTGAAGATTGGACTCAATCTTTTAGTGCAGTTCCTGGTACAAGCGAACATCAAACTGGTTTATCAATAGATGTATCATCTCCAAACTTCGGTAACAAGCTTGAACAAGGATTTGGAGAAACGAAAGAAGGTACTTGGCTTGCAGACCATGCACATGAATTTGGATTTATCATTCGTTATCCAGAGGACAAAGTAGATATTACTGAATACAATTATGAACCATGGCATATAAGATATCTCGGGATAAAATACGCTACATATTTATATAAGAACGATTTAGCTTTAGAAGAAGTAATGAAGCCTAAAAAATAATTATAAATGCCTACAAAATAAATGGTTTGTTTGGTATTTCACATTGACGAGTAATCGTTTCCAACTTATACTTATTACATGTTTAGAAAGATAAAATAATAGGAGTTAAGTATGAAATCCGTATATGATATTCAACAATTTCTAAAGAGTTATGGCACCTTTATTTATACAGGTGATCGATTAGCTGACTTGATGTTAATGCAAGATGAGCTAAAAGAATTATTTTTAGCGAATATACTTGAAAGTAAAGATTTACAAATTGCTACCATGATCTTAAAAAAAGAGATGGATGAAATAAAAAATAAAACGGTTTGAAGAAATCGTTTTTTTTAGAATTTATTGCAAACGATTTCACTGCGGAGGGAGAAGGCATTATGGCTAAAATGATTGTTGGTGTAGATTTAGGTGGTACAAGCATTAAATTGGCATTATTAACAAATAACGGGGAATTCATCGATAAATGGGAAGTACCAACAGATAAATCTGATAGTGGTAAGCATATTCCTAAAACAATTACAATTGCAATTGAAGACAAGCTTAAACAGATGGATAAAACAAAGGAAGATATCGCTGGAATTGGTATTGGAGCTCCAGGTTCGGTTCGATTAGAAGATGGACTTATATTTGCAGCCGTAAATTTAGGATGGGTTAATTTTCCTTTAAAGGACATTCTAGAAAAGGAATCAGGTATTCCAGTAATTGTCGATAATGATGCAAATATCGCAGCTGTTGGAGAAATGTGGAAAGGTGCTGGGAATGGAGCAAAAGATGTAGTAATGGTTACGCTTGGAACAGGAGTCGGTGGAGGCGTAATTGTAAACGGGGACGTTGCACATGGCATTAGTGGATCTGCGGGTGAAATTGGCCATATAACAGTACAACTTGAAAATGGAGTATTATGTAACTGTGGAAAAACGGGATGCTTAGAAACAATTTCTTCAGCTACAGGAATTGCAAGAATAGCAAACGAGAAATTACAAAATACGACAAAAGAGACAGTTTTAAAAGAAATGTCGAATGATTCACCAATTACAGCAAAGGATGTTTTTGAAGCTTATTCAAATGGTGATGAAGTTGCAGAAGAAATCGTTAATCATGTAATGAGATATCTTGCTTTAGTATTAGCTGGAGTTGGAAATACGTTAAATCCTGAAAACATCATTATTGGCGGCGGAGTATCAAATGCAGGTGAACTGTTATTAAAACCTCTAAAGAAATATTTTGACGAATTTGCTTTCACAACAGTACGAGATTCGACAAAACTTTCAATTGCCAAGTTAGGGAACGATGCAGGAGCAATTGGAGCAGCATATTTAGTAAAAAAATTTATTACTAATGAAATTTAACTTAAATTTAAGGTACTTCTAATTGAAGTACCTTATTATGTTTATAGTATTGAATTGAAAAAAAAATTAGTTATTTGACGGCGGAACTAGTTTATGATAAATTGAATGACGTTAGAAAAAAAACTAAGGTAACGTCAAATAAAATTTTAGATTCATACATTTAGTAGCTAATAATTGTATGAATTATTTTAAAAATTCTTGGTATTTAAATGCCAATAAAATAGATATGTGAAATGCCAAACATTGTTTTATAATAGATAAAATAGATTAATAGTCTAAAAAAGAGGAGGAACAGAATATGTGGAAAAAGTTTATTAAAAACTTTGGATTCCCGTTACTTGCTGTATTCCTTTTATGGATTAAAGCAACTATTCTAAGCCAATTTTATTTTGATTTAGAAATTGAAAATTCAATGCAAGAATTTATCTTAATAATTGCTCCTATATCTTCATTATTAATATTCATAGGTATAGCTCTTTTTGCAAAAGGACCAAAACGAAATAGAGCGGTTATTTGGATTACTATAATCATGTCCTTTATTTTAGTAGCTGATACAGCTTATTATTCATTCTTTGACGATTTCGTAACGATTCCAGTTTTATTTATGACTCGAAACTTTGGGGATTTAGGTTCAAGTGTTAAAGCAATGATCAGCTATAAAACAATCTTAGCTTTTTCTGATATTTTTATCTTAATTGCGGTTAATTATTTCTGGGGTAAAAAATTCTTTACTACTGGGAACATTAAAGGGAAAGCTAGAACAGCTTATTTCTTAGTAGCGGTTGCTATTTTCTTAGTTAACCTTGGATTAGCAGAAACTGAACGCCCACAATTATTAACACGTTCTTTTGATAGAGAATACATTGTTAAATTCTTAGGATTATACAATTATCATTTATATGATATGGTTATTCAATCAAAAACATCTGCTCAAAAAGCGATGGCTGATGATAGTGAATTAGCAGGAATCGAAAACTTTATTCGTGCTAACGATACAGGTGTGAATGCACAATTACATGGTAAATATAAAGGTAAAAACGTAGTAGTAGTTTCATTAGAATCATTACAAAATTTCGTAATTGGACGAAAAATTAATGGACAAGAAATTACTCCTTTCTTAAATAAATTTACAAAAGAAAGTTATTATTTTGATAATTTTTACCACCAAACTGGACAAGGTAAAACATCTGATGCTGAATTCTTAATTGATAATAGTTTATTCCCATTAGATCGTGGTGCTGTTTACTTTACAAACAGTGGTAATACGTTTACTGCAACACCAGCAATCCTTAAACAGGATCAAAATTATTACACTTCAGTAATGCATTCAAATAATAAATCGTTTTGGAACCGTGACATGATGTATCCTAGTCTAGGTTACGATCGTTATTATAATGAAGTTGACTTTAAAGTATCTGCAGCTACTTCAATTGGCTGGGGACTAAAAGATAAATATTTCGTTGAACAAGCAGTAGATAAAATGGTAGCAGAGCCTAAACCGTTCTACAACCGTATGATTACACTAACTAACCATTATCCATTCGAATTAAATGATGAGGATTTAATGATTCCACGTTTAAAAACTGGAGACCAGACTGTTGATAATTATGTAACAACAGTACGCTATTTAGATGAATCAATTAAACATTTCATTGAAGAAATGAAAGCAAAAGGTTTATATAATAATACAATCATTGTAATGTATGGTGACCACTATGGTATTTCTGAAAACCATAACCGTGCAATGAGTGAAGTATTAGGACAAGATATTACACCTGCAGAACATGTTAAATTACAAAAAGTACCTTTCTTTATCCACGTACCTGGACAAACTAAGGGTGAAACAATTCATAAAGTTGCAGGTCAAATTGATGTTAAACCGACAATTTTAAACTTATTAGGTGAAGATCCAAATAAAACATCTATCAACTTTGGTAATGATATATTCTCTCCTAAACACAAAAACTTTGTAGTTTTCCGTGATGGTACAATTGTTACTGATAAATATATTTACACTGGTGAGAAGATGTATGATCCAAATACTGGTGAAGAATTAAAAGGACAAAAACCACCTAAAGAAGACTTAGCAAAAGCAAATAAATCACTTGAGTATTCAAACTCAATTATTTATAAAGATTTACTTCGTTTCTATGAAGTTAAATACAAAAAAGCTGATACGAAGTTTGAATAAACATGAAAAGCACTTCCTTAATGGGAGTGCTTTTTCTTTTTACAGAAAAAGTAATTTATCATATAAGAAAGTAATATCTTGATCTTGTTACTTTCGACTACTTGATGCTCACCTTTAAGTGTAGCGAAGATTTTGTAGCTACCTTACCACATTTGTCCTGCAAGTCTTTTATTCCCATCTATTAGCCAAGCTCTTAATCCCACAAGAGCCTGAAACCCACGAAGCTTTAATAATTTAATATGACTTGTTAAATCGTTAAATAAAGCACTTCCTAATCGAAAGTGCTTTTCTATATTTTAATTACATACAATTAACTAGAAAATAATTGATGAGGTGAAAATTTTGTATAAAAACAATCGGCCTTTATCCTTTCATCCAAGAAGATACGATTTTAATGAACTTTCAAATGATATTAGTTTACTAGTACAAGAATTTCCTTTTCTTCGTTTAAATACGATTGGACACAGCGTTTTATATCAGCCTATATATGAGATTCAAATTGGAAATGGACATAGAAAGGTACATTGGAATGGTTCGTTTCATGCAAATGAATGGATTACAACATGTGTAATCATGAAAATGCTTTTTTGGATATGTAACACTTTAACAACTGAAGAGTCTCCATTTCATAAAGAATTAGTAGCTTTATTAAATGAAAATACTTTGTCGATTGTCCCTATGGTTAATCCCGATGGGGTAAATTTAGTTATAAATGGAACTGTTGAACAAAGTGATTATATGGAATTTGTTCATAAAATTAACGAAGGAAATGATGGTTTTACTGGATGGAAAGCAAATATAAGAGGGGTTGATTTAAACAATCAATTTCCTGCACAGTGGGAGGTTGAAAAAGAAAGAAAGAAACAAAAAACATTCTCTCCTAGAGACTACCCAGGAGATGCTCCATTAACTGAACCAGAAACAATCGCAATGAGTAATTTAGCAATTGAAAGGAAGTTTGATCTTATTTTGGCTTTGCATACTCAAGGTAAAGAATTTTATTGGGGCTATGACAATCTTGAACCGCCTATCTCGGAAGTCTATGCAAATTATTTTTCTAGTATTAGTCCCTATAAAGCAGTAAAAACAATTGATAGCCATGCAGGTTTTAAGGATTGGTATATACAAGATTTTCGGAAACCAGGATTTACACTTGAATTAGGTAAAGGAATCAATCCATTGCCACTCTCTATGTTTGAATCCATTTTTTCAGAGACTTTCCCAATACTGTTAGCGTCTTTATTTAATTTAGAAAACCAATCAGTCTCAAAATAAAAAAGCTGACAATTTTGTCAGCTTTTTTATTTTAGTAACATGTTTTCTATATGTAGAAAATAGTCCGTTACACAATAAATAAATATTATAAGTGCGCTGGTGGATAACCGTTATGTAAAATTGTCATAATGGCAAACCAACCAAATAAAACTAATGTAGCGGCAGACCAAAAAACGGCTAAAAAGTTCTTCTTCTTTAATGATCCTAATAAAGCAGGAACACTTAGAATAGCTACTAGTATAAAAATAATAACTGTACCCATTGTAAACCCCCTATAAATTTCTTCAAGCAACCCCTGTTTGCTATCACATCATTATTATTGTAAAACTTTTATGAACAATTGTCTATTTGAAATTAAGTGCTAAAACAAAATTATGATATAGTATTATATAGATTAAAAAAGAAAGCAGGGTATGAATATGAATGTTTTACAATTACCACTAGGTCCATTACAAACTAATTGTTATATCTTAAGTAATGATATGAATGAAGCAGTTATTTTTGATCCGGGCGAAGAAGCACATGTAATCTTTAATGTTATTGAAGAAAATAAATTAAAGCCATTAGCAATCCTTTTAACCCACGCCCATTTTGATCATATTGGGGCTGTTGATGATGTGCGTGATGAATATAATATACCCGTTTATATTCATAAATATGAAGCGGATTGGTTAACAGATGGACAAAAAAATGGTTCTGAATTATTTATGAGAAATCAATCAATTTTTGCAAGGGAAGCAGATCACTTGATTGAAAAAGAAGGTAAAATGGAAATTGGTCCTTTCTTATTTTCAATTTTTGAAACTCCAGGCCATTCTCCAGGAAGTGTTTCATTTTATTGTAAAGAAATAAAGACAGTATTTTCTGGTGATGCATTATTTGAAGGAAGCATCGGACGAACTGATTTACCTGGTGGGGATCACGAGCAGTTGATTAGAAGTATAAAAGGTAAGTTACTTTCTTTACCTGATGATGTCGTTGTATGTAGTGGTCATGGAGAGACTACAACGATTGGTGATGAGAAAAGATATAATCCATTTTTATAATAAGGTAATATGATGAAAAACATAATAATGAATGCGATAAATAACAGCAAAAAAGGTTTTATTACATACGAACAATTTATTTTGTTAGTTCTTTATGATCATGAAAATGGTTATTATCAAATGGCAAATGAAAAAATTGGACGAAAAGGTGATTTCTATACTACAAGCTCAGTAGGTTCGGTATATGGAGAAGTAATTGCAGCATCATTTTGTCGGTTTGTTAAGAATAACCTAATCGAACCTTTTTTTATCGAAGTTGGTGGTGGAAATGGCAGATTCGCATCATCCTTTCTTTCGTACTGTGAAAAAAAAGAGCCTGAAATTTATCAAAATTTAAATTACTATCTAATTGATGCAAGCCAATATCATCGTAAATTACAAAAAGAATTATTGACGAACCATTTAAATTGTAAATACTTCTCAAATATAGTAGAAATCGAGCAAATCAATAATGGAATGGTTTTTTCAAATGAATTGTTTGATGCTTTACCTGTTCGAGTGGTTGAATATAATCAAAACGAATGGCAAGAGGTAGTAATTATAATTGATGAACTAAATAATCTGAAAGAAAATCTCGTTGAAATACAAGATCGGGAAATCAGTGATTTTCTAAGAAGATACAATTTTGTTGGAAAAAATGGTCAAAGAGTTGAAATCCCTGTTGGTATGGAAAAAGTTTATAACCTTTTACAATCGAAAATTAGTAAAGGAATTATTTTAACTGTTGATTATGGTTTTACGAGGGAAGAATGGGATGCACCCCATCGAATGAAGGGAAGTTTGCGCGGTTATTATAAGCATGAAATGAAATCAAATATACTAGAGAATTTAGGCCATATGGACATTACAACTCATATTCACTGGGATGAATTAAAAAAGTTCGGATTACTGAATCATATCGAAAATCTATACTTTTCTAACCAAAGAGATGCAATCTTAGATTTTGGTATATTAAATTGGCTTATTCCGCATGCTCAGTCAAATCCATTTTCAAGTGAATATAAACAAAATAGAGCCGTACAATCTTTAATTATGCCTGGTGGAATAAGCGATTCCTTCCAATGGCTATTACAAACAAAAGGTATGTCAACAAACGACCTTACTAAGTTGAATGAATTGATTTCATTAAATGAATACAAATAAAAAAACCAGTCAAATGACTGGTTTTTCTATTATTCACTAAAGCCTGGTACTAATAAGAAAGTACTATAATATGTAAATCCAATAAAGAACACAGTTAAGTATGCGCCAAAGATATAGATGTACATACGCTCAGAAAGCTTTAGATAGCCTAATACTACGAAAAATGCTGTTTGACATGCGAAAATAAGTGCAGCTGCTGACATATGTCCAACAAAGAACATTACCGTAAATATAGCTGTCCAGAATCCTAGAACGCGGAACATTCGATCCATCCTAAATCCCCCCATAAAAAATTTCTACCCATTCATTATTATAAAATAAGAAAGTTACAATTGTAAACAATGTATTAATACAATTCTAAATTGATTCTAGAGATAATGAAATTAACCCTATCTGATATTATTTTTCTTATTTAATGATTTTCTATACATTGATTTGAAAACATACTTTTTATTTTATTTTATATAATTGATTTTCTTGTACGTTATTTTGGTAAATTAACTTTAGTTTGTATATAAATTTTAGCTAAATTTAATATTTTTGATTAATTTCATCATTTTCATGATTTGGCAGCTGAGGAAAACAAAAATATAATTGCTCGTATAGAAAGGGGGACTAAAAATGGTATCAGTAGAAAAAATGGTCGAAGAACTTCTAAAAAAAGCTTGCCATTTTGGGGCATCGGATATTCATTTATTACCAAAAGAGGATGAGGTACAAATTTTTTTTCGTGTTGATGGTGAATTGAAACTTATTCAACGAATAAATAAAGAGAAGTCCAAGAGGATCATCATGCATTTGAAGTTTTTAGGAAGTATGGATATAGGAGAAATTAGACGGCCACAGACTGGTATTTTGGTTGTTAACATTAATGAAATTTTATTATCACTTCGCTTAGCCACTTTACCAACCATTATTGATGAGTCTATGGTTATTCGTATTCATCCCCAACAAAAAATCGCTCCAATAGAAAGTCTTTCCTTATTCCCATCTACAACTCGTAAGCTTTTGTCTTTATTACATCATTCACATGGGTTAATGATGTTTACAGGTCCAACAGGCTGCGGGAAAACAACAACGCTTTATTCCTTATTACAATCAGCTAAAAAAGACATAGCAAGAAATATCATCACGTTAGAGGATCCGATAGAAAGGAAATCAGATGAATATTTTCAAGTCCAAGTTAATGAAAAAGCAGGCTTAACCTATGCAACTGGATTAAAAGCGATTCTTCGATCTGATCCAGATATCGTAATGGTAGGAGAGATTAGGGATGAAGAGACTGCGAAAATTGCCGTTCGGGCAGCATTGACGGGTCATTTAGTATTAACGACAATTCATTCTAATAACACAAAAGGTGCATTATATCGAATGTTAGAACTTGGAATTCCAAAGGAGGAATTATTTCAGGCAATGGTTGCTATTGTTTCTCAAAGATTAGTTCCAATAAAATGCCGTTTTTGTGAAGGGGAATGTGAACCAAATTGTTTTGTAAATCGGAATCACAGAAGATTAGGGGTATATGAATTGCTTTATGGTAATGCTCTAAATTCGGTTATTAATGAATTTAGAGGGATACAAGAAGAAGTTCAATTATCAACTTTAAATAGTCAGCTCATTAAAGGATATGCATTAGGTTTTATTGATAACAAACATTTGGGCCGAAGTATAATCTATGGGTAAATTTTTTAATAAAAGAAAATTAACTTATATTGAACAGGCTAAGCTATTAAAAATTTTAGGAGAACTTTTACAAAAAGGTTATCCTCTAATTCAAGCAATTGAATTCTTAACGATTCAATTCCCAGATGACCTAAAAGAAGTGATTTATAAAGCTAAAATAGCATTGGTGGAAGGAGGATCATTCATCGATTTTGCTAATATACTTGGTCTTCATCAAGATGTACTCGTATACTTATATTATGCAGAAAAGCATGGTGATTTGTCCTTAGCGCTAGGTGAAGGCAGTTATATGCTTACAAAAAAGATTCAACATAGAGCTTACATAAGAAAAATCATGGGATATCCTATTTTTTTAATCACAATATTATTGCTAATTTTGTTTTTGTTTAGAAATATAATCATTCCTCAATATGAAATGCTTTTTTCAACATTCAATTCTAATCAGAACTCTTTTATTTTCATCTATCTACAAGTTATAAAAAGATTACCTTCAATTATGTTCTCTTCTCTTTTCTTAATTGGATTGACCGCCTACGGATACTTATTTGCAATTAATAAATTAAATTCAATCGAGCGGATGAATAAATTAATTCAAATCCCGTTAGTTAGGAACTATTTAATTACAATGAATACTTATGAATTTTCAATGCAGTTAAGTATATTATTACATGCTGGTTTTCCTATAGTTGATGCACTAAAAACAATGCAGAATAATGATAGTAGGACATTTATAAAAGAAAAAGCAGTAGTTTTCTACAATCAAATTTTAAACGGAATTTCAATGCAAGAAGGATTTAAAAATGAACGTGCATTCCATAGAGATATTATATTTGTGATTGAACATGGCATGAACAATAGTACGCTAAGTAAAGAACTTGCTGATTATGCTGATTATTTAAAGGAGAGTATTGAAACTTACTTTCACCGATCGATGAGGATCATTCAACCGATTATATTAATCCTAATTTCATCAAGCATTCTATCACTGTATATAGCCATCCTGTTTCCGATGTTTCAATTGATGAACAATATCTAGGAGGAGTTAATTTTGAATGAAAAAGGTTTTACTTTAATTGAAATGTTAATTGTTTTATTTATCATTTCACTTCTTTTATTACTAGTGATACCAAATTTAGGAAAACAGCAACAGACCATTCAAACGAAAGGATGTTCTGCACTTCAAAAAATGGTACAGTCAAGTGTTGAATCATATCGATTAGAAAATGAACAATTACCTGAGAGTTTATCAGTCTTAAAAGAACAGGGCTATATAACATCATATAAATGCAATAATAAAGTTGAATTATCGTATGACAAAGCAACTGGATCAGTATCTATACCTTAAAAAAAGGTTGGATAATTCGTATGGTTTTACATTTGTAGAGATGTTATTAGTCCTTTCAATAATGATAATGTTATTGATTTTACCGATCAATCAAGTTAGGAAGATTGAAGATGAACAAAAGGTAACATTATTTATTCAAATGCTTCAAAATGATATTTTTCTTGCGCAAAGGAACGCAATAATAAAACAAATTCCTACTAGGATCATCTTTTATCAAAATAAATATGAAATAGAAGATAATTTACTAAATCCCCCTGTAGTCGTTCGAAATTTTGACAAATCAATTAGTATAACTAACCTTACTTTAAAACCTCCGTTAAGATTTAACTCCGACGGTAATATCTCTAGCTCAGGAACGATTTCAATTAAATATAAAAAAGCTGAATATATCGTTACTTTTTACTTAGGAAGTGGTCGATTTAAATATGATCGGAAATGAAAAAGGATTTACATTTATTGAGGCAGTTATTTCTTTAAACTTACTAATTATTTTTTGTATTATGATTGTTCCTTCAATGTCATTATTTTTACAAACAAAAGATAAGATAACGATTAGCAATATGGCAGATGACTTATTAACAGATATGGTTCATCTTTATTTTATGAACAGAGAAGATTTTAAAGAGGGTTTCTATACAAAGAATGGTAGAGAATTTTTAATAAAAATAAACGCTAGAAATAATTTTAATTCGATTTGTGTTACTTGGACTGATCGAAAAAAGGAAAGTGAAATATGTGAAGAAATTACAGAATGAAAAAGGCTTTACTTTACTAGAAACACTTTTTTCACTTGTTTTATTTTTAATGATTATTTCTATCTCTACTTCAAGTATAAAAAGCTTTGTTAAACGAAATTACAGCTATGAATCCGTAAATAGGTTAGAATTAGATAATTTTATAAAAGAAGTCCAAAAAGAGGCAAACAAAAGTATAAGTTTTACAGTTCATTCCGAACTTCTACTCTTTGAAGAGTTTAATCAAGTTTCGACTAGTTATCGAAAATATGCAACGATTATTCGACGACAAAGGCTTGGATTAGGTCATGAAATTGTACTTCAGAATATAAGGGATATAAAGTTTGAACAAATAAGCGAAAGGCAAATCCTAGTAAAGATAATCGATTTAAATGGTGGAACTTATGAAAAAACGATTCGATTGTTTATTAATTAAATTTAAAATGCTTGGTGAAAATGGAGTATATTTACCTTACACGATCTTTATGATAAATATTTTACTAATTTTTTTTCTAATACAAATAGATATATTTCATTCGTTCAATACCTTTTATTCGTATACGAGATATCAAAACAAACTAGACCGTGTACATTCACAAGCAATTTACGATTTAAAGCATGGTAATTTACCACTTCAAGGAAATACAGTAAAGTATTATAATAATACAAAAATTATATTGAATACTTATTTAGTTACAAATGATGTATATCATGTAACTTTAACTAGTAGTAATTCAAAAATAAAAAAATATGTAGTTCAATTTAAATATAAAAAAAGTACAAATCACGTATCGGATTGGATCGATTAAGTTGGAGGATGAAATGGAATCAATTTATTTAGTAGGATTTATGGGGTGTGGTAAGACGACTGTGGGAAAGGAATTAGCTAAAAGAGTAAACAAAAAATTTATTGATTTAGACGAGGAAATAGTTTCTCAAACAGGCAAAAGCATACCAGAATTGTTTAATGAGTTTGGTGAAAGCGGTTTTCGCGATATAGAAACACAAGTATTAAAAAATTTACCATCAAAAAAAATGATCACTTCAACAGGTGGTGGAGTCATTCTTCGTGATGAAAACATTGGATATATGAAAGAAACTGGCAAAATAATTTATCTTGAAACTCCAATTGAAATAATATACGAAAGAATTCATTTGGATTCTAACCGACCAAATGCTGTAAATCGGACGATTGAAGAACTAACGGAGCTGTTTCAAAAGAGAGAATCACAATATAAAAAAGCAGATTATGAAATTTCTACGAATAATTTAACACCAATTGAAATTGCCATGGAAATCATTGACTGTTTAAATTATTCAAAAGGAGGAGATAGTAGAAATAAGTGATAAGAAAGTAAGGTGATTTCTATTGAAAACAAATGATTATGTAAAATATATGACAGAACAATTTATTAATTATATCGATCAACCAAAAGAGAAACGTGATTCAATAAAACAAGAAAAAGAAGAGTTGAAGGCCCCATTTTCTACTAACATGTTTGGAATGTTACCATTAAGTTTAGCTTTATTAATGAAAAAAGTTCAAAATCGAAAAGACAAAGAAAAGAAAAGTATCTAGTTAATAAGACTGATTTCAATTAAAGAAGTCAGTCTTTATTTTTTTGCAACAGGAAGAAAAGGAATGAGGAACAATCTTATTTAGATTTCCCTCAATACCTAATCTTCACTTAAATGCCATTAACTTAACTTATTCATTGTGTTAGGTGATAGATAAAAAAGCCCACCATTAATAGCATCAACATGAATAATTGGTTCGTAAAGTTCTTTAAGCGCATTGAATTCTACATGATAATTTTCAGGTTTTTCTTCATCAGCTTCATAAAATTGATTTAATAAATCTAAATCATGTTGCCATCTATTCCTTGCTTCTTCAGCCCATACCGTATCTTCTTTTTCAATTATGTTTCGAAGCAATTGTTCCATTCGATTTAAACCACTTATTGGTTTAATCAAAGGTGACATGGAATAGCAAAAATCAGGTATTTTAGAGTTGAATTGAATTTTTTCAAGTTTTGGATGAAAATCTTCAATAATTCTTCCAGAAATTAAATGGATGCCAAAAGAATATAAATAATCTTTTTTATGATCACAAGTAAATGAAACCTGATAATTAACACCTAACCAAGGGTGTAATGCAATTTGTTGGCCCATAGGTGCTTTTGTGTCTTCATAAAGTCTAATTGACTGTCCTAGTTCATTAACGATTGAGAAAATTTGGTGAAGGCGGGGCGACCCAAAATGAATTTGTTCACCTTTAAGATCTTCAGGTGCATTATCACTATCTGTAATCAGTGTTAACTTCATTGGATTTGGGATACCGCCTGTTTTTTCTAAATAATGCCAATAGAAAGGACGATTCATTAATTTTTTATCCATCTCAATTGTTAATTGTATTTCTAAATATGTTGGTGTTTTCTGTAGAATTTCACAATCATTATGTCTGAAAAAATATTCGATATAATCATGGATTTCATGTTGCTGCATAACTATCACCTGCTTGTTTATGTTGCTGTAATTGAATGATGGACGTTAAATTTTCCATTTTAATTTTCATTTCGCCTTCAGTTTTAGAATGAATAAATATTTCATTCATATGAGCTTCAAAATCTTTATAAGGAATTCTAGTCAGAATATCATCGAGTTCACCAATTACACGCTCAAATAAATTGATTTTTTCATAAAGTAATCTTAGTATGTGTTCTTCAATTGAGCCAACAGTTGCAAAGTTATAGATACTTACATCCTCTGTTTGTCCAAGTCGATGTATACGTCCTATTCTTTGTTCTAGCCTCATCGGATTCCAAGGAAGGTCATAATTAATCATATTTGAACAAAATTGTAAGTTAATACCTTCACCACCAGCTTCTGTTGCTATTAGCACCTGTACACGATTTTTAAATAATTCTTTCATCCAATCTTTCTTACCACGTTTGAAACCACCCCGAAATGGTACAGATGTAATACCGTTTTGCTTTAATAACCATTGTAAATACAACTGTGTTGCGCGATATTCAGTAAAAATAATTACTTTATCATTTATTTTTTTAATTAGTTCAACTACTTTATTCGCTTTTGAATTAGATGTAATTTGATTAATTTGATGAAAAATTTTCTCGATATAAGGATCGTTAATATCAATATTTTCTTTTTCAAATCTTTGAAGCATTTTTTTCATTGATACATAAACAGCTTCACGACTACTACAAGCTTCACGCTTAAATGTTAAAAAGGAGAATGCTGAGGTTACCCCAGTATATTGTGATTTCTGCCATTCATCGATTAAGTCATAAAGCTTTTGTTCTTCTTCATTAAAATTAATTAATACTGTTTCTACCTTTCGCTTTGTCCACTCGATGCCTGTATCTTGTCTACGATTTCGGACCATTACTTTTCCAATTAGTTCTCGTAATAAGTCTTCATGCTCTAATGAGCGGTTCTTAGCAGAAAAATATTCTTCAAAACTAGATTTATTACCTAAATGGCCAGGTTTTAATAAAGAGACTAAATGGAAAATTTCTTCTATGTTATTTTGAACTGGTGTAGCAGTAAGCAGTAAACAATATTTCTTTTTAAGATGTTGTACAAACTCATAGTTTTTTGTTTTATTATTTTTAAGTTTGTGAGCTTCATCGATAATGACGAGATCATAGTTGATACTTAATATTTTTTCTCGATGAGGATCTCTTTTTGCAGTATCGATTGATGATACAACAACATCACAACTATCCCATACATAATTCTTTTTTTGTTGTGCGATTGCTGGAATATGGAATTTTGTATTTAATTCAAAGGTCCACTGTGATACAAGTGATGCTGGAACTAGTATAAGCACCTTATTAACTAAACCACGAATCATGTATTCTTTTAAAATTAAACCTGCCTCAACTGTCTTACCTAATCCTACTTCGTCAGCTAAAATTGCTTTTCCATTCATTTTTTCAATTACAGTCGTAGCCACATCTAATTGATGAGGCAATGGAGTTAAGTTTGGCAAATGAGTAGGAGCAATCATACCTGTAAAAGATGGAATTGCTAATTTTGTAGAAGTATGATAGGCAAGCTTATAATTCTCCCAATTTGACCATGGTCCATCATTTTCAAGCTTCTCTAAGAACTCTTCCTGCCATTCTGTATGGAATTTAATCTCAATTGACATGTAATCCTCACCTATTTCATTTTTATATTGGATAATCATGAACGTTATAGTAAAATAACTGGTATAACGTTCGTTATTTTATTTTTAAAAAATTTCACTTGGATATTGATGAAACTTGTCGTTTAATGTTAGGATAATAGTGTAGAAAAAAAGTAAAAATTTATTATTCTTTTATTAAACAAAAAACTCTTATTGTTAAGAAAAAACAGTTAACTAATATAGTTTGATATTATTTTCTTGTTTTCTACTAGTTTTTCCGAAAATATACAAAATATGTAAATTATTTAATGGTTAGCTGGACGAACTATTAATTTAGTTTTCCATCATGCTAGCATGTAGATAAGGGGGAAATGGCTACATGACGACTTTATTACGCACACCATTGTTTGAAGATTACAAAGTATTAGGTGGTAAAACAATTGATTTTGGTGGCTGGGAGCTACCTGTGCAATTTTCGAGCATTAAAGAAGAACACGAAGCTGTTCGTACAGCAGCTGGTTTATTTGATGTTTCTCATATGGGAGAAATTGAAGTAACTGGTAAAGATAGTCTTAAATATTTACAAAAAATGATGACAAATGATATTTCAAAATTAAATGAAGAAGGCGCATTATATACAGCAATGTGCTATGAAAATGCTGGAACGGTAGACGACTTACTAGTTTATAAGTATAACGATGAACACTATTTATTAGTTGTAAATGCGTCTAATATTGAAAAAGATTTCGCATGGTTAATTTCACATGTAGAAGGTGATGTAAAAGTAGTTAATAAAAGTAATGAAGTTGCACAATTAGCTCTTCAAGGGCCAAAATCTGTTGCAATTTTACAACGTTTAACGAATGAGAACGTTGCTGATATTAAGTACTTTACATTCAAAGATAATGTATTAATTGGTGATCTAAACGTTTTAGTTTCACGCACAGGTTACACAGGTGAAGATGGATACGAGTTATATTTAGCTGCAGAAGATGCGTCTAAGCTTTGGACTTTACTTTTAGAAGCAGGTAAGGAAGACGGTTTAAAACCATGTGGATTAGGTGCTCGTGATACACTTCGTTTCGAAGCAGCTCTAGCATTATATGGTCAAGAACTAACTAAAGACATTACTCCATTAGAAGCTGGTATAGGCTTTGCTGTGAAATTAAATAAAGAAGAAGATTTCTTCGGTAAAGAAGTTCTGAAAAATCAAAAAGAGCAAGGTGTACCTCGTAAACTTGTTGGAATTGAAATGATTGACAAAGGTATTCCGAGAACTCACTATCCTGTATATGTAAACGGGGAAGTAATTGGTGAAGTAACAAGTGGTACTCAATCTCCAACATTAAAGAAAAATATTGGACTTGCATTAATCAAATCTGAATTTTCTGCTTTAGGTACTGAACTTGAAGTTGAAATTCGAAATAAAAAATTAAAAGCAGTAGTAGTTTCAAAACCATTTTACAAAAGAGAGAAGAAGTAACTAGGGGGAGAAAGGGGATTACCTTAATGCATCGTTATTTACCAATGACAGAGCAAGATCGTCAAGAGATGTTAAAAGTAGTAGGTGTTTCATCAGTTGATGAATTATTTAGTGATATTCCTGAAAAAGTTCGTTTTAATGGCTTATTAAACATTAAAAAGGCAAAATCTGAAACCGATTTAATTCAGGAGTTAAGCGAATTAGCAAAGAAAAACGCTAACTTAAGAGAGTATGTTTCTTTCTTAGGTGCTGGTGTTTATGATCATTATTTACCAACAGTTGTAGATCATGTTATTTCCCGTTCAGAGTTTTATACTGCTTATACACCATATCAACCTGAGATTTCTCAAGGTGAGCTTCAAGCAATCTTTGAATTCCAAACAATGATTTGTGAATTAACTGGTATGGATGTGGCAAACTCGTCAATGTATGACGGTGGTACTTCTTTAGCAGAGGCAACTACTTTAGCAGCAGGTCACAATGGTAAAAAACGTATTTTAGTTTCAAAAGGTGTTCATCCACAATCACGTGAAGTTATCTTATCTTATGCAAAAGGTCAACATTTAGAGGTAGTTGAAATTGGCATTAAAGATGGAAGAACTGATATCGAAGAATTAAAAAATGAAATGAATGACAATGTAGCATGTGTTGTTGTTCAATATCCTAACTTCTATGGACAAGTAGAAGAATTAGCTGAAATCGAACCAATTGCACATACTGGTAAAAGTTTATTCGTTGTTTCAAGTAACCCATTAGCATTAGCAGCTTTAACTCCTCCAGGTGAATTCGGAGCGGATATCGTTGCAGGTGATGCTCAAACATTTGGTATTCCAACTCAATTTGGTGGACCTCACTGTGGATACTTCGCTACAACATCTAAATTAATGCGTAAAATGCCAGGTCGTTTAGTAGGGCAAACTGTTGATGGAGAAGGTCGTCGTGGATTTGTATTAACACTTCAAGCTCGCGAGCAACATATCCGTCGTGATAAAGCGACTTCAAATATTTGTTCTAACCAAGCGCTTAATGCATTAGCAGCTTCTGTTGCAATGACAGCTCTTGGTAAAAATGGTGCTGTAGAGATGGCAATGCAGAACATTTCTCGTACTCAATATATGAAGAAAAAATTAATTGAAAACGGTATCTCGGTTGTATTTGAAGGTGCTGCATTCAACGAACTTGTAATTGATGTAAAACAAAATGTCTTTGAAATCAATAAACAATTATTTACTAAGAAAATTATCGGTGGTTATGACTTAGCAAAAGTTGAACCTACTATGGAAAATCATATGTTAATCGCAGTAACTGAATTACGTTCTAAACAACATATTGATACATTTGTAGAAGAATTAGCATTATTAGTAGACGGAAAGGGGATTCAACATGCTGAAGGATCAACCGTTAGTTTTTGAGATAAGTAAAGAAGGTCGTATTGCATATAGTCTTCCTACAATGGATGTAGAAGAAATTGATATTAATGAAGTTATCCCAAGTGCTTATATCCGTAAAGAAAAAGCGGAATTACCAGAGGTTTCTGAATTAGATTTAATGCGCCATTATACTGCGTTATCTAAACGTAATCATGGTTTAGATTCAGGGTTTTATCCACTTGGATCATGTACGATGAAATACAATCCAAAAATTAACGAAGCTGTAGCTCGTATTCCAGGTTTTGCGCATATTCATCCACTTCAAGATGAGTATACTGTTCAAGGTGCATTAGAATTAATGCATGAGCTTCAACAAGAATTAAAAGAAATTACTGGAATGGATGAAGTGACTTTACAACCAGCTGCAGGTGCACATGGTGAGTGGACTGGATTAATGATTATCCGTGCTTATCACGAAAGCCGTGGTGACTTCAACCGTACTAAAGTAATCGTACCTGACTCTGCTCATGGTACAAACCCAGCATCAGCAACTGTTGCAGGTTTCGAAACAATCACGGTTAAATCAAATGAAAAAGGCTTAGTTGACTTAGATGATTTACGTCGTGTTGTTGATGAAAATGTTGCAGCATTAATGCTTACAAACCCTAATACATTAGGTCTTTTCGAAGAAGATATTTATGAAATCTCTGAGATCATCCACGCTGCTGGTGGTAAAGTTTACTATGATGGAGCAAACTTAAATGCTGTATTAAGTAAAGCACGCCCAGGAGACATGGGATTTGACGTAGTTCACTTAAATCTTCATAAAACATTCACTGGTCCTCACGGTGGAGGTGGTCCTGGTTCTGGTCCTGTTGGAGTTAAAGCAGATTTAATTCCTTACTTACCAGCACCAATCGTTGAGAAGGTTGGAGATAAGTACGTATTAAATTCAGACCGTCCAGAAACAATTGGTCGTGTTAAACCTTTCTTCGGAAACTTTGGAATTAATGTAAGAGCATATACTTATATTCGTTCAATGGGTCCTGAAGGATTAAAACAAGTAACTGAAGATGCGGTATTAAACGCTAACTACATGATGCGTCGTTTAGAGCCTCATTTCGATCTACCATTCGATCGTCATTGTAAGCATGAGTTCGTTTTAAGTGGAAAACGTCAAAAGAAATTAGGTGTTCGTACTTTAGATATTGCTAAACGCCTATTAGACTTTGGCTACCACCCACCAACAATCTACTTCCCATTAAACGTGGAAGAGTGTATCATGATTGAACCAACTGAAACAGAATCGAAAGAAACTTTAGATGCGTTCATCGATGCAATGATTACAATTGCTAAAGAAGCTGAAGAAAATCCAGAAATCGTACAAGAGGCTCCACATACAACTGTTGTAAGTCGTCTTGACGAAACTTTAGCAGCTCGTAAACCTGTATTACGTTATATTAAAGCATAAATCAAAAAAGTTCCCTCATCGAAGGGAACTTTTTTTATGGCGTATTTCCGAATAGTTATATAGAATCTTAACAAAATGAAACCGAGTTTTTGGACCTTCTAAAAATCTATTTAATCCGATTAATCCGACCATCAAATGCCTGGACCAATGGTTGCTTTTGTTCCTTCACATAATCTTCAAATGCATCAAAGTCTGTTGGACCTTCTACTTTATTTATACCTGATAGAAATATAGAGAAATTGTCACCGCCATTTGCAAGATAGCTATTAGTAGTGACCGTATAACTAGTTTGTGGGTTAATCGGGGTACCATCTGTTCGCATGATCTTAATCACTTTTTGACCAGAATCTTTCGTGTTATCCCAAGTATATTTTAAACCTGATATTTGTAGTATCCGAACACTATCATGTTCCTGCCATTGCTGATTGAGAAGTTCCCGGATTTGTTCACCAGTTAGTGTCATTTTAACGAGTTTAATTTTAAATGGTTGAATCGTGAACAATTCGTCCAAAGTAACATCCCCTTTTGGAAGATCAGCACGTATCCCACTAAAGTTCATAAATGCGAAATCAGAGTTCATTGCAAGTCGTTGTGAATCTGCAATCATATTTCCTAAACTAGATTCTCCATTATGATTCTTCTTGCTTAAAATGTCATTTGCAGCTTTTCCAACAACTTTATTTACGATTGGGGCAATTTTAGATTCATAAGTTTGTATCATTTTCTTTATTTCAGGATCTGGTTTAATTTCATCTTGATAGACCATCTTTATACTTGCCTTTTTGTCTACAATATCTTTCGTATTAGGATCAATTGTTAACTGAATGTCGGAGAAAGATATTCCATAAGAGTAGGATTGAACAATCAGCTTTCCGTCTACTTCTTTGTTAAGGTAAGTATGGGTATGTCCAGAGATTATTACGTCAACTTCATCATCCATTTTTTTTGCCATTCTAACGATTTCACCTGTCGCATTTTCATTTGCTTTGGACTGATTTCCACCATTATGTGCCAGCACTACGATTGTTTTTACCCCTTGTTTTTTAAGTGTTTTTACTGAATTATTGATTGCTTTTACTTCATCAATAAACTTTACGCCATCTGTTTTATTTGGTGGTGCAATCTTTGGCGTATCTTTTATAACGACGCCGATAAATCCAATCGGTACGCCATTAATATTTTTTATACTGTATGGAGGCAGAATGGTCTTACCTGTATGATTGTCGATTACGTTGGCGCATAAATACGGGAAATTTGCCCCAGTAAAATAACCATTTTTTGAGTCATTACCTCCTTGAATCAATCTCATCATTTCATCCACACCACGATCGAATTCATGGTTTCCTAGAGTCCCATAGTCAAAACCCATCTTGTTTAATACTTCAATTGTAGGTTCATCCTTAAGAAATGAAGAAATCGGAGGACTTCCACCAACCATGTCACCTGCATGAACTAAAATAGTATTTTTGTTTTCCTTTTTCTTTTGATTTAAATATGCAGAAAGATATTCTGCCCCGCCAACATTCCTGCCGTTAAATTTTCGAGTCGTATCTAATTGTCCATGAAAATCATTAATGCCAAGTAATTGTACTTGAATGAAACGGTTCTTATCTTTCTTGGTGTTAAGAGGAATGTTTCTAGCAGCCGGTTTACTTGAAGCCATAAATACTCCTGCAGATAATGTAGTCGTAAGAACAAAAGCAAGAACTGCTTTTTTCAATGCGTTCCAATTCAATATATTCGCCCTCCTAATTTGCTAGTAGGTTACTTACTAAGCATAGGGAAGGATTGTTAAAGCTTCTTTACTTCAGTGTGAATTTTCAGTTAAATTTAAAAACAGATGATCAATCCACTCCCAAGGAAAATAAAAGTATTGAGCAGTGTATTAAAAGCAAGCTATAGACAATAGCTAGCAAAATATAAAAGCAAATTTAAGAAATATATAACCGTTAAAGGTTCGTTAAAGGTCTGTTTACTACTATTATTATTGTAAGTCAGCTGCTTACATAAATTTGAATTTAGGAGGAAATAAAAATGCAAGAAAAAATTTATAAGCTGTTAAATACAACAAAAAAGAAGGCAGTTGCAGCATCGGTTTGTGGCGCGTTAGTTCTATGTATTGGATCAGGCGCTGCATATGCTGCAAATAATGATGGATCCCAAACAAAACATAATCAAGTTTCTGTTACTCAACTAAGTGAGAAAATTAGAACTAAAATGTTAGTTAAAAATGAAAATGGTGTAATTAGTCACTCAATGGATGATGGAAAGACTTGGATTCCAGGTGCTCCTGAAAAAGGAAAAGTAATTCAAGATGTTGATGGAAAAAAATCATTTATTTTTCGTGATTCAAAAGCGACACCTTCTGGAGGTGTGATGGTAAAGAAAGAAGATGGAAAGCTTAAGTTCTCAAAAGACGGTGGAAAGACATGGATTGAAAAAACTCCAGATAATTTTAAAATAGTAGAAAAAGACGATAAATCAGTTATGATGAAAGAAAAGTTGATTGTTAAAAAAGAAAATGGTATAGCTAAATTCTCAAAAGACGGTGGCAAAACATGGATTAATGGTGAGCCAGAATTGAAAAAACCGTTTATGACGAAAAAAGAAAATGGAAAAGTGAAGTTTTCTATAGATGGAGGTAAAACTTGGACTGAGAAAGCCCCTGATGGAGTAACAATTAAAAAAAATGAAGATGGTTCGATTATTGTCAAAAAAAAAATTGATTAATGAATAGCGACATCTAACTGAGACATAAACGATTTTAGTCACAGCAGAAAATACTTAGAGCATCTCTAACGAATGAGAAGTGTACAGCTCACTTGTTGGAGATGCTTCGGATAAAATGAATCCAAAGTAAAGAGGTTTGTTTATTATGAGAATATTAATGGTTGAAGATGAAATTTATATTGCTGAAGCGATAGCACAAGTATTAAGGAAGAATCACTATAGTGTTGATTTAGCCAGTGATGGTGAGTTTGGACTAGATTGTGGACTTTCAAATATATATGACATTATTATTCTTGATATCATGCTACCAAAAATAGATGGCATCGAAGTTTTAATTGAATTACGAAATAATGGCATCAAGACTCCTGTCATTTTGTTGACAGCTAAGGGGGATATTACTGATAAAATACGAGGTTTAGACAGCGGTGCAGATGATTATTTAGCTAAACCATTCCATACGGATGAACTATTAGCTCGACTAAGAGCATTAGGGCGACGAAAAACAGAATTAATAAGAGATGGTATTCTTACATATGAAGATATTTCGCTTAATCAAAAGATGTTAGTTTTATGCTGTGGAGATTATGAAGTTAAGTTGACTTTAAAAGAATTTCAACTATTGGAAATGCTTATTAACCGAAAAGATGCAATTAGTTCAAAAGAAACAATTATCGAGAAGCTATGGGGTTACGACACAGACACAGATGACCGTCATGTTGAGGTACAAGTATCACTTTTACGAAAAAAACTAAGACAAGTTGAATCAAGTGTTTCCATTGGAACGGTTCGAGGTGCAGGTTATTTTTTGAAAACTGGTAAAGCTGGTAAAGCTGGGGAAAAATATGTTTAAGAAACTTCGAAATAAATTTCTCCTTATTAATATGTCGGTTATTTCATTAGTAATGGTTGTGGCTTTTACAATCATCTATATAATGACTTACAACAATATTCAAAATGAAAATAAAAAAAAGCTAGATGCACAGACTGAAAAACTAATTACGATTCAAAGAGAGATAAAAAATAAAGAAATAGGTTCTGAGTTGAAAAATAATAATGATATAAAAGGTAAGGTCGAAACAAAGAAAGAAATAACGAATATAATTGGTAAAGGTGGAATTGTAACACAAAAAATTTCTCTTGGAGATTCAGTGTCTTTTAGTGTAGAAGTCGATTCAACTGGAAATGTTATTGAAGGTCACTCATTTATTTCAATGCCTACGGAGACATTTAAAAAAGCTACAGAAATTGCTTTGGAAAATAAAAAAAACTTTTCAACTTTCACTTTGGATGGGAAAAAGTGGCAGTATGTAATCAAACCAGCAGAAATGATTGTTAATCAAATGAATGAACAACCACAAATTATTAATAAAGTGACTTTAATAAATTTTCTAGATGTTACCGAGTCTCATAAAGCATTATTTAAACTTCTAACAACATTAATAAGTGTTGGGCTAATCACGCTTTTTGTTATTTATTTTATTAGTCGTTATTTTGCAAATCGAGCAATTGAACCTATTGCTGAAGCTTGGAAAAAGCAAAATCAGTTTGTAACAGATGCATCACATGAATTAAAGACACCTTTAGCTATTATTAATGCGAATTATGATGTGCTTATGGCACATAAGGAAGAAACAATTGAAAATCAGCAAAAATGGTTCAATCATATAAAAGTTGGCTCCGATCGTATGACAAAACTAATAAATAGCCTATTAACTTTAACTAAAATGGAAGAAGCAATTGATGAAATTAATCTAAAGCATTTTGATCTCAGTAAGGAACTACATGAAGTAATGATATCAATGGAAACGGTATTGAAGGAAAAGAAAATTATATTAAAGCATTCCATTGAAACGAATCTTATGATAGAAAGTGATCCAGACAAAATTAAGCAGTTAATGATTATATTATTTGATAATGCAATTAAATATACGAATGAACATGGACAGATTGAAGTAACACTTACTAAATTAAAACGGCAAGTGAAGTTTGCTATTAAAAATAGTGGCAATGGTATTCCTGCCAAAGATTTGCCAAAAGTATTTGATCGATTCTACCGTTCTGATCCATCAAGAGCAAAAAAAACGGAAGGCTATGGACTTGGTTTATCAATCGCTCAGTCAATAACAAATCGTTTAGGTGGGACGATATCAGTATCAAGTATAGAAAACGAGTATACAAATTTCATTGTATTACTAGATTTATCATAAAAAGCTCCTTATTTACTAAAATAGGGAGATTTCTTATGATTATCGCTATTTTTTGTTCGTATTCTTTTTTATTAATTATTAAATATTTTTAATATTATTTTTAATTGCATTTTTATACAATAATTAAAATTGATCAACAGTAATACAAAAGTAGAACAGGATGGACAAAAGGGTAATAATGTCTTTAATATACCTTTACCCTTGCTTTCCTTATTACCTGCATTTAATTCCTTACTTTTATAAGCCTAAACTCCTTAAATAATCTACGGCCATTCTTTTCAGTGGAATGAATAAATACCCACAACTTTATCAAATTCGTTTTGTAACATACTAAAATTCCCCAAAAAACTTAATAAATGGTGTTGATTTTTTCTCACATAAGGAGGATAATTGTAACATTATTTTTAACTGAAAATTAACTAAATTAGGGGTAATAAAAATGAAAATCGTAAAATTTGGTGGGTCTTCATTAGCCACTTCGGAACAAATTGAAAAAGTATTTCAGATTGTTACATCAGATGTTGAACGTAAAATTATCGTTGTATCTGCACCAGGTAAAAGATTTCCAGATGATATCAAAGTTACCGATTTACTAATTAGTTGCGCACAACTTTCTCTACAGGGAAAGGATTATTCGAAGGAATTCAATCAAATTATTCAAAGGTATTCTGAAATTGCCAATGGATTAGGTTTATCTGAGGATATTACGAATGAAATTTCACTAGGTATCGAACTTTCTTTAAGTAGTAAAAAGGATCACCCTGCAAGATATATGGATGCTGTTATGGCATGTGGGGAAGATAATTGTGCCAGATTAGTAGCGTCATATTTTCAGTTAAAAGAACTTGAGGCAAGTTATATTAATCCAAAAGAAGCAGGTTTGTTTGTTACAAATGAACCAGGACATGCTCAAGTTTTAGCGAAAAGCTATGAGAAGTTATTTGAATTGAGAAAAAAATCTGGGATTCTTATTTTCCCAGGATTTTTTGGCTATTCAGAAGAAGGACATATCGTTACATTTTCTCGCAGTGGCTCAGATATTACTGGTTCTGTTGTTGCCAACGGAGTAAAAGCTACTTTATATGAAAACTTTACTGATGTTGATGCAGTTTTTTCTGTAAATCCTGCGATTATTCATAATCCAAAGGAAATAAAAGAATTAACTTATCGAGAAATGAGGGAGTTATCTTATGCAGGCTTTAACGTATTTCATGACGAAGCATTGATCCCTGCCTTTCAAGCTGGAATTCCAGTAAACATTAAAAATACGAATAATCCAACTGCTCCTGGTTCACGAATTGTTAAGGAACGTACGTTATCAAACGGTCCTTTAATTGGGATTGCGAGTGATAATGGATTTTGTAGTATTTATATAAGCAAGTATTTAATGAACCGAGAAATAGGATTTGGGCGTAAATTATTGCAAATACTTGAGGAGAATCAGATTTCATATGAGCATCAGCCAAGTGGAATCGACGATATCTCAATTATTATTCGCCAAAATCAATTACCAGTTGAATTAGAATGCCAAATTATTAATCGGATTCATGATGAATTAGATGCAGACCATGTGGTCGTTGAAAGAGATCTTGCCTTGATCATGTTAGTAGGCGAGGGGATGCGTCATAATGTTGGTACTACTGCAAGAGCGAGTAAAGCATTAGCAAATGCGGGAATAAATATTGAAATGATAAACCAAGGTTCTTCAGAAGTAAGTATGATGTTTGGAGTAAAATCATTCGATGAGAAAAAAGCAGTGCAAGTTATTTATGAAGAATTCTTCTCAAAAAGTGTCATCTAAGTAAATTACTAAAATATAGATGAAAAGATTGAACATCTAACGTAATTCCAGAAAATGGAATACATAAGGAGTATATGAATATGACAGAAAAAGAAATACAATTACTTCAGTGTATTGAACAAAACGGACGCTTAAGTAATGACGTAATAGCAAAAATGATTGGAGCTACAGAAGAAGAGGTAGCTGATATTTTAACAAAATTTGAAAACGATCGTATTATTCTTCAATACATTACGCTTATTGATTGGGGGAAAGTCCCAGTTCAAGAAAGTATAACGGCTATGATTGATGTAAAAGTAGCTCCAAAACGTGGGGTAGGCTTTGATGAGATTGCTGAAAAAATCTATTTATACCCAGAAGTTAAATCAGTTTATTTAATGTCAGGAACATATGACTTATCAGTTGTAGTTGAAGGAAAAACAATGACATCAATTGCTTCATTTGTATCCCAAAAACTATCGACTTTAGAATCTATTTTATCAACGACTACCCATTTTATTTTAAAACGTTATAAACATGATAGTATTGTATATGGTCAAAAACAAAGTGATAAGCGTATGGTGATCACGCCATGAGTAAATTTAACTTATCAAATACAGTAACTACATTACAACCATCAGGGATTCGAAAGTTTTTTGATTTAGCAGCTAGTATGGATAATGTCATTTCACTTGGGGTAGGTGAACCTGATTTTGTCACGCCTTGGAACGTGAGAGAAGCAAGTATCTATTCTTTAGAAACAGGACATACAGCATATACTTCAAATGCTGGACTGCTAGAATTACGTCAAGAAGTAAGTCGTTATTTTGCTAAGAAATTTGATGTGCATTATAGTCCAGAAGACGAATTAATTATAACTGTAGGGGCAAGTCAAGGGATTGATATTGCTTTAAGAACAATTTTAAATCCAGGGGACGAAGTAATCGTTATCGATCCATGCTTTGTTTCATATGCTCCTTTAGTTTCACTAGCAGGTGGTGTTCCAGTTCATTTATCAACGACAGGAGAAGAAGAGTTTAAAATCAATCTTCAAGCGTTGAAAAAGAAACTTACACCGAAAACAAAGGCGATCTTACTTTGTAATCCTAATAATCCAACTGGTACTCTACTAGAAAAAGAATTATTAGAGGATTTAGCCGTATTTGTTAAAAAACATAATTTAATTGTCATTTCTGATGAAATTTATGCTGAGCTTGTTTATGATGGTGAATATACAAGCTTTGCTAACATCGAAGGAATGCGAGATCATACAATTTTAATTTCTGGATTTTCTAAAACATTTGCAATGACGGGCTGGAGACTTGGAATTGTTGCAGCACCTTCGGACATTATTTCCCATATGCTTAAAGTTCATCAATATGCAATTATGTGTGCACCAACAATGTCACAGCATGCTGCAGTTGAAGCACTTCGAAATGGAGATCATGATGTAGAAGCAATGCGACGCAGTTATATGCAACGTCGTAATTTCCTTGTGCAATCTCTTCAGGAAATTGGATTATCATGTCATCTTCCAGGTGGAGCTTTTTATGTATTCCCATCAATACAGAATACTGGCTTAACATCAGAGGAGTTCGCTGAACAATTATTATTAAAAGAGAGAGTAGCGGTCGTCCCGGGAAATGTTTTTGGAGATTGTGGTGAAGGGTATATTCGATGTTCTTATGCAACTTCATTAAATCATTTAATTGAAGCTAGCAAAAGGATTAATCGATTCTTACAGACTCTTCCAACTTACGAACCAACAAATTTTATTAAAGTTGAAAGTAAATAAACGAAAAATAAAGCTCTTGTTTTCCATTTGAGGAAACAAGAGCTTTTATTTTATTGCAGTAACTAATTCCTTTGTTTGAGCTTCAAATATTCTTTCAGTAAAAATTGATGCAATTAAGTCATCATACCCTAATGTTTCACATAATATCCAGTTACTTTGCATTTCTAGAGGTAACGATTTTATTCTATCTTTTAATTCATTCATAAGAGTTCCTGAAAAAAATAAATACGGAATGATTATTACTTGATGATTTTTTTCAGTCAATAGTTGATTCCAAGCTTCGTGAATCGACGGCTTTGAAACTGCCATAAAAGCGGGGAGAACAGGATGCTGTAAATTTGCTTCAAGATGTTTAACGATTGAATTGAAATCATCTATCGTTAATGGATCACTACTTCCTCGTCCAACTAGTAGTATTTTAGTTGGCTTGATTAAATGCTTTACCTTTTCATTAATTCGCTTTTGGATTAATTCAATCATGTTTTTGTGAATACCGATAGGAGCGGCAATTTTTATTTTTATATGTGGATATTCCTTTTGAAATTTATCGATTTCAAGAGGAATATCCACTTTGGCATGATTTGCAGAAAGAAGTAAAACCGGCAATACTGTTACCGATTTTGCTCCTTTACGTAAACAATTCTCTAATCCTACTGAAATTGATGGTTCTGCGAGTTCAATAAAACTAATTTCTTGAATAGGGCAATCGATTTGTTTTTGTACTTTTTTAACAAATTGTATGGCTGAATGGACAGCCGATTTTACACGGCTTCCATGACAAACATATAAGATTGCATCCATTCTAAAGCACCTCATTCCATTTTAAGAGAGAATTTATAGACTTGAATAATTAATGTTTTTATGTTCTGTGATCGAGTTATAGTTAGTCTCAAACCATTGTAATTGATGGTGTAATTTAACTACTTCTCCTACGATGATCATGCTAGGATTAGTTATTTTTTCTTTTTCAACATCTGATATTACATTTTTTAATGTACTAATGATTGTTCGCTGTTGTTCAGTCGTACCATAATGAATTAGGGCAACGGGGGTGTCTTGATGTTTTCCATTTGAAATTAGTTGATGACGAATATACGGTAAGTTATTAACTCCCATATAAATTGCTAGTGTGTCAATGCCTTTTGCTAAAGAGGCCCATTTAACCGTATCCTCTTCTTTGCAATGACCTGTTACAAAAGCAAAGGAACTACTATAATCACGATGGGTGACAGGGATACCAGCATAAGCTGGAGCTGCTATACCTGATGTAATGCCAGGAATGATTTCAAAGGAGACACCACGCTCAACAAGATAAGTTGCTTCTTCGCCACCACGACCAAAAATGAAAGGATCTCCACCTTTTAATCGAACTACATTTTTTCCTTTTTTTGCATACTTTACTAAGAAAGCATTTATTGTTTCTTGTTTTAATGCATGGTAGTTTGGGAGTTTACCAGCGTATATTAACTCGACGGATTCTTTTGCATACTCTAATAGTTCCTTATTAACTAGTCGGTCATATATAATGACATCTGCATTTTGAATGCACTTTAGTCCTTTAACTGTAATTAGATCAACATCCCCTGGTCCAGCACCAACTAAATAAACTTTTCCAATCATTCCACACACCTCATCATCATCGTTTACTTAAAACTTCTAAATCTAAAACAAATCCACCACTTTGACTAACTTTCTTTTTTTCATACATCAGTAGTTCTTTAACGTTCGGTTTTTTAACATAAAACTTTTCAAGTTCTGTATCAACTAGTTTAAATGCTTTTTCATCATCATTTGCTAATATTACAATTGGAACGATACGGCTTTCGATTGTTGCTTCAAATCGATATAAAAACATATGTCACCGACTTTCTTTAAGATGCATTGACCGTTTCAAGAATGGAAGTTAAATAGGTTTGTAATTGTTCAATTCCAACTCTTGATACATAATCTAAAAATGTTTCTGAAGGTAGTTTATTTTCGCTAAAGTGCTGCAAGAATTTTTCTAATACTAGGTGTAGGGCAGGGGACTCAACCTTCCCTTTTAATTTTTCATTTAATTTACCACCGTTGGCTAATGTACCACCTACATATATTTCAAAAGCCTCTACTAATTCTTTTTTCTCATTACGTGCCTTAATTCCTTGAAGTCCTATATCAGCGATTGCTCTTTGACCACAAGAGTTAGGGCAGCCAACCATATGAATTCTAACAGGTACATCTAAAGTGATTTTTTCATCTAAATAAGAAGCTGTATCCTTCATACGAGCCTTCGTTTCGACTAAAGCTAAATTGCAGTATTCACTTCCAGTACAAGCAACAGAATAACCAATAAATTTTGGCGGTATTGGTGTGAATTTTTCAAGTATTGGTTCTTTCAATAATTCATCAATATTTTCAGTTGGAATATTTGGCAAAATTAAATTTTGTGAATTACAATTACGTATTTCACCATTACCGTATTTTTTAACAATTCTAGCTAACTCAAAAACTTCCTTAGAATGCAATCTACCAACAGGTATACTTAATCCAACATAATTTAATCCTTCTTGCTTTTGTGGTTGAACCCCATAAAAATAGCCTGCATTCCATGACTCTTCAAAGCCAGATCCTTTTGTTAATAGCTTACCTGTATATCCCTCTAAAACTTCTTTAAACTTTTCAACGCCCCAATCAGCGACTAAAAACTTTAAACGGGAGTGATGGCGTTTTTCACGGTAGCCATAATCTCTAAAGATTGTTGTAACGGCGATTGCAACTTCTTTCACTTGATGTGGCAACAAGAATACATCCAGTTCTTGAGCTAAGTGTGGAGCTGAAGATAGCCCACCACCAACTTTTATATGGAAACCAGACGTTTCTTTGCCGTTAATTTCTTTAATAGCCGGAATAAATGAAATGCAGTTAATTTCTGCATTTGACGCATTATTTTTATTTGTACTAATCGACATTTTATATTTTCTAGGTAGATTAGAGAATTCTTCATTAAACTGAAAGAATTCATAAACTTCTTTTACAATAGGTGTAGTATCAAATAATTCATTTGGATCGATCCCTGCGAGTGGATTTCCAACGATATTACGTGTAATATCACCACACGCACCAGCACTAGATAGACCAACCTTTTCTAAACGAGTGAAAATATCTGGTATTTGATCAATTGTTAACCAATGAAATTGGATCGCTTGTCGAGTTGTAATATCATATACATCTCGACCATAATCACGAGCGATTTCTGCTAATGTTATAAGCTGTTCATGTGTTAATATGCCAGACGGAACATTAACTCGCATCATAAAATATCCGGCTTCTTTTGGTTTTTGTAAATAGCATCCAGCCCACTTGAATAAATCCCATTGATCTTTTGGAATTGATTCAAATCCATTTTCAGCATAGTAGGGGATGTCATCATAAATTTTAAGTCCATCCTTAACGAGTTTCTTTTTTTCAGTTTCATTTAACTTAAGATTGTCTTTCCAAATTTTTTCAAATGCCATCGAACATCACCTTACCCAATATAATTTTTACTCTTTAAAAATTCCAGTATTGTTTCAACACATTCTTGTACAGATTGCTTATCAGTATTCAATGTAATTTCAGGATTAATTGGTGCCTCATACGGAGAGCTGATGCCCGTAAAGTTTTGAATTTCACCATTTTTTGCTTTTTTATAAAGTCCTTTCGGATCTCTACTCTCACAAGTTTCAACGGAGCATTCTACGTAAACTTCAATAAACTCGTTTTGTTCGACTAATGACCGAACGATATTTCGATCAGCAATAAATGGGGAGATAAAAGCCGTTAAGACAATTTGCCCGTTATCAACAAAGAGTTTCGCTACTTCACCAATTCGTCTTATGTTTTCAGTTCTGTCAAAATCAGTGAATCCTAGATCTTTATTTAAGCCGTGACGAATATTATCACCATCTAATACGTATTGTTGAACATTAAGATGGTATAAAGCTTTTGCAATCTCGTTAGCAATTGTCGATTTACCTGAAGCAGATAAACCAGTAAACCATAAAATACAGCTGTGGTGATTGTTTTTTTGACGACGGTCTTCTTTTGAAATACTAGCCTGATGCCAAACGATATTTTTAGACATTTAACTTTTCTCCTATTCTACAGAAATTGATTCAGGTTCTTTTAAACCTTCTATTAATACTTCAACAACTTCTTTTCTACTAAAAGCAGAAGGAGGAACTTCGCCATTTTTTAGCATTTCACGAACCTTCGTACCTGATAATGTTACGTGATGCTCACTACCATGCGGGCATGTTTTTGTAGATGCCATATTCTCGCATTTTGAGCAATAGAAACTATTTTCAAAGAATAGGAGAGAGATTCCTAATTCATCTTGTGAAAACTTTTGAAAGATTTTTTGAGCATCATAAGTTCCGTAATAATTACCAACTCCAGCATGATCACGCCCTACTATAAAATGTGTGCAGCCGTAATTTTTTCTAACAATCGAATGGAACACAGCTTCTCTTGGTCCTGCATATCGCATAGCGGCAGGGAATACGGCTAAAAATACACGATCTGTAGGATAATAGTTTTGGAGTAATACTTTATAGCTTTTCATTCGGACTTCTGCAGGAATATCGTCCGATTTTGTCTCTCCAACTAATGGGTTTAAGAACAAACCATCCACAATTTCAAGTGCGGTTTTCTGAATATATTCATGGGCACGATGAACTGGATTACGTGTTTGAAACCCAACTATTTTCTTCCAATTTAATGATGCAAATTTTTCTCTCGTTTCTTTTGGACTTAAATAATGTTCAGTGAATTGAGTACGATTAATTTGTCTAATAACAGTTACTTCTCCACCTAAATAAACATCACCACGGGAATACATTTTTGCTACTCCAGGGTGGTTTGTGTCAGTAGTACCATAAACAAACTGTGCCTCAAGTAATTTGTTAGGTGTATAAATATCGTCAATCTTTAACAAGCCATAAACATTATTTTCCCAAGTTAGTTTAACTAGTTCACCCAGTTTTAGATTGCTAGCTATTTGACCACTAACAGGAAGGGAAATTGGAATACTCCATACAGTCCCATCTTTTAATCTCATTGTGCTAACGACTTGCTCATAATCATCCTTGCCTAAATAACCAGTTAGGGGACTATAAGCTCCATTTCCAATTAACTCTAGATCACTTAACGCAATTAAATCTAATGGAATTTCCTTCAAACCATCTTTAATCGTAACTTCTGGATTAAATCGATTAATTAAGACTCCGCCATGAGGGGGTAAACTCATTTCTAAACACTCCTTAAATTTTCCTATATTAATAGTTAGTGAGAATAAAATTTCATTTTTTAGCATCTAATATAGACAACTAATCATGTAATCCGCATTCAGTTTTTTGTGAACCAGACCAACGACCAGAGCGACTATCCGAAGAATTTGAAGCAGGTAATGTACATACCTCACAACCAATACTTGGGTACCCTATATCGTGTAATGGATTGTATGGGAGATTTTTGTAATATACATATCGCCAAACTTCCTTCCAAGTCCAATGGATTAAGGGACAAACTTTAATTGAGCTGAACTTATTATCTAGATTAAGAAATTCAGTTTTTTGTCTTGAAGGAGATTGTTCCCTTCTTAAGCCTGACACCCAGGCTGGAGCCCCTTTTAGAGCTTCTTGAAGTGGTAAGATTTTGCGAATATTACAGCACTTATTTGGTTCACGCTTCCATAACTCATCTCCATGAATACTTGCTTGCTCTTCTAAAGTCAGACTAGGTGTTTTCTTTTCTATTTGTAAGCTTGGATATTTAGCTTGTACGCGGTCTATTAATTCATAAGTTTCCTTGAAATGTAGGCCAGTCTCTAAGAAAACAACCTTTGCATCAGGTTTTACTTTTGAAATTAAATCAATTAATAAGATTCCCTCAACCCCAAAGCTACAAGCATAAATTAGGCCATCACCATAGGTTTTGTAAGCCCACTCTAGTACTTCAAGTGCACCTTTTGTTTCATTATCAATCGAAAAGTCAGGAATATTTTTCTCGTTCCAATTTTCAAATCTCATTTTCATTTCCTCCAATTGACTAAAGAAGCCAAGTTATCCTAAAAAGAAAAGGCAGCTCAAATCTACATTTTTCATACGTAGACTTGAGCTGCCTCTAGTTTTTCTAGTCAGCAGGAACATATTTACTTTAATCGTATTTTTTCTTGCTTTTCTACTTGAATAATTCTCCCATCTTGAACGACTAATGTGATTGTTCCAAATCTTAAACCATTAAGTAACGATTCCACGACCTCAATGATGGGTTTTAAGTCGTTGGTTTGGCTCATGAGCTTCCTCCTAGAATTTAATTACAACTAAGTCTATCAGAATTATATGGATTGTCAATTTCAAAAATGATAATTTATTAAAAATTTATATATTTCTTAATTTTGTATTATGTGATAGGAGCTCTCCAATATATGTCAAATATATGGAAATTATTAGTAAAAACCATTATGATAAAATAAATCAGTGAACTAATAATATTGATACAAAAGTAAAACTCTGTTTTACAATTTAATATTTAACAAAAATTATTTTGTTCTTATAAGCTATTAATGAATATACAATTATTTAAGATAGATAATAATGGAATAACAATTAGTTACACCTAAAAGGAGGTCCTTTTGACGATACTTCATAACGAACCATTAATTTCAGCTGTTATAGCGTGGTTTATTGCGCAGTTTTTAAAGGTCATTATCCATTTATTTAAAGAAAAAGAATTTGATATATCTAAGTTTTTTGCTTCTGGAGGTATGCCAAGTTCACATTCCTCAACAGTTACTGGATTAGCATTAAGTGTTGGATTAACAGAAGGTTTTGGAAATGTTACTTTCGCAATCTCAGCAATTTTTGCTACGATTATTATGTATGATGCTTCAGGTGTAAGATTGGCGGTTAGTAAACATGCAAAGTTATTAAATGATTTTTTTCATGGAAGAATTAAAAATTATAAAGCATTAAATGAACTAGTAGGTCATACTTCATATGAAGTTGTTGTTGGAGCATTAATTGGCATCATCATTGCAATCATAGTTTCAAAATTTTAACGCTCTAATATAAATCAATTGATTTATATTATGGGCGTTTTTTTACACATTGAGAAAAAATCAATTGTCATTGAGCTAGTCATTTCAACGGGATGGCAACTACCCCTTGTGTCTTAGCCTTAAGACTTGTACTCAGAGAGTTTTCTTTCTCTATTTTCTGACTAATAATATAAATCAATAGGCGAATTTACATCAGTTTGATAAGATATTGGTAGGATATGTAAATAAGGAGTGGAAGAATGAAAAGTACAGTAAGTGAAAATAGTGCTTGGAAAAAGGTGGGTAGATCGATTTATCAATTACGATATATTGTTATTGCAATTTTAGCAATCTTTTCAATCATTCTAGGTATTTATTCGAAGCATTTACCTGGCATTTTAGATGGAGATGGTTTTAGGACACCTGGAGAGTATGAAAAAGCTAAGAATGTGCTAGAAAAAGAATTTGAACAATCGCCAGATTCACTCATCATTATACTTGAGCGGAAAAAAGGTGCCTCTAACGCCGAATTCCAATCTGATATTGAACGGATTGTGAAGGAAGTTCAAAAGGAAAAGAATATAAAACAATTTCATCACCCTCTACTGAATCCGGGGATGAAAAAGGATAATATTGCCTACTTATCTCTTTTATTCAATGAGAAGGATCACGATAAACTTGTTGATCTAAACAATAAATTTGCAAAAAAAGTAGAGTCTTTTTCAAATGATACGGTAAAGGTAGGAACAACAGGGTTTACAATCATTAGTGATGTAATGAATAAAACTAGTCAAGAAGACTTAAAGAAAGCAGAAATGATTGGTGTACCGATTGCGTTTATCGTTCTATTTTTTGCATTTGGAAGCTTAGTAGCATCTGCGATTCCAATTATAATCGGTATGATTAGTATTTTAAGTACATTTGGAATTTTATTCTTTATAGGTAAACATGTTGATTTATCAATCTTTGTCTTAAATGTAGCACCGATGATTGGATTAGCGTTATCAATTGATTTTGCCTTATTATTCGTAAGCCGTTATAAGACTGAATTACAGAATCATTCATCAGTAAAAGAAGCAATTAGTATAACGTTTGCAACTGCAGGTAGAGCGATTATTTTTTCTGGTATTTGTGTATTTATTGGATTATCAGCTCTGTACTTCATAAATATTGATCTATTTAGAAGTGTCGCAATAAGTGGTGCAGTTGTGGTCTTAGTTAGTTTATTTTTATCATTAACTCTATTACCAGCAGTACTTTCAGCTCTTGGTAAAAATATTAATAAAGGTACGTTAAAATCAATAGCGAATCGAAGCCAAGACCAACAACAAGCCGTTTGGAGAAAATTTGCAAATTTCGTTATGAAAAGACCAATCATCATGGCACTAACATCATTAATCATTTTAGGTCTTTTCGTCATTCCAATTAGGGATGTGCACCTAAATATACCTACAATTGATGCATTACCAAAGGATGCAACGTCGAGAATTAATTATGAAAAATATCAAAAAGCTTTTCTTCCAGAAGCTCAAACACATGGAACGATCTCAATTGTACTAGAATCCAATACTGATTTTTTAAAACAAAATAATGTAAACGCATTAGATAGGATACAAAAAAAGCTTGAAGATGACAAAAATGTTTATGAAGTTAAAAGTGTATTGAATGCTGTTAATTTAAATGCTCAACAATTATTACCTGCTTTAAAATCTCCAAACGCATCAAAAATTCAGCCTGCGATTGATGCCTATATTAAAAAGAATAAAACTTATATTCAAGTATTCTTGAATTCTGATCCTAAATCAGAAAAAGGGAAACAATGGGTAAGAGATTTTGAAGATAAATACAATGGGAAAATTGAAGGGCTTGATTATACTGTCGGTGGTCAAGTGAAATTTGAACAAGAATTATTTGATGAGATTACAGATAATATTGTATACGGTTTACTTGTGATTATGGTTAGTACTTTTGTTATATTAATGATTGCATTTAGGTCGATTATCATTCCAATCAAAGCGATCTTAATGAATGTATTATCTTTAAGTGCAACGTTTGGAATCATTACTTGGTTATTCCAAGGTGGTAATTTTGGCTTGCCTCAATCTGATATTATGTTGATTTTGCCAGTGTTTGTCTTTGGATTAGTGTTTGGTTTAAGTATGGACTATGAAGTATTTTTAATGTCGAGAATGCAAGAGCTATACTATGAATCGGGAGATAATACTTATTCAACAAGAGAAGGCTTAGTATCGACGAGCCGTATTATTACATCAGCGGCATCTATAATGATTGTTATTACAGGAGCATTTGCTTTTACGGATATGGTACCTGTTAAACAGATGGGAATCGGGATTGCTATAGCCATTTTCTTGGATGCTACAATCGTTCGCTTAGTTTTAGTTCCTAGCTTAATGCAGTTATTTGGAAAATGGAATTGGTGGTTTCCATTTGCAAAAAATAAAATTGAGGAACCATCTAAACGAGTTGGATAAATGAATGAAAAGAAACTGTTATTCATTTTATATTTGAATAGCAGTTTTTGTCTGTTTATGTGAATTAACTGGCTCTGTGTAAAAATTCCCAATTTTTCGAAACTATAGAAAATACATGGTCAAATTTGGTAAACTAAAAAATGAAAGAGGGGGAGAAGGAAAAATGTTAAAAAGATCGATTAGGGCAATTTTAATAAGCTGTCTTGTATTAACAATCAGCTTATTAGCAGCATGTGGTAACAATAATGAAAAATCTGCAAATGGTAAAAAACATGTGAAATTACCAATAGCAACAATAAAAGTTAAGGATTACGGTGTTATTAAAGCTGAATTATATCCTAATATTGCACCGAATACAGTAGATAATTTTATAACACTTGCAAACAAAGGATTTTATAATGGATTAACATTCCATCGAGTTGTTAGAGACTTCGTAATTCAAGGTGGCGACCCTGAGGGAACTGGTGGCGGTGGTCCAGGATATGCAATTAATGGAGAATTTACATCAAACGGCTTTAAAAACAACTTAAAACATACAACAGGTGTTCTATCTATGGCACGAACTGGTGATCCAAATAGTGCAGGAAGTCAATTTTTCATAATGGCAAACGATACACCTGATCTAGATGGGCAATATGCTTCATTTGGTAAAGTGACAGAAGGAATCGATATTGTTAAGAAAATTGACGCAGTTGAAGTAGATTCAATGGAAAAACCAGTTACTCCAGTAATCATCGAGTCCATAAAGGTCGATACAAAAGGCGAGAAATACGCTAAACCAAAAACTCATAAAGAATAAAACACAAAAAACTACTTCACAAAAATGAAGTAGTTTTTTCAATTAAATGTGGATTATAAACCTTTTTTTATTTTACCAGACCAAAGTTTGTAGCCGCCTTTAAGTTGGTAAAGTTCTGTAACACCTTGTTTACGTAAAATACGTGCAGCTTGTCCTGGACGAACGCCCATTTGATCATATAAATATACTGCTTGATCTTTACGAATTTCTTTTGAACGCGTTTTTAATTGTGCGAACGGAATATTACGAGCACCTAATATATGGCCGTTCTTAAAATCTTCTTGATCACGTAAGTCAATTAGCTGAGCTTTACGGTAGCCAGCACGAAATTCTTCCTCAGTTAACGTTTTAATTAAACGTTTTTGGTAGAAATACATAACTGTTGAGTATACAATGATACCTAGTACGACAAAAATTATTGGTAAAAACTGACTCAAATTTTTCAACACCTTTCAATTACCTACTTATCTTATTATAATTCTCTAGTAGGATTGTGCAAGAAACTTTCATTAAAAAAGTAAAAATTTATCGAAAAATGAGGAGATTTTCAACATGACAAAGACAAAGTGGAATTTTATTAATAGCGGAGTAAAATCAGGTAGCTATAATATGGCTCTTGATGAATGCTTAATCAAGTGGCAAAGTGAAGAAGGTTTTCTTCCAACACTGCGTTTCTATGAATGGGAAAATCCTACTGTAACAATCGGATATTTCCAAAAAAACCAAGAAATAAGTTTAGAAGCGTTAAAAAAATACAATGGTGATTTCGTAAGACGCCAAACTGGTGGAAGAAGCGTACTTCATCATGATGAATTAACTTATAGCGTAATTGTTCCAGAAAGCTACCCTAATATGCCTGTATCTGTTACAGAAGCATATCGAGTGATTTCAATGGGAATTTTAGAAGGGTACAAGCTACTTGGTTTAGATGCATCTTTTTCTGTACCAAAAACTGCAGAAGAAAAAAATGAACTAAAAAACCCAGCAAGTGCTGTATGTTTTGATGCGCCATCATGGTATGAAGTAGTTGTTAATGATAAAAAAATTGCTGGAAGTGCTCAAACGAGACAAAAGGGCTCAATTCTTCAGCACGGTTCAATTCCTTTAAATATCGATGTTGACATGTTATATGACTTATATATCTTCTCTTCAGACGCAGTAAGAGAAAGAATGAAAAAACGATTCTTAGATCGTGCAACATGGATCAATGCAGAAAGTACTACTCCTAAAACAATGGCTGACCTTTATGAAGCATTTGAAAAAGGCTTCGAAATTGGCTTAGATATCGAGTTGGTGCCTTATGAATTAACAGAGGCTCAGGAGAAGGAAGTACAGGAATTAGCTGCTACTAAATATGGTACTGAGGAATGGAACTTACGTAAGTAGTTTTTTATTGAAAGCCTTTTTGGCTTTCTTTTTTTTGTATTGAGTTTGTGGGGAGAGATGGTTATAAATTAGAAGTGTAAATAAAAGAGGAAATGTAGAAGTGCAATTTAAAAGAGGCGAAAGTGCAATTAAAATTCGAAAAACGCAATTAAAAAAGGCAAAAGTGCAATTAAAATTCGAAAACCGCAAATAAAAATACGAAAACCGCAAATAAAAATACGAAAACCGCAAATAAATCAAAAATATACCAATACAGCTATGGGTATCCTAGCGGGGTTTAATTATAATATAAGTCATATTGAACGCAAAATTTTAATGAAACCGCCGATATGTAGCGTAATTCAATAAAAAGTTAATCCCTTATAAATAAATCCATCTTTTTTTGCAGATCAAGCAATAAAATACCCTCATACCGTTCAATTTAGGCATCAAGTAAAAATAAACGAGCACTACAAGAGAACTTCCTACCTTTTCCACTGATTTAATTATGATTGGAGTTAATACTAAACAAAAAAGTGGAGAAGGAGTAGATTATATGAAGCCTTTTATACCAAAGCTTGTTTATTTCGAGCCCCAAGCTTTAGAGTATCCGTTAGGAAAGGAGTTAAAGGAGAAATTTGAGCAGATGGGTCTAGAAATAAGAGAAACAACATCCCATAATCAAATTCGAAATTTACCTGGTGAAAATGATGTGGAAAAATATCGAATCGCTAAGTCAACTTTAGTAGTTGGGTTGCGTAAGACATTAAAGTTTGAAACATCTAAACCTTCAGCGGAATATGCGATTCCTCTTGCTACAGGCTGTATGGGGCATTGTCATTATTGTTACTTACAAACAACACTTGGTTCCAAGCCCTATATACGGGTATATGTAAATTTAGAAGATATTTTTGAGCAAGCACAGAAATATATAAAGGAACGCGAGCCGGAGATTACACGGTTTGAGGCTGCGTGTACTTCTGATATAGTTGGAATAGATTATTTAACACATTCTCTTAAGAAAACGATTGAATTTATTGGTGAAACAGAATACGGTCGTTTACGATTTGTAACGAAATTTCCACATGTAGACCATTTACTTGATGCAAAGCATAATGGAAAAACAACATTTAGATTCAGTATTAATTCTAGGTATGTTATCAAAAACTTCGAACCTGGAACTGGTTCATTTGATGAAAGAATAGAAGCCGCAAAAAAAGTAGCATATGCAGGATATCCATTTGGTTTTATTGTTGCACCTATTTATATGCATGAAGATTGGGAAGAGGGCTATGAGGAGCTTTTTATTCGATTAAAGGATGCTTTAGGTGAATTGGCAAATGAAAATATGACGTTCGAGCTTATACAGCATCGTTTTACTAAGCCTGCCAAAAAAGTGATTTTACAGAGATATCCTAATACTAAACTTGAAATGGATGAAGAGAAAAGGAAATATAAATGGGGCAAATATGGAATTGGAAAATATGTTTATCAAAAAGAAGAGGCTGCTTCAATTGAAGAGACCATTTCGGGTTATATAAAAAAGTATTTTCCTAATGGAGAAATTCAATATTTTACATAATGAAGTGTATCTATTTTTTAGGTACACTCTTATTATTTTCATCATACTCTTATACAGAATGACGTTCTCTTATCATTTAAATGAGTTCATGTTAATTGCACTTTTGGTTTATGTGGTGTATCATTTTATTGATGCTTATTGTGACGGAATAAAGTTTGAATGAGTGTATTGGAGGAAGAACATGCCCACACCTAGTATGGAAGATTATATTGAACAAATTTACCTTTTAATTGAAGATAAAGGGTATGCTCGTGTATCTGATATTGCTGAAGCATTATCTGTACACCCATCGTCAGTAACCAAAATGGTGCAAAAACTAGATAAAGACGATTACTTAATTTATGAAAAATATAGAGGATTAATCCTAACACAAAAAGGTAAAAAAATGGGAAAAAGACTTGTCTATCGCCATGTATTACTTGAGCAATTCTTAAGAATTATTGGTGTAGATGAAAACTTAATTTATCAAGATGTTGAAGGAATGGAACATCATATGAGTTGGGAAGCGATTGATCGAATTGGAGAACTAGTTCAGTTCTTTGAAGAAGATAAAAATCGAATCGAAGCATTAAAAGATATTCAAAAGTCTAATGAAGCCCAATCGAATTCAAATAATTAAAAAGACCGTGCTTAGTAGGAAGCACGGTCTTTCTTTTTGCCCTTTTCACCCTCAATCACAGTTAAGTGACTTGCATCCTTTGATCGTTTTTTTAACAAAGGAGTGGAGGTACTTTTTCTTGAAGTGGGCTTTGATTTGTTAATCGATTTTTTAAACGAGCTAGATTTTTGAGTGTTATATTTTTTTATAGTTTGTTTTGCAGCCTTACGATAGGAGTCTTGTTGGCCTCTTTGACTGTTTGAAGATGTAAAAACTCTATAAATAAAATAAATAATTAAAAGGATTAATCCAATAAACAAAAATCGTTGTAATAATTTTGCTGGATCGTTTATCAACTGAGCAATTAAGCCAAAAAGTGCTAATGCTATAATTCCATAAAATATTGATGTGTACACTTTTTGATTCACTTTAAGCACCTCCTATGGTGAAGAGTAAATAATGTATTAGAAAAACATTGTTTCTTATAGTTTATTACATTTTATCCAATAAGTTGATATTTTTTATAAAATTCTGTCAATTAATTCTTGTTATTTTTTTCCACTTCTAAAAGTCGGTTAAATGAAGCGATTGAGACTTCAACTTGATCATCAGTTGGTTCTTTCGTTGTTAATAATTGAAGCCATAATCCAGGGTAACCTACCCATCTTAATATAGGAACATTTCGAACTTTATTTGTTAATTGGAGAACTTCGAACGAAACACCTATAACGACTGGAATTAATAAAAGTCGATCGACAATTCTTAGCCATAGTGGGCTAGTTGGAACTAAGAAGTATATGAACATACCAACTATTACAGTAAATAGGATAAAGCTACTTCCACAACGATAATGTAGTCTAGATTGTGATTGGACTCCTTCAATCGTTAAAGGAATATTATTTTCATATGCATTAATCACTTTATGCTCGGCACCGTGATACATAAACACTCTTTTTATAAATGGAGTCAATGAAACTAAGTAAATATAAATTAATAAAAAACCTAGTTTTAAGATACTTTCTATTACGACTTGTTGAAAATCGGTTTCAAATATTGGTTTCAATGTTGCTGCTAGTAGTACCGGTACAAGTGTAAAAATAACTTTTCCAACTATAAATGATAAAACGGCTAGTAATGAAAGTCCGAGATAAGTTGCAAGTGTACCTTTTTGTTTTTCACGCTCAATTGCAATTTTCTCATCATCTTTTGGATCAATTCCATATCTTTCAGTTGAGTAATTTAAATGCTTAGATCCATTAATACTTGCTTGTATAATCGCGACTACACCACGGACAAAAGGAATTTTCTTTAATTTTTGCATTGTCCGATTTATATGTATCGGTTCTTCATAATATTGAATTTCTTCATTTGTCCTGCGGATAGCAGAGACTGTATGTGTTTTGCCACCAAACATTACGCCCTCTACGATTGCTTGACCCCCATAAACTGCTTTATTTTTCTCTCTCATGTTGCACCAACCTAAACTTGTTTTTTATCTATTACTATCTATTGTAAATGTAAGCATAATAATGGTGCAAGTAAGAAGTAGGAAAATCTAAATAATAATCATAATATTTTTAATTTTCTAATAAAAATTCAGAATCACATTAAAAATTTCTTAGTTGGACATAATACTCAGAGATATTTAGCAATGTATGGAAAGGGAAATGTTAAATGCAGGAAAAAGATAAAGAACAAGAAAAAAATCAAGATCAGGTTCAAGAACAAGAAAAAGGTATACAGGATCAAGAAAACAATCAAAACCAAGATCAAAATCAGAGTAAAAGCCAAAATGAATACCTAGTCCAAGGTGGCGATGGTGATTCAAAAGGGAATAAGAACTTTAATAAGATTGTAAGTATTGGGTTTTTTGGTGGCATATTTTGGTCTTCAGTTTTGTTAGTTCTTAGTTATTTTGACTTTACTCAAATTGGTCCAAATTTTGTTTTAGAAAGAATCAAACTTGGAAAATGGGCAAATGGTTATGTTGAAAACTTAATTTCTATAGTTGGAATAGGCATTATTTCAATCATTATTGCATTTGTATTTTATTTTATCGGTAGAAAATTTAACGGAGTTCTGCCAGGTATATTTTTTGGATTGCTCCTTTGGGTTATTGTTTTTATTCTTCTAGGTAAAATAGCATTCGATTTAAAAGCAATTAAGGATTACTCATCTGATACGACAGTTACTACAATCTGTTTATTCATTTTATACGGAACTTTTATTGCATATTCTGTTTCTTTTGCATTTCAAGAGCAAAAGGCATATTTGCGTGGCTATTCAAAATAGTCTGGCCTATGATAAAATAAACCTTGGGTATTCCAAGATATGTGTATTTGGGATAAATATGCCGAAATGATGGGTGGAGACTTTTAAAATGGCTAAGTTTTTATTATTGAATGGACCTAATCTAAATATGCTCGGTCAGAGAGAAGTTTCTATCTATGGTTCAACTACATTAAAGGATATTGAGGATCATTTATCATCGCTTGCACATGAAGATGGGGATACGATTGATTGCTTTCAATCGAATCATGAAGGTGAACTAATTGATCAGCTGCATGCGGCAAATAATGTCTATGATGGGATTCTATTTAATCCTGGCGCATTTACTCATTATAGTTATGCAATTCGTGATGCAATTGCAAGTATTACCGTACCAACTATTGAAGTACACATTTCAAATATACATAAAAGAGAAGAGTTCAGACATACTTCAGTTTTAGCTGCAGTAACTGTAGGGCAAATCGTTGGTTTAGGTGTGTATGGATATGATTTAGGTTTAAGTGCGTTAAAAAAGATTAGTAGGGGAGAGAAAAACAATGGAAAAAATTAAAAAGTTACGTGAAGCTTTAGTAGAAAAAGGAATAGATGCATTATTAGTTACTAGTACATACAACAGACGTTACATGACGAACTTTACAGGTTCTGCTGGTGTTGCTTTAATTACACAGGACAAAGCTTTATTCATTACTGATTTCCGCTACATTGAACAAGCTACTAGCCAATGTGAAGGTTATGAGATTGTTAAACATGAAGGTTCAATTCCAGCTGAAGTTGCAGCTTTAACAGAGAAATTTGGCGTAGCAAAACTTGGATTTGAGCAAGATCATGTTACGTTTACAGAATTTGGTTCTTACCGCAAAGTGGTAAAAGCAGAATTAGTTCCTGTAAGCGGATTAATTGAAAAATTACGCTTAATTAAAACGGATGCAGAGATTTCAATCATTAAGGAAGCTGCTAAAATTGCAGAATCTGCTTTTGATCATATTTTAGGATTTATCCGTCCAGGTGTTACTGAATTAGAAGTATCGAATGAGTTAGAATTTTTTATGCGTAAATTAGGTGCTACTTCATCATCATTTGATACAATCGTTGCTTCTGGTACTCGTTCTGCTCTTCCTCACGGTGTAGCATCAGAAAAAGTAATTGAAACAGGTGATTTTGTAACGTTAGATTTTGGAGCATACTATAAAGGTTATGTATCAGATATGACTAGAACAGTTTCTGTAGGTGAGCCTCATTCTGATTTGAAGAAAATTTATGATATCGTTCTTGAAGCTCAATTACGTGGTGTTAACGGGATTAAAGCAGGTATTACAGGTAAAGAAGCTGATGCTTTAACACGTGATTATATTACTGAAAAAGGTTATGGAGAATATTATGGACATGGAACTGGCCATGGTATTGGTCTAGAAGTACATGAGGGACCTGGCGTATCATTCCGTTCTGATACAGTATTAGAGCCAAATATGATCGTAACTTGTGAACCAGGTATTTATATTCCAAATCTAGGTGGAGTTCGTATAGAAGACGATTTAATCGTTAAAACTGGTGGTAACGAAAACTTAATGTCTTCACCAAAAAATCTAATCATTTTATAAGTTTTCATTAGATTAGAAATTAGAACTACACAAAAAGCGTATTTTACTTTATGATATAAAGTTGTAAAAGAAATTCATGGTAAGAGAAATGGTTCTTTTTTTACACAATACATACTTATAGAACCATTTCATTTTTTAGGAGGATATTTAATGATTTCAGTAAACGATTTTCGTACAGGTTTAACAATTGAAACTGACGGTGGACTTTGGCAAGTAATGGATTTCCAACACGTTAAACCGGGTAAAGGTGCTGCATTCGTACGTTCAAAACTTCGTAACCTACGTACAGGTGCTGTACAAGAAAAAACATTCCGTGCTGGTGAGAAAGTAGCGAAAGCTCATATTCAAAACCGTAAAATGCAATATTTATATGCTAATGGTAACCAACATGTATTCATGGACAATGAGTCATATGAGCAAATTGAATTACCAGAAGCAAATATTGAGCGTGAATTAAAATTCCTTAAAGAAAATATGGAAGTTTATATCATGACGTTTGAAAGTGAAATTTTAGGTGTTGAATTACCAAACACAGTTGACCTAAAAGTAGTTGAAACTGAGCCAGGTATTAAAGGTGATACTGCTTCTAACGTTACAAAACCAGCTACAATGGAAACTGGTTTAGTAGTACAAGTACCAATCTTCATTAATGAAGGCGAAGTATTAATCATTAACACAACTGAAGCTAGCTACGTTTCACGTGCAAAATCTTAATTTAATGTAAAAATGGGGGCACTAATTTAAATAGTGTCTCTTTTTTTCTATTAACCAATTTAAATAAGTAAGGGTGATTAAATGGTTACATCAATTGTTCTTTGGACATTGATTATCATTTGTTTTGCATTGGCGTTTATTGCGCTAATCAAACCAATAATTCCAGGTGTACCAGTATTATGGGTGGGCTTTTTAATTTATTACTTTGGTATTAATAAAAGTAATTTAAATATGTCGTTTTGGATTATTATGCTAATTTTTACAGCTGTTATTTTTCTAGCGGATATTCTAGCTAATAAATACTTTCTAAAAAAATATGGCAGTACAAAAACTGGTGAAAGAGTAGGTTGTTTAGCTGTAATCGTAGGATCGTTTGTTTTTCCTCCCTTTGGCTTAATTATCGTCCCATTCATTTCTGTTTTTATTGCTGAGAAATTACAAGGGAAGAATACGAAAGAGTCAATAAAATCTGCATGGGCGACAGTTGTCTCTTTTATTAGTAGCTCATTAGCAAAAGCGGTATTGCAAGTTATTATGGTAATAATCTTTTTTGTTTATATTATATTTTAATTAGTATTAGAATCTTTTATTTAAACAACGAAGAAAGAAATTTTTAATTTAATTGACAAGTTTGTCTTTCAACAGCGTGAGAGAGAGAAGTTATACGACTTCTCTCTCAGAATGTTAAAAAATAAAATGGTCAATATGGAAAACGGACATTAAATTCAACTTATTTATAATGAAATTATCATTTTTTGGATCATTTATTAATGGTTTTAAATGTTAATATTTTGAGCTATTTCATAATTTCAAAAATCACTAGTAGTGAATTTCAGAAGTTAAAATTACTATGGACTAATTTTTAGAATAACAAATTCAAGAATAAGTTCTAATTAATGTTCGATATTTATTGACCTAAACAATAGTAGGTTACTCTAAGTAAAGGCTTTTTGATTAGAATTTATTGCAGACTTTTTTCGATGAATAAGTTGATTGGAACGGAGGGCTGCTCGACTCCTATGGGATTNNCCCATGGAAAGCGAGCATCCTGTAGTGGAAATCAGCATCACTCTACTCCTTTTGCGAAAATATGATAATTTAATTGAAGAGGTTGTTTTTCAACAACGAGAGAGAGAAGTTATATGACTTCTCTCTTTTTTTGTGCCTTCGAATTAATGTTTGTCTTCTGAAATGGACATGTTCAGCATATTAGTAATAAAAACGAATGAAAAAAGGTGTGTAGCTATGAAGGATTGGATTGATTCAATGGATCGAGCAGTTCTAAGTATGGGAATGCTCAGAGTTTTTGGTGGAAGTGTTGAATTGATTGCTGCTTTTACAATTTTGTATTTAAACGACATTAAGAAAGCATTAGCAGTAAATAGTGTTTTGGCAACTGTCGGACCGATTATCCTCATTTCAACAATGGCTATTGGAATTATAGGTGTTGCATCTAAATTAGACCCTATTCGATTAGTTTTAGTTGTTTGTGGTGTGTTTTTAATATTGTTGGCAGTTTTTAAATGATAGGATGTGACCTTTTATGAAAGAGGTTTTCAACGTATTGCCTTCATTAATTAAAGAAAAGTTACAGCGTTCATATGGAGACTTACATCAAGTTGAGGAGTTAAGGTTAAGAATTGGGCGTCCGGTTGAAGTGATTTCTAATAATCAGTCAAATTTTATTCCTTATATCCTAACAGAAGAAGAAGGCGCTCAGATTCTTGGGAAGTTAAGTCAATTTTCAATTTATACAATTGAGGAAGAATTGAAAAAAGGCTATATCACAATTAAAGGTGGGCATCGAGTCGGGTTAGCTGGTCGCGTTGTTACCGAAAACGGAATGGTTAAAATGATTCGAGATATTAGTTCATATAATTTTCGTATTGCAAAAGAAAAAGTAGGAATAGCTAGTCCATTTGTAAAGTATGTTTATGAAGGAAGATGGAAAAACACTATGCTGATTGGCCCACCTCAAGCAGGGAAAACCACATTACTGAGGGATTTTGCTAGAGTGGTGAGTCAAGGCGATGCCATAAGAGGAATAAGACCTGGGAAGGTTGGCATTGTTGACGAACGATCTGAGATAGCGGGTTCAGTTAAAGGGGTTCCTCAATATACATTTGGTGAAAGAATCGATGTATTAGATGCATGTCCTAAGGCTGAAGGAATGATGATGCTTGTAAGGTCGATGAGTCCTCATGTCATTCTTGTAGACGAAATTGGAAAAAAGGAAGATGTCGATGCAATTTTAGAAGCGATTTTTGCCGGTGTTCAATTAATAGTGACCGTCCATGGCTATTCTCTTGAGGAAATTAGAAAACGTCCTTCTCTTTTGCCTTTGTTCCAAAATGGGACATTTGAACGATTTATTGAAATTTCAAATTTTCCTTCACCAGGTACTGTAACGGATATTAAAAATAAGGATTTTACAAGTTTATTTCATCCAAGGGCGGTGCTTTAGATGAGATGGATTGGAGCACTTATTATCATTTTTTCAACAAGCTGGCTTGGATTTTATTTTGCAGGTAGATTATCAGAACGAACAAAAGAATTAAGGGGCTGGAAATTGGCGCTTCAATCTCTTGAGGCAGAGGTAATGTACAGTCAATTGCCACTGCAAGAAGCGTTTAGAAGAATTTCGAGTCAATTGAAAGGACCAATTAATAGTTGTTTAAAGGATTTTGCAATTCAACTTGAAACGAGTGCATTTTCAGCGAAAGAAGCCTGGGAAAATTCATTAATGAAATATGCAAAAACTGTCTCGATTAAAGAGTCTGACATACAAGTGTTATTACAATTTGGTGAGACAATTGGTATGCATGATAAATATTCACAACAAAAACAAATCATTTTAGCATTAAAGCATTTGGAAAGGGAAGAGCAAGAAGCAATCGATTCACAGGGTAGTTATGAACGAATGTCTAAAATGCTAGGTGTTTTGAGTGGAATCTTAATCGTTATATTACTCTTGTAGGAGGAATTTAAATTGATTACAAATTATGCGCTGATGTTTCAAATTGCTGGGATTGGAGTAATTGCTGCAATTATTCATGCGGTCTTAAAAAAAGCCGGACAGGAAGAGTTTGCTACTTGGACGATTATTACTGCATTCATTATCGTATTTCTTCAAGTTATCACTAAAGCTGGAGATCTATTTAATAAAGTTAGGGATGTATTTCTATTTCATTAGATTAGGGGTGAGAGTCTTTGGAAATCATCCAAATTGTTGGTATTGGTTTAGCTGCTACATTTGTCATTCTTCTATTAAATCAATTTAAAATGAATAATTTTACTTTAGCAATAACTGTTTTTATAAGCTGTGTTTTGTTTTTATTTTTATTAGATAAGGTGCAGTTCTTATTAGATCAAATTCAAAAACTAGCAAATCAAGCTAGTATTAAAAATGTGTATGTTGAAACTTTATTAAAAATAATTGGGATCGCATACATAGCTGAATTTGGAGTTCAAATTACGAAAGATGCAGGCCAAGGGGCAATTGCTTCCAAGATTGAATTAGGGGGCAAAGTACTCATTTTGGTTCTTGCAGTACCGATTTTAACAGCCTTAATTGAAACAATTTTAAGTTTTTTACCAAAAATTTCTTAAGTGTAAGGGGAGGAGGACATTATGTCAAAAAGGATGAAAGTTTTTCTTCTTTTCTTTACTCTCTTTTTTTTAGTACCAAGAATTGTACAAGCTGCTCCTCCACCTGCTGAAATAGTAAATGAACAAATACAAAAGTTAGGAATTGATGACGTTCAACAATATTGGGATGAAGTTGTTCATCAATATGGTGGTTTTTTACCAGAAAGTCAAAAAGGAGACTTTATCCAATTTATAAAGGGAGAAAAGAAATTTTCATTACAAGAGTGGTTTATTGCATTTGCTAAATATATATTTTTTGAGTTATTAAGTAATGGGAAAATATTAGGGATCTTAATTATGTTAGTTATTTTTAGCTCTTTACTCCAATCATTACAAAATGCATTTGAGAAGAGTACGGTCAGTAAGATTGCTGATAATGTGGTTTTTCTAGTACTTGTAGTGTTTGCATTAAATAGTTTCTATGTTGCAACGCAGGCCACCCAAGATGCAATTACAGTTATGATTGATTTTTTACGAGCACTAATTCCTATTTTACTAGCTTTGATTGCAACATCAGGTGGTGTTATTTCTGTTGGCGTTTTCCATCCAATTTTAATTTTTTTAATGCATACAAGTGGATTACTAGTGACGTATTTTGTACTACCTTTAATTCTTGTATCTACAATTTTAAGTATTGTAAGCATTATAAATGATGAGTTAAAGGTGACGAAACTAGCTTCTTTAATAAGAAATGTTGCTGTAGGTGTCCTAGGAATCTTTTTAACTATTTTTTTAGGTGTATTAAGTGTACAAGGTTTGACGACTGCAGTTTCGGATGGGGTAGCAGTAAAAACAGCAAAATTTGTAACAAGTAATTTTGTTCCGGTTGTTGGTAAAGTTTTTGCAGACGTTACAGATACAGTTATTAGTGCGTCTTTATTATTAAAAAATACTGTTGGGATAGTAGGTTTAGTTACTTTACTAGCAATCGTTGTATTCCCAGCTATTAAAATATTAGTTTTAGCTTTAATTTATAAATTCTCAGCGGCGATTTTACAACCAGTTGGAAGTAAAAATATCATTAGCACAATTGATACGATCGGAAAAAGTGTAACTTATTTATTTGTTTGTTTATCAATTGTTTCATTAATGTTTTTCTTAAGTATGACTTTAATAATAGCGGCAGGAAACATTGTCGTCATGTTTAGGTAGGTGAAAAAATGGAATTCTTTATACACTGGGTTTCAAATATTATCGTTTATATATTAGTTGCAACCGTCATTATGATGTTAATTCCAAATACCGGCTTAGCAAAATATGTCCGATTTGTCGCCAGTCTATTATTAATTGTCATGATGCTCCAACCAATTTTTCAATTATTCAGAGTAAATATAAAAGAAGTGCTAGCTGGATACCAGTCAAAAACGTATGAAGCAAATGGCGAAATAAAAAATGAAATAAATAATAAGAAAAATGAAATACAAGAAGCAGAACGTGCATATATATTAAAACAAATGGCTGTCCAAATGAAAAAGGACGTTGAAAAAAGCTTTACAAAAGAGTTTGAACAGGTCATTACAAATGTGGATTTACAAGTAAAAGATGGAGTTAATACAGTCAAAACAGCCCAGGACCTTTCCAAAGTAATCGTTTACGTTGGCCCTAAAAAAGATGAGACAAGCAATGTAGAACCTGTTCAAGAAGTATCAATTAATACCGATCAGCCAGTTCAGACAGACGATGAAAAAATTAAACAACAAGAGTTACAAACTTTTTTAGCAAATAAATGGGAGCTTGAGGACAAGCAAATCGAAGTCAAGATGGAAGGAGGGGAGTAATGACAAATGAAGAAAAAGATTCCACCAATAAAATTAGCAGACTTTCTAAAAGGAAATGGCGATGACAAAACCTCTTCTGACAAAGAAAAAAGTCCATTTAAACTGACGAGAAAATATGTACTAGCTCTACTGGGACTCGGGATTTGTTGGATGATTGCAAGCAGTCTATTTGCTAATACAAATCAAAAAACGAATTCAATGCTTTCACCTATTTCCACACAAACGAGTGGAACACCAAAAAATAATGAAAAATCTGTTGAGACTCTTGGAAGTGATGGTGGAAAATCATCATCAAACAAAATGGAAGAATATGAAACAAAATACGAGCAGCAGCTAACAGAGACATTAAATAATATGGCTGGTGTAAGTAATGTAAAAGTAGTAGTAAATCTTGAAGGTAGTGGAAAGAACGTTTATCAAACAAATAAAACGAATCGTTCTCAAGAAACTGAGGAAACAGATAAACAAGGTGGGAAACGAAATATTGATGATCAATCACAAGAAGAGCAAGTCGTCATTATTGATAACGGTGATAAACAAGAACCTGTTATAGCCGAAACTGAAATGCCAAGAATTAGAGGTGTACTCGTTATTGCTAAAGGCGCAGAAAACCTTGAAGTAAAGCAAATGATTCGAGAAGCTGTTACACGATTACTTGATGTACCAAGCTATCGTGTCTCTGTACAACCAAAAAAATAAGAGGAAGAAGGTAAAAGTTAAATGAAAAAACAAACAATTTGGTTATTAACAATGTTAAGTTTAGTAGTTGTATTATCAGTTTATTATGTTACAACACCTGATAATTTAAAAACAACAAGTTTTATGAACATGAATAACAATACAAATACAGATTCATTAGACTCAACTCCTAAAGATACTAAGAAGACAGATTCTAATACAGATTCTAAAACAAATACTTCTAAACAAAATGGTAAAGAAACTGCTTCTCAAGAAAATTCTACTAGTGAAGTATTCTTAAAACAGCGTATGGAACAAGAAGATCAAAGAAGTCAATTAATTGATGAATATAAAGCTACTGTTGACTCAGCAACTGCTTCAGCAAAAGAGAAGAGTGATGCATTCACTAATATGAATGAACTTCAAAAATTAACTGCATTAGAATCAGATGTAGAAACTATGATTAAAGAAGCTGGCTATAAAGATGCACTAGTTCGTTCTGATAATGATGAAGTAAAAGTCGATGTAACATCTGCAAAACCAAGCAGAAAAGCAGCAAATGACATCATTCAAATGACTAGAAGCGTCTTAGGTGAAAAATTAGTAGTTGTAAAATTCCAAGTTAAATAATTTTTTGGACAAAGCCAGTAGAAGTCATTCTACTGGCTATCATTTTGTATAAAAGGCAATTGTCAGTTTGACCAATTTTCTACAATATATGAAGCATGGTAGAGGTGATTTTCAACTTGGAATGGAAATCGACTAAGTACCTTATGTATGGAAAAGTCAAAATAAAAAGCTTTCCATTGTTTAGATCTTCTGTTGCCAGTGGGATTAACTACTGGCTCTTCATTTTTTTAATAAGCATATAAATAATTAATATGAATTTTAGGATTATTCCTAATTCCTCTACACTTTTACGTCTTTGGTTTTCCCTGTTATAATAGTTTATATTGAATTATTTTTGGTAAGGAATAATATATAAATATTCGTTGTAAAATAGCTAAAAATAATTAGGAATTACAATAATTTGTTGAAAAGTTTAGTATTAGGTTATAAGATTAGACTATATGTCTTAAGGGGTGAACAGAATGAAAATTCATGAAATTAGAGAACTAATTAAGTTAATCGATCAATCAACAATAAATGAATTCGAATTTGAGGATAATGGTGCTATCGTTAAAATTAAAAAAGGTGGACAAACAACTGTCGTTACAACTACTCCAGTTGTACACCAAGAGGTAGCTCCTGTTGTTACATCTGCTCCAGTTGCAACTTTAGATAGACCAGTTGCTGCAGAAGTTGCTGCACCTGTAGTGGAAAAAGAAGATACAAGTAACTTACATAAGATTACATCACCGATGGTAGGTACTTTCTACGCATCTCCATCACCTGATGCAAAAGAATACGTAGCAATAGGTGATCGTATTAAAAACGATTCAATCGTTTGTATCGTTGAAGCAATGAAGCTATTTAATGAAATCGAAGCTGAAATTGAAGGCGAAATCGTTGAAGTACTTGCTAAAAATGGTCAATTAGTAGAATACGGTCAACCATTATTCTTGGTTAAGGCCTAATACCTACAAAGTTAACAGTACTTTACTAGAGAAGGTGAAGAAATGAAAAAGGTTTTAATAGCGAATCGTGGAGAAATCGCCATTCGAATTATTCGAGCATGTAAAGAATTAAATATTGAAACAGTTGCTATTTACTCTGAAGGAGATAAAGAAGCATTACATGTTCAAATGGCTGATGAAGCTTATTGTGTCGGTCCTAAATTATCAAAAGATAGTTATTTAAATATGACTAATATCATTAGTATTGCAAAATTAACTGGCTGTGATGGAATCCATCCTGGTTATGGTTTCTTATCAGAAAATGCTAGTTTTGCAGAATTATGTACAGAGTGCAATGTGAAATTCATTGGACCAACGGCTGATTCTATTTCTAAAATGGGAACAAAAGACGTTGCTCGTGAAACAATGAAAGAAGCAGGGGTACCAGTAGTACCTGGTTCACAAGGTATTATTCAAAGTATTGAAGATGGTAAAAAGATTGCTGCAGAAATCGGCTATCCAGTTATTATCAAAGCTACAGCTGGTGGCGGAGGTAAAGGGATCCGTGTAGCAAAAGATGAAATCGAACTTGAAAAAGGTATACAAATTACTCAACAAGAAGCTCAAACAGCTTTCGGTAATCCGGGTGTATATCTTGAAAGATATATTACAGATTTTAGACATGTTGAAATTCAAGTTTTAGCAGATGAACATGGTAATACAATTCATCTTGGAGAACGTGATTGCACAATTCAACGTCGTCTTCAAAAATTAGTAGAAGAAGCGCCATCTCCTGTTTTAGACGAAGAAACTCGTCAAAAAATGGGTCAAGCAGCTGTTCGTGCGGCTGAAGCAGTAAATTACTGGGGTGCTGGTACTGTTGAGTTTATTTATGAACCACATACTAAAAACTTCTTCTTTATGGAGATGAACACACGTATTCAAGTTGAGCATCCTGTAACTGAATATATTTCTGGTATTGATCTTATTAAGCAACAATTATTAATTGCTAAAGGTCATCCATTAAAATTAACTCAATCAGAAGTATCTTTAAAAGGTTGGTCAATTGAGTGTCGTATTAATGCTGAAAATCCAGATAAGAACTTTATGCCGTCCCCTGGTAAAATCATTACGTATTTACCACCAGGTGGTCCGAATGTTCGTGTTGATTCTGCTGTATATAGCGGATACACAATTCCGCCATATTATGATTCAATGATTGCGAAAGTTATCGTGCATGGCAAGACAAGAGAAGAAGCAATTGCTATAATGATAAGAGCACTTGAAGAATTTGTGGTAGAAGGAATTTACACAACAATTCCATTCCATTTAAATTTATTGCAAAATGAAATCTTCGTAAAAGGGAAGTATAATACTAAATTCCTTGAGGAGCATGCGCTTGTTAAAGGATAAAGTGGAGGGATCTGTATGAACGAAAATCAGATTTTAGAAATGGGTACTGCGACATTAGGTCGAGTAGAAATCGCACCTGAAGTAATCGAAGTAATTGCTGGTATTGCAGCTGCTGAAGTTGAAGGTGTTTCAAGCATGCGTGGAAACCTAGCATCTGGTATTTCTGAAATTATCGGTAAGAAATATCACGGTAAAGGTGTCCGAGTTGATTTATCAGAAGATCGAATTACAATCGATGTATACATTCTAGTTAAATTTGGTAAGTCAATCCCAACTGTAGCAGGTAATGTACAAGACAATATTCGTCAAGCATTATTAACGATGACAGGTCTTGAATTATCTGAAGTAAATGTTCACGTAGTAGGAGTTCAATTCGATACGAAACCTGAGCAAGAAGCTCCAATTGAACTTTAATAGGATAAAAAGAGTCTCTATTTAATAGAGGCTCTTTTTTTTGTTTTGTTAGATAAGAAGTAGGGATCGTTTTATGTAGTTCTTTCATTTCGGTGTATACTTTTTCCGGTTCTATTGTAACTAATTAAATATTTTGAAATATGTTAAAATTTATATATAAATGAAATAGAAATAGGTGACAATATGATTTTAAATTTGAACACAAATCGAATGAACTTACGTGAATTTGTTGAAAGTGATTGGCAGCAAATACATAAATATGCATCCCAATCAGTTGTATGTCAATTTCAGCCATGGGGACCGAATACAGAGAGTGAAACAAAGGAATTCATTCAAATCATACTAAGAGATATGAAACAAATAAATAGGACTAGATTTGCATTTGCAATAATAGAAAAGAAATCCGATAAATTAATAGGATCAATCGAGTTTAATATTAGGGATGAAATTAATCAAATTGGTGAAATAGGGTATATAATTCATCCAAACTATTGGGGCAAGGGATTTGCTAGTGAAGCTACTAAAGAAGTAATTTCATTTGGATTTAAAAATTTTAAACTTCATCGAATATTTGCGACATGTGATGTTAGAAATATTGCATCAGCAAAAGTTCTTGAAAAATGCGGATTAAATTTAGAAGGTAAAATGCGTGAAGATCTATTATTAAGAGACGGCTGGAGAGACACTTATTTATACAGCATACTAGAACATGAATGGCTTAGGGGTCAGGAAGGCCAGGAAAGTTAATAAAATCTGGTATTAGTTGGAAAGTTTTTTTATTTCTTAAAAATCTTTGCATTCCCTTTAATCCCTCATTTTCTTAATCTATCTTTTTTAATGTTCGTGTTTTGATATATAAATTTTATTTTAAAGTAATAAAAAGGAATTTTTTTTTAAAAAACACAAACATTATTCTGTTATTTTATTGGATTTTAAGTTAAAATGTAGAAAACAGTTTAAAGTATTGAGTTTGCTTAGAAACGTTAATAATAATAAAAATTAGAGTTAATACAGACAGTCGTTGGAACTTATTAAAAAAAATGGTAAAATAACGTGTTACTATACAAAATTAGAATTCGTTATTACCTATGCAACGAATGATGAATTTAGCTTAAAGGAGTTTATTATTTTGATGAAACGTAGAAAAGCAAGGGAACTTGCATTACAAACATTATTCCAAATGGATTTAAGTGAAGCGAATGCTTCAGATGCATTAGAGCATGTATTAGAAGAAGCTGAAGAAAAACAGGATGCATTTTTAGAGGCAATTGTAACAAATTTTGTTAGTCATAAAGAAGTGATTGACGAACAATTAGCTTCAAATATCGAAAGCTGGACGATTGATCGTTTAGGTAACGTTGATCGCAATATACTTAGAATCGCTCTAGTAGAAATTAATTACTTAGAGGATGTTCCAAAAAGTGTAGCAATCAATGAAGCGATTGAAATTGCTAAAGTTTACGGTGATGATGATTCTAGTAAATTTATCAATGCGGTATTATCAAAATTCTAAATAGATAGATTGTTTATATGCATAGGGGGAAACTAAAATGGTAGCAACATTAATTAATGGTAAAGAAGTTTCAGTATCAATTCGTGAGGAATTAAAGAATGGTGTTTCAGAATTAAAAAATCAAGGTATTACACCAGGTTTAGCAGTTGTTTTAGTTGGAAATAATTCTGCTTCAAGAACATATGTGAATTCGAAGCATAGAGCATGTAATGAATTAGGAATGTATTCTGAAGTAATTGAATTACCTGAAACAGTTACTGAAGATGAGTTATTATCCGTTGTAAACAAATTAAACGATGATCAGTCAATTCATGGTATTTTAGTTCAGTTGCCATTACCTGCTCATATCTCAGAAAAGAAAGTAATTGAAACAATTTCTCCATTAAAAGATGTTGATGGATTTCATCCAATTAATATTGGAAGAATGATGACGAATCAAGATTCATTACTACCTTGTACTCCTTTTGGTATATTAAAATTAATAGAAAATACAAATATTCCGATTAGTGGAAAACATGTCGTTGTTATTGGACGCAGTAATATTGTAGGGAAACCAGTTGGACAACTATTCTTAAACGAAAATGCAACGGTTACTTATACACATTCACGTACAACTAATCTAAAATATATTACAAAGCAGGCTGATATTTTAATTGTTGCTATTGGCGTAGCAAAATTAATTACAGCTGATTATGTTAAAGAGGGAGCAATTGTAATTGACGTCGGCATGAATAGAGACGAAAATGGCAAATTATGCGGAGACGTAAATTTTGAAGATGTAAAAAATGTTGCTGGTTATATTACTCCTGTACCAGGTGGAGTTGGACCAATGACAATTACAATGCTACTTCATAATACGTTAAAAGCAGCTTCTCAAATTGATAGTAAATTAAATTTGAGTACTAAACTTTAATCTTATTGCTTTGTAAGAATGAAAGAAGGGCTATGCATGACGGAAAAGCTACCAGTTACTGTTACCGCATTAACGAAATATTTAAAAGCAAAATTTCAAGCGGATCGTAATTTGCAAAATATACTTCTCCGTGGAGAAATCTCAAATTTTAAACGTCATTCATCTAGCGGACATTATTATTTTACGTTAAAAGATGATGGTGCTAGAATTGCAGCGGTCATGTTTCAATCCTATAATGCAAATATCGCATTTCAACCAACCGATGGTATGCAGGTTATTGTACAAGGTGAAATAAATGTATACCCAGGATCTGGTAGCTATCAAATCTACATAAGAGACATGCAACCTGATGGGGTCGGCGGTCTCTTTGTAGCTTATGAACAATTGAAGAAAAAACTATTAGAAGAAGGACTCTTTGATCAGAAATTTAAGAAAAAGATTCCTTCTTTTCCTAGTGTAATCGGGGTTGTTACTTCACCAACTGGTGCAGCAGTTCGCGATATCATTACAACGATTCAACGAAGATACCCGATTGGGAAAATAGTTGTAATTCCAACGCTTGTACAAGGTGAAGGGGCGAAAGCGTCGATTGTAAAATCAATTGAAACAGCGGGTAAAATGGAAGAAATAGATGTGTTAATAGTCGGACGAGGCGGAGGATCAATTGAGGAACTCTGGGCCTTTAACGAAGAAATAGTAGCGAGAGCGATCTTTCAATCAAAAATCCCAATCATTTCCGCAGTGGGTCACGAAACAGATACGACAATTGCTGATTATGTCGCTGATCTAAGGGCACCTACACCAACAGCTGCAGCAGAATTAGTTTCGTTAAGCCAAAGAGAGATACTAGAGCAATTTACAGTTCGAAAATCAAGACTTAATAAAGCAATGGATACGATTATTGAACGAAAACAAGCGCAATTAAAGGCTGTTCAAGATGCTTATGTTTTTAGATATCCAAATTCACTATTCCATCCAAAACAAGAGCAATTTGACCGGATTAATGAACGTTTACATACATCAATAAATGAAATTGTTAAGTCTAAAATAAACAAGCATAAAGAACTAAATTCGTCGCTACTTATTCATCATCCAAGTAATAGAGTTCAGCTTGAAAAGCAAAGGCACCAGCAATTACATATGTCTTTACAAAAAGAATTTAATCGCCTAATTACCCAGAAGAAATTTGAAATGGAAAGAGTAGTTCATACACTAGATGCACTTAGTCCATTAAAAGTTATGGCCAGAGGTTATTCATTAGCATATAAAAATGATAACGAATTAATGAAATCGGTTAAACAAGCAAAAAGCGGAGACCGGTTCCAATTACAAATGACCGATGGGAAATTAAATTGTGAAGTACTTGAAGTAAAAGGAGAGTGAATCAATTGTCACAAAATGAGCGCACTTTTGAAGAAGCAATAAAAGAAATTGAAATGATCGTACAAAAATTAGAGCAAGGTGACGTACCACTTGAAAAAGCGATCGAATACTTTCAAGAAGGAATAAAACTCTCTCAAATTTGTCAAGAGAAGCTTACTAAAGTTGAAAAGCAAATGACTTCTATATTAAATGAACAGGGTGAACAAACTCCTTTTACTGTTGAGGAGGAATAATATGAACACTTTCAAAGATTTTATGGAGTATTCCAGTAGAATAGTAAATGATGAAATGATTAAATCGGTTGAAAGATTAAAAGCACCAGAAAAATTAAAAGAATCTATGTCCTATTCATTGCAAGGTGGAGGGAAAAGAATTAGACCTCTTTTACTTTTCGCAACGCTAGATGCATTTGGTAATGACCCATTAATAGGGATTAAACCTGCATGTGCTTTAGAAATGATTCATACTTATTCATTAATTCATGATGATTTACCATGTATGGATGATGATGATTTTCGAAGAGGAAAACCGACAAATCATAAAGTATTTGGCGAAGATCTTGCGGTATTAGCAGGTGATGGTTTACTGACATACGCATTTAAATTAATTACGGAAATGAATGATTTTCATGTGTCTGATCAAGTGAAACTTCAATTAATTAGTGAATTAGCGATTGCTGCAGGTCCTGAAGGTATGGTTGCCGGTCAGGTAGCAGATATGGAAGGTGAAAGTAAAGAGCTTAGTGGAGAAGAATTGCAATATATCCATGAAAGAAAAACGGGTAAAATGTTAATGTATCCAGTTATTGCAGGTGCAATCATTTCAAAATCAACAGCTGAACAATTATCTCACCTAACCCAATTTGCTTATAAACTCGGTATCGCATTTCAAATACAAGATGATATTTTAGACGTAATTGGTGATGAAGAAGTACTTGGTAAGCCAGTTGGTAGTGATATAGAAAATGATAAAACTACTTATGTTAAGTTGTATTCAGTTGAGGGAGCTAAAGAAAGGCTTCATACATTTATTACTGAAGCCAAACAACATGTTCGAGCATGTGGGATTAAAGATGACTACTTAATCTCAATTTGTGATTTTGTTGAAAATCGCAGTTTTTAAACTTTGATTATGTAATTAATTCCATGTCCATTGAATAGATTTATTCATTTATGTATAATGTAACTACTTTATAACCGTTAATGTTGTTAATAAAATATACAGAAATGTAGGCCGTTAACACATTTGTGCTAGCGGCTTTCTTTTCATTTTGCAAAAAAATATATATTATTTTGTTCTATAAAAATAAAAAACATTAAACAGATTTTAATAAAAATGGTATTATGATACATGGTGTTAAGAGTTAGTCATTTAAGAAACTAGCGTTTAACTACAAGTATGGTAAAATCATTTTATAGATAAAATTACATAATAATGAATTATTTATATAGATTTAACATCTAGGAAGGTGAGTGATCCAAGATGGATCTTACGACAATTGAAAATCCGAGCTTTTTAAAAAATAAAACGAACGGTGAATTAGAAGTATTAAGTGAAGAAATTCGTAAATTTCTTATTCAGCAGCTTTCTGAGACAGGTGGTCATATTGCGCCAAATTTAGGAGTTGTTGAATTAACGATTGCATTACATAAAGTCTTTGATTCGCCTAAAGACAAATTTTTATGGGATGTAGGACATCAATCGTATGTTCATAAAATATTAACTGGTCGTGCTAAAGAATTTACAACACTAAGACAATTTAAAGGACTATGTGGCTTTCCTAAGCGAAATGAAAGTGAGCATGATGTATGGGAAACTGGGCACAGCTCGACTTCACTATCTGCGGCAATGGGGATGGCTATTGCTAGAGATATTAAAAAAACTGGTGAATATATTATTCCGATTATCGGAGATGGTGCATTAACTGGTGGGATGGCTCTTGAAGCAATGAATCATATTGGACATGAACAAAAAGATGTCATCGTTATTTTAAATGATAATGAAATGTCTATAGCTCCGAACGTAGGCGCATTACATAGCATTTTAGGAAGACTGAGAACAACTGGGAAATACCGTTGGGCTAAAGGTGAGCTTGAAGGTGTGATCAAAAAAATTCCTGGAATCGGGGATAAACTATCAAGTACATCAAAAAAATTAAAAGATAGCCTAAAATACTTAGTTACTCAAGGAATGTTTTTTGAGGAAATGGGATTCACTTATTTTGGACCAGTTGATGGACATAATTTTGAAGACTTATTTGAATCACTTGAATATGCTAAGAAAACTAAAGGCCCGGTATTAGTACACGTACTAACGAAAAAAGGAAAAGGATATAAGCCAGCAGAAAGTGATGATATCGGAACTTGGCATGGCACAGGTCCTTATAAGGTAGAATCTGGGAAGTTAATTAAGCCTGATAAAGCACCACCTGCATGGAGTAAACTTGTTAGTGATACTGTATTAAAATTAGCTTTAAAAGATGAGCGAATCGTAGCGATTACTCCTGCAATGCCAGTCGGTTCAAAATTGGAAAATTTCCAAGCTCAATTACCTGGCCGAATTTTTGATGTTGGTATTGCAGAGCAACATGCGGCAACAGTCGCAGCTGGTTTAGCAACGCAAGGAATGAAGCCATTTTTAGCAATTTATTCAACATTCCTTCAAAGAGCATACGACCAAGTATTACATGATATTTGTAGACAAAATTTAAATGTATTCATTGGAATCGATCGTGCAGGATTAGTAGGTGCTGACGGTGAAACTCACCAAGGTGTGTTTGATATTGCCTTTCTACGTCATATACCAAACTTAGTTTTAATGATGCCTAAAGATGAGAATGAAGGCCAACATATGGTAAATACTGCAATTCAATACGAAGATGGTCCAATTGCCCTACGTTTCCCTAGAGGGAATGGTATCGGCGTACCAATGGATGAGCAATTAAAAGAAATTCCGATTGGTTCATGGGAAGTATTAAGAGAAGGTTCTGATGCAGTTATTTTAACATTTGGTACTACAATTAAAATGGCATTAGATGCGGCGGATGAGTTGGAGAAAGAAAATATTTCTGTTAAAGTAGTAAACGCAAGATTTATTAAACCAATGGATACTGCAATGTTAAATGATATCTTTAAGGACGGAAAACCGATTTTAACGATTGAAGAAGCAGTATTGCAAGGTGGTTTTGGAAGTGCTGTTTTAGAATTTGCAAGTTCAAATAATTATCAAAACGTCCGCGTAGAACGTATTGGTATACCGGATTTATTTGTTGAACACGGTGATGTGGATAAATTACTTGATGAAATTCATTTAACAAAAGATGAATCGGTTAAGAAAATCCGTGAAATGGTTTGTAATAAATAAGAGGATGACATTTAAATGGCAAAAAAGGAACGAGTAGACGTACTTTTAGTAGATCGTGGTTTAATCGAAACACGTGAAAAAGCTAAACGAGCAATTATGGCAGGACTAGTCTATACAAACGAACAAAGATTAGATAAGCCTGGAGAAAAAATAGACATCGAACTCCCTTTACAAATTAAAGGTGAAGTTATGCCTTATGTGAGTCGTGGAGGGTACAAATTAGAAAAAGCGATAAACACATTCGATCTATCAGTTAAAGATAAAATTATGATTGATATTGGATCTTCGACAGGTGGATTTACGGATTGTGCACTTCAAAACGGGGCAAAAAAATCATACGCACTTGATGTTGGATACAATCAACTTGCTTGGAAATTAAGGCAAGATGAACGTGTTATTGTTATGGAACGCACAAATTTTCGTTATGTTAAACCAGAAGATTTAATTGAAGGGTTACCTCAATTTGCTTCAATTGACGTATCCTTTATTTCGTTACGTTTGATTTTACCAGTCTTAAAAACATTATTAGTACCCTCAAGTGATGTTGTCGCGTTAATTAAACCACAATTTGAAGCTGGTAGAGAGCAAGTTGGTAAAAAGGGGATTGTACGCGATCCAAAAGTGCATGAACAAGTTATCGAAATGATGATCGATTTTGCGCTTCGCCAAGGATATGATATAAAAGCTTTAACTTTTTCTCCTATAACTGGTGGAGACGGTAATATTGAATTTTTAATTCATCTTCATTGGGAAGGTTCAAAGGAAATTGGAAATAGCGAGTTAAATCGTTTACCAATGGATATTGTAAATGAAGCACATAGTGAATTAAAGAAGGTAAAATAATAAGAAGGAGACTTTCAGGCTGCTTACAATCAGTCTGAAAATCAAATTTTTAGTACTCTTTACTACACACTGAAAGGAAACCGAATAGGTTTCCTTTTTCTCCTTTTTCAAATTAAGTAATTAATTCGATAGGATTCGTTCAACCTAATAAAAAAGTAAAGAAAATATCATGCTGAAAAATGCATTTTATGAAAACGTTTAAAAAAATATATACAATAACGAGTAGATTAGATAAGATATTCTTTAAGTAAGATATTTGTCGGAATTTGCAAAGAGGTGTATTATGAATAAAGGTCAGCGTCATATAAAAATACGAGAAATTATCGCAAAAAATGAAGTCGAAACACAAGATGAATTAGTACAATCACTAAGAGACTTAGGGTTTAAAGTAACCCAAGCAACGATTTCACGTGATATAAAAGAACTACATCTAGTGAAAGTACCGTTATCTGATGGTCGATATAAATATAGCTTACCTGCAGATCAACGATTTAATCCGTTACAAAAATTAAAAAGACTTTTAATTGATTCATTCATTAAAATTGATAGTTCAAGTCATTTAATTGTAATGAAGACATTGCCAGGTAATGCAAATGCAGTTGGTGCATTAATTGATCATTTAGATTGGTCAGAAATTATGGGTACAATCTGTGGAGATGATACGATCTTAATCATTTGTCGTACACCTGTAGATGCTGAGGATTTAAAAGAAAAATTTATTGACATGCTTCAATAGGAGAATGGTTTTAAAAAGAGGAGAGAAACTCATTGTTATCTGAAATTATCATTAAAAATTTTGCAATCATTGAGGAAGTTTCCATTTCATTTGAAAAGGGTTTAACTGTACTAAGTGGTGAAACAGGAGCGGGGAAGTCGATCATTATTGACGCTATCGGCCTGTTACTTGGTGGTCGTGGATCTGCAGAATTCGTAAGATATGATACTGAAAAAGCAGAAATTGAAGGCTTATTTCATATCGAAAATGAGAATCATCTAATTTATTCAAGATGCAGAGAATTAGGTTTTGACATTGAAGATGAAATGATTATTTTAAAAAGAGATATTACTTCATCTGGTAAAAGTGTATGCCGTATCAATGGGAAATTAGTGACAACTTCTATACTGAAGGAAATTGGTGGTTTACTTGTTGATATTCATGGGCAACATGAGAGCCAAGATTTAATGGACCAAGAACATCATTTACCGATGTTACAACAATATGATGAAAAAGCAATTGCTCCTTTGTATACTGAATATCAAAATATATTTAATAACTATACAGACTTAAAAAAACAGTTAAAGCAATTAACTGAAAATGAACAACAAATGGCTCATAGGTTGGATTTAATTCAATTTCAGCTAACTGAAATACAAAATGCGAATTTGCAAGAAAATGAAGACGATCAGTTGATGGAAGAAAGACTCAAAATTTCTAATTTTGAACGCATTTATAAGTCATTAGTTGAAGCATATCAAAGTTTATCGCAGGATGGATCAGGTTTAGATTCGGTTAGATCATGTATGTATTCTTTAGAGTCAGTTACGAATATTGATAATGACATTAAAGAAATGCATGAAGGAATCAGTAGTAGCTATTACTTATTAGAGGATATATCGTATCGATTACGTGATTCCATTGAACAAATGGAATATGATCCAAATAGATTAAACGAAATTGAAACTCGATTGAGTGAGATCTCTATGTTAAAAAAGAAGTATGGGCACAGTGTTGCTGATATTTTAAAATACGCAGAAAATATCGAACAAGAGTTGGATACTATTCAACATAAAGATATGCATATCGAGAAGCTACAAAAAGACTTAGATAATGTGACAATCAAGCTAATTAAAGCTGGTAAGACTCTTTCAAATAAAAGAAAAGAATTAGCTATCAAATTGACTGCTGATATACATAAAGAATTAAAAGAGCTTTATATGGATAAAACAACCTTTGAAATTATGTTTGATGTTGAAGAAGGACAAGAATCAGATCCAATTATTGATGAACAACATATAAAGTTTAAAAAAGATGGATTTGATTTTGTTGAGTTTTATATTTCAACAAATCCAGGGGAGCCTTTAAAGCCTTTAGCAAAGGTTGCTTCTGGTGGAGAACTTTCAAGGATGTTCCTAGCGTTAAAGAGCATTTTCACGAAGCATCAGGGGATTACGTCAATTATATTTGATGAAGTTGATACAGGGGTTAGTGGAAGAGTAGCGCAAGCAATTGCGGAAAAAATACACAAGGTATCTATAGATTCTCAAGTTCTTTGTATAACTCACTTACCACAAGTAGCTTCTATGGCAGATACGCATTTATTCATCGCCAAATTAATTGATGGAAATCGAACGAAAACTTCTGTTACACCATTACGAAATGATCAAAAAATTAATGAAATTGCAAGGATGATCGCCGGAGTTGAAATTACAGATGTAACGATTCAACACGCTAAAGAATTGATCGATCAGGCAGCTTCTTCAAAATACCAATCTCAATGAACATAAAGAGAATGTTTAATGATGGAAATTGTTTTCTATACATTAAATATTCTCTTTTTTTTATGGGAATTATTGATAAATTAGTAATTGGAAAATGCTAAATGAAACATACTAATACAACATTATACGTTAAAGAATCTATCATATTTTTACAATCATATTTTGCTTTTGCAAAGCTAACATTAACTACATAGCCACGAATTAAAAAAAATGAAATTTGGCGCTAAGGAGAGTGATTCGCTTGTGAAAAATATAAATGTTCATCGAATAATAAAAATTCTTCTCCTTTTATTTATAGTTGGTATTGGCGTGTTTAATATAAATCAAAATAATGTGTTTTCATCTACCATTAAAAATAAGGATCAACAAGAAATTGTTAATGTAGCACTTGGTATGAATGAATTACCAAGTAAAAAGGTAGATGTTAAAGTATTAAACAGTTTAAGAATAATACCAGGGGGACAGTCAATAGGAGTAAAACTTAACTCAGTAGGTGTCTTAGTCGTTGGACATCATTTAGTAAATACTAGTTCAGGACAAAAGTCTCCAGGTGAAATTGCCGGTATTAAAGTTGGAGACATGATCATAAAAATGAATGGTAAACAAATCGAAAAAATGTCAGATGTATTACCGTTTATTCAAAAAGCCGGAAAGTATGGAAAGCCTATAAAAATCACTGTAAAACGCGAGGGTAAGTATTACACAAAAATGTTACAACCTATTCGTGACCAAGGTCATAATAGCTATCGAATTGGATTATATATAAGAGATTCAGCTTCTGGTATCGGCACGATGACATTCATAGAACCTAATTCATTAAAATATGGCGCACTTGGACATGTTATTTCTGATAGCGATACGAGAAAAGCCATTGAAGTAGAAGATGGGCATATAGTCTATTCAACAGTCACTGCAATTGAAAAAGGTGCAGATGGTTCACCAGGAGAAAAAATAGCGCATTTTGCTTTAGATCGAGGAACGATTGGTAATATCACTTCAAATAGTCCATTTGGCATATTCGGTAAAGTTAACAATAAAATAGACAACGGGATCATGTCTCAACCTTTACCCATTGCATTATCAAATGAAGTGAAAAAAGGTCCTGCCAAAATACTTACCGTAATACATGATAATAAAGTAGAAGCATTTGACATTGAAATAGTAAGCAGTATTCAACAAAAATTCCCATCTACTAAAGGAATCATTTTAAAAGTTACTGATAAACGTTTACTTAAAGAAACTGGCGGGATTGTACAAGGAATGAGCGGCTCACCGATCATTCAAAATGGAAAATTAATCGGAGCAGTTACACATGTTTTTGTAAATGATTCGACTAGTGGGTATGGGGTTCATATTGAGTGGATGCTTGATGAGGCTAAAGTACCTATTTATGATTATCAAAATAAAAAGGCTTCTTGATTTAAAAAATACACCTAACTAATTATGTAGGTGTATTTTTATGTTTAAATGCACTGCAGATGCTCGAGTTCTGTAAAGCCATATCTTTTCATGTGAGAAGGCTTAAAGGGCTACACAGGACCTCTCATAAGTGTTTAATATCCTTTCAAAGTAAAATGGATCTCACATAAAAATACTCAAAAATCCCCTTTCCCTTTATGAATTGGTTTCAACATTTGTTTCAACACAGTAAATATTTTGTAGTGTATTTTGTTAAAAATAAGTCAAAATAGGGAAAAAATGGTAATATACTATTAGCAACAACGAAAGATTAAAAAAAATTTAATGTAAAGGATGGTTGATATGACGGTTGATGTTACAGAATTGTAAATTTATATTAAAAATTATAAATTTACATACTATTTCATTTTTTATATAATGAATTATATGTATAATTCGACTTATTACATAGTAGTTTTTAACGCAATCGTCGAATGCTAGAAGAAATTGAAGAAAACTATCTATATTAATAAAAATATTCAGAATTTATAATAAAAACAGGAAATAAATTTTTATTGTCGAAATTATCGGTAATAAGTAATGAAAATTCACTATAGAGGATGTAGGGAGGAACGGGCGTGGAGAAAATTAAAGTATTATTAGTTGATGATAATAAAGAACTTGTTATTATGTTAGAAAACTACATTAACGCACAAACAGATATGGAAGTGGTTGGTGTTGCGTTTAATGGACAAGACTGCTTGCCTCTAGTGAAGGATAAAAAGCCAGATGTGCTAGTCTTAGATATTATTATGCCACATTTAGATGGATTAGCGGTTTTAGATCGTTTACGCGCTGGCTTAGTGGAAAAAATTCCAAACGTTATTATGCTAACAGCATTTGGTCAAGAGGATGTTACTAAAAAAGCTGTTGACCTTGGTGCATCATATTTTATTTTAAAACCATTTGATATGGAGCATTTAATCAGCAATATCCGTCAAGTAGTTGGAAAGGGTAGTGCGGTAACGAAACGTAATGCACCTTCTTTAGTTTCTAATTACGAAAGCAAGCCACGTAACTTAGATGCTAGTATCACAAGTATCATCCATGAAATTGGGGTACCTGCACATATTAAAGGATATATGTATTTACGTGAAGCGATTTCGATGGTATACAACGATATTGAGCTTTTAGGTTCAATTACAAAAGTTTTATATCCAGATATCGCTAAAAAGTTTAATACAACAGCTAGCCGAGTTGAACGTGCAATTCGACATGCGATTGAAGTAGCATGGAGCCGTGGCAATATCGATAGTATTTCTACATTATTCGGTTATACAATTTCAATGTCAAAAGCAAAACCAACAAATTCAGAATTTATTGCAATGGTAGCTGATAAATTACGTTTAGAACATAAAGCTTCTTAATTTATTTTTAGCATTAATTTCTAAAGAAAAATTCAATTCCGATTAACTTCTAACAGTGATTCCACAGACATTTCTCTTAGCGAATAACTTCTTACGAGATCTTCGGTACTTTTTCGCATTAGCAATTATATTATTAGTAAAAAGAAAACGTTGTCTATCGTAGACAACGTTTTCTTTTGTTGTTGAAAACAATAATTTTACTTAAGGACAGTGAAAGCTAGAACCGTTGAATTTACACTTAAATTAGTTTGCGTAATAATTTGTAGTATGCTATAATACTTATTGCGCCACTGATAACTGTTAGAAAAACGATATTATTACTACGAAAATTTGGGAGAAAATTGGACGTATTCCATGACGCGTCAGCTATTTCAACCTTATTTAAAAATTAGTAGTAGTGTCTGTTAGTGAAGATTGTTGTGAAACAAGCTGCCTAATGGAACGGCCCTGGAGCCGAATTGCGAAAGAGAGGTAGGGCTTTCGCCAATAGACAACAATTTTTAAATTTAAATAAAACTAACATATATATTACAAAGGCTATTCGTATACGTTGTACGAATAGCCTTTTCCATTTGTAAAATAAACCGATAAGTTGAATACAGAAATAAAAAAATAGGACTACCAATATGGTTGTCCTATCTTTTCGTAGTTTTTAATTAAAATATAAATACAATCGTGAAAACAATTGCTACAATAAAACGATAAACTGCAAAACCTGTTAGTTTTACTTTCTCTAATAATTTTAGGAAGGAAACGATCGCAAGTAATGCAACTACGAATGCAGTGATGAATCCAGTTGCGAATAATGGTAAATCTGAAGCACTTAAAATATCGATATTTTTAACAAAATCTAATCCACTTGCAGCAATCATCATTGGTACTGCTAAAATAAAAGTAAATTCTGCAGAAGTTTTTCGATCTAAACCAAATAATAATCCCCCAGCAATAGTAGAGCCTGATCGTGAAAATCCCGGCCATAAAGCTAGCATTTGGAAGCAACCAATAATAAAAGCTTGTTTATATGAGATGTGATCTAAATCAGATGATTTAGGTTGTTTAGAGACTTTTTCAGCAACAATTAATAAAATACCGCCAGCTACTAATCCGATTACAACCGTTTTAGGTGAGAATAAAACATCTTTAATGAAATCATGGAATATTAGCCCTACAATCCCGGCTGGAATAGCACCGATAATAATATGAATTAAGTTGAGGTTTGTTTGTCTATAACCATCTGATTTAACTCCTAATACTGACCAAAGTCGTTTCCAAAAAACAACAACTACCGCTAGAATTGAACCAAGTTGAACAATTACTTCAAAAAATGAAGCCTTCTCACCTGTGAAATTTAATAAATCAGCAACTAAAATCATATGACCAGTAGAAGAAACCGGTAAAAATTCAGTTAATCCTTCTACCATCCCCATGATCAAACCAATTAACCAATCAGGTAACATTTAAAAATACCTCCATAAATACTATTCGTTATAAAATATACACAATACATTACATTTTACTTGAAAACTAATTAATATGAAAGGAAGTTTAAATTAAAATTAGCTCATAATTGTTAATTATTTGTACAATTTTACATAAAAATGTAATTTAAGATTAGAATTAATAAAAAAGGTGCATAAAAAAAGAAGTAGAAAAACTACTTCTGCCTTCTTTATTAACACTGATATACTATTTAGATTCGTGATCCTCTGAAGCTTCTTCGCCTTTAGACAAATCCAATTCCATCAACTTTTTCATTAATATATGCTGTGGCATATGCATAATTTGTTCTAAAGGAACGTTTAATTTCTTAGAAAGTAAAATTGCCGTCTCAGGCGAAATTTGCAATGGTCGCATAATAATCCTCCTTAGTTTCGTAAAATTAGTATACAATAAGAAAAAGAAGAAAGTACATATTTTCTCAACAAGGGGGGAATTTGAGTGGTTGATATTATTGGTCATAGAGGTGCTGCAGGAACCTACCCAGAAAATACAATGGTTTCTTTTATGGCATGTGAAGATTTAGGAGCAGACGGCATAGAGTTAGATGTACACTTATCAAAAGATGGTGAAATCGTTGTTATTCATGATGAAACAATAAATCGTACAACGAATGGTAAGGGTTTTGTTAAAGACTATACTTTAGCTGAATTAAAGCAATTTGATGCAAGTTATCGATTTAAACGCCAATTCAAGGGGTGCACAATTCCAACCTTAAAAGAAGTATTTGAATGGGCAAAAGGAAATAACTTTAGTATCAATGTTGAATTAAAAAATGATAAAATTGAATACCATGGACTTGAGGAACGAGTAATAAATTTAATCCGTTCATATGAATTTGAAAAAAGAATCGTTTTATCTTCCTTTAATCATAAAAGTATGCTTAAGTTCCACTTAATGGCACCGGATATTGAAACAGCAGTTCTATTTAATAGAAGAAGTAAAGAACCGTGGAAGATTGCTGAAGATTATAAAGCAAAGGCAATTCATCCTAATTATCGCATTATTACTGATGAACAAATCGAAGAAACTATTGAACATCACATAGCCGTAAGACCATATACAATTAATGAACCAGCTGTTATGAAACGATTATTTGAAGTCAATTGTACAGCGATTATTACTGACTATCCAGAACTAGCTTTCCAAGTTAGAAGTCAACTTCTTAGTAAATAAAAAAAGTGCTCTCATCAGCACTTTTTTTGTTTTGTTATTTATCTTTTGGTTTTAATGAGACCTAAGTTATACTCCGACAAAAATTATCTTTTTAAAAATCTGCCTTGAACTTTGTTTCGTTTACGATCTCTAAATAATACAAAGCTTCCGACTAAATAAAAACCGACTCCTAATGATACAAGCCCGATTAATAATTGTAATGGAAGATTTGGAATGCCAAAAGAATGGATTAGAAATACCGTATCACGAAGTAATTTAATTCCGATAACTGCTAAAGCTATTGGTACAACAATCACAACGAATGCTAACATACGTGTAAATGATTCTTTCATGTTTATTAATTCCTCCGATAAAAGTAACAATAAATTTACGTAATTCTCTTTCTTCATAATCTTATACAAGGATAGTGTTGTCAAGACTTATAAAACATTTGAAATAGACGAAAGAATGACTTTATATATATAATAGTCTAATGTGTTTAATAATTTGTTGAAATTAGTAGGTGAACTAAGATGAAACAAAACGTAATGATCGTTGGAATGGGAACAGGAGGCACAGCTGTATTAAAGCTTCTATCACATTCTGATTTATTTCATGTTGTTGCAGTAGTAGATATGATAAAAGAGGCTAAAGGTTTAGAATTTGCTAAAAGCTTACACATTCCAATACTAAAGGATTGGAAGTCTAATTTAAACGAAGAGATTGATGTTGTCATAAATACCACTGGAGATGAAACCATTTACCAGGAATTAATCGAGTATAAATCTAAGAATACTTTAGTAATCCCAGGTTCTGTTGCAAAAATGATATCTGATCTTGTTCAAGAAAAAGAATCACTTTTTAATTTAATCGATAATAAAAAAAGACAACAAGAACTCATTTTGGACAACACTCATGATGGGATGATTGTGGTTGATAAATGGGGAAAAATTCTTTTATTTAATCGCTCTGCAGAAAGAATGTTACATACTGATAAAGATGCTGCGATTGGTAGGTATATATTGGATGTTGTCCCTACTAGTAAATTACCCCGCGTTCTTCAAACAAAAAAGAAGGAAATTAATCAAGAGCATATTTTAATTAATGGAAGTAAGATTTTTACGACTCGAATTCCAATCTTTCGAGAAGATGGTGAACTTGAAGGTGCAATTTCTGTTTTTAAAGATGATACTGAGGTAATCGATTTAGCAGAAGAGGTTACAAATTTAAAAGAAGTTTATAGCATGCTTGAAGCAGTCATTCAAAGTTCGGATGAAGCAATTTCAGTTGTTGATGAAAAAGGAAATGGAATTATTATTAATCCGGCATACACAAGACTGACTGGATTATCAAGTGAACAAGTTATTGGTAAACATGCGACGATTGATATTGCTGAAGGGGAAAGTGTGCATTTAAAAGTGTTGAAAACAAAACAAGCAGTTCGTGGACATCGAATGAAAGTCGGGAAGCAAAATCGTGATGTCCTAGTTAATGTGGCCCCTGTAATCGTTGACGGGAAACTAAAAGGTAGTGTTGGAGTAATCCATGATGTATCTGAAATTTCACAGTTAACAAATGAGCTACATAGAGCACGCCAAATTATTAGAACATTAGAGGCAAAGTACTCTTTCGAGGATATTGCAGGTGAATCTGAAGGTATTCAATTAGCGATCATGCAGGCGAAATTAGCTGCGAGCACTCCTGCTACCGTATTACTTCGTGGAGAATCCGGAACAGGTAAAGAATTGTTTGCTCATGCGATTCATAATGAAAGCGATCGCAAATATAATAAATTCGTTCGAGTGAATTGTGCTGCGATTTCTGAAACTTTATTGGAAAGTGAATTATTTGGTTATGAAGAAGGTGCTTTTTCTGGTGCAAAACGTGGTGGGAAAAGAGGACTTTTTGAGGAAGCTAATAATGGTAGTATTTTCTTAGATGAAATTGGAGAATTATCACCTGCGATGCAAGCCAAACTATTAAGGGTCCTACAAGAGAAAGAAATAAGACGCGTTGGTGGGACAAAGTCTATTCCTATAAATGTGCGAGTGATTGCTGCGACGAATGTTCACCTGGAGGAAGCAATCATTGAAGGAAAGTTTCGAGAAGATCTTTATTATCGATTAAATAAACTTCCTATTATTATTCCTGCACTAAAGGATCGAATTGAAGATATTTTACCGATTGGCGAAAGATTATTAGCAAAAATCAATCAAGACTACGGTCGAAATGTTGAGGGAATCTCATTATCAGCTTTAAATAAATTAAAAAGTTACAATTGGCCTGGTAATGTTAGGGAATTAGAAAATGTGCTAGGAAGAGCTGTTATATTTATGAAATTTAATGAAAAACAAATCCTACCCGAACATTTATCAGCGATTGTGCAAGTTAAGCAAGAACAATCTGTTCATCATAACGAAGTTCATACTGAAGAGATAAGCTCCCTTGATGAAATGGTTACCAATTATGAAGGTGAAATTATTGAAAAGATATTAATGAAAAATAATGGCAATAAAACAAGGTCAGCAAAAGAGCTTGGAATATCAGTAAGGAATTTGTATTATAAATTGGAAAAATACCACACTGCAAAAAATAGCACGCAATAATTTGCGTGCTATGAATATTTTTGCATACAATTACTGTCATTTTTCAAAATATTGTTGTAGAATAGATTTATTGGTGTTACTAGTACCTGGTACTAGATTGTTGGTAATGTAAGGCTTTTCAACTATTTTTAAAATAGTTTTATCCTTTTTTAAAAGTTGGCACGCAAATTGCTTTATATAGTGCAGGGGGATGAAAGGAAGGGCTTTCAATGAATTTAACAGATATAATGTTACGTGCGAAAAATCATTCTAGGCAAACTGTTGCTGTAGCTGTTGCTGAGGACTTCGAAGTAAAAGAAGCAGTTTCAATTGCATTAGACAATGATTTAGCAAACTTTTTACTTTTCGGAAACGAGCAAGCGATCTATGAAATGTATGAAGAATTATTAAAAAACGAACAATTTGCAGAAAGACTAAAAATTGTTCATTCTCATTCAAACAAAGAGGCTGCTAAAAATGCAGTTGTAGCTGTTCGCTCTGGTGAAGCTTCAATTGTAATGAAAGGTAATCTTTCATCTTCAGTTCTTCTAAAAGAAGTATTGAACAAAGAATATGGTTTAAGAGATAAAAGTGTTTTATCACATGTTGCAATATTCGACGTACCAGGTAGAGAAAATGCAGTAATCGTAACAGATGCTGCGATGAACATAGCACCTACGTTAGATCAAAAGGTGAAAATTATTGAAAACAGTGTTGAAATTGCAAGGAAAGTAGGAATAGAAACCCCTAAAGTTGCTGTACTGGCAGCTGTTGAAGTAGTAAATCCTGCAATGCAAGCAACACTAGATGCAGCAACACTAACTGTCATGAATACAAGAGGACAAATTAAAAATTGTATTGTTGATGGACCATTAGCGCTTGATAATGCCATTTCTGTTGAAGCAGCTAAACATAAAGGCTTAACTGGAGAAGTTGCAGGGCAAGCTGATATTTTATTAGTACCTACAATAGAAACTGGAAATATTTTATATAAATCTTTAGTCTTTATGGCTAACTCAGAAGTGGCTGCACTTATTGCTGGAGCAAAGGCACCGATTGTTTTAACATCGCGTTCTGACTCTGCAATGACAAAATTATATTCATTAGCATTAGCTATATGTAATTCTAAAAACTAAACTTACACATTTTAAGGGAGCTGTTATTACATGGAAATCTTCAAATACTTAGAAACTTATGACTATGAGCAAGTTGTTTTCTGCCAAGATAAAGAATCAGGATTAAAAGCAATTATTGCGATCCACGATACTACATTAGGTCCAGCTTTAGGTGGAACAAGAATGTGGACTTACGAATCAGAAGAAGCTGCAATTGAAGATGCTCTACGTTTAGCAAAAGGTATGACTTATAAAAATGCTGCTGCTGGCTTAAACTTAGGTGGAGGAAAAACTGTAATCATCGGTGATCCACGTAAAGATAAAAACGAAGCAATGTTCCGTGCATTTGGTCGTTATATCCAAGGCTTAAATGGTCGATACATTACTGCTGAGGACGTAGGTACTACTGTTGCAGATATGGATTTAATCCACGAAGAAACTGATTATGTAACTGGTATCTCACCATCATTCGGTTCTTCAGGTAATCCATCTCCAGTTACTGCATTTGGTGTTTACCGTGGTATGAAAGCTGCTGCAAAAGAAGCATTTGGAACTGACAGCTTAGAAGGTAAAAAAATTGCAATCCAAGGTGTTGGTAATGTTGCTTACAGCCTTTGCGAGTACTTACATGAAGAAGGTGCTCAATTAATCGTAACGGATATTAATAAAGAAGCTGTACAACGTGCAGTAGAAGCATTTGGTGCTACAGCAGTAGATCCAGATGATATTTACGGAGTAGAATGTGATATTTATGCACCATGTGCTTTAGGTGCAACAATTAACGATAAAACAATCCCACAATTAAAAGCAAGAGTAATTGCAGGTTCTGCAAATAACCAATTAAAAGAAACTCGTCATGGTGATTTAATCCATGAATTAGGTATCGTTTATGCTCCTGACTATGTAATCAATTCTGGTGGAGTAATTAACGTTGCTGATGAGTTATACGGATACAACTATGACCGTGCAATGAAAAAAGTTGAAGGCTTATACGATAACATTGCAAAAGTTATTGAAATTTCAAAACGTGACGGTATTCCAACTTATTTAGCTGCAGACCGTTTAGCTGAAGAGCGTATTGCTACAATGGCTAAATCTCGTAGCCAGTTCTTATCAAATGGTCACAACATCTTAAGCAGAAGATAATTGACCAAATAAAATTTAATTAAAATTCCTTTATTTTTTAGGTGGAAAGAAAGAGGGAAGTAATAGTACCTCTTTCTTTCTAGTTATAAAGGTAAGGTAAACTTAGAAGGGAGAGTGTTGACAATGCATCGTATTTTAGTAATTAATCCTGGCAGCACATCCACAAAGGTTGGTGTATTTGATGATGAAAAACCAATTTTTGAACAAACAATACGCCATGACGATGAAGAATTAAATAAATACAAAACAATAATTGATCAATATGAATTTAGAAAAAATGTTATTTTAGAGGTATTACACAAAGAAGGCATTAACATTTCTAAATTAAGTGCTGTATGTGGTCGAGGTGGACTGCTAAGACCAATCGAAGGTGGAACTTATGCAGTAAATGAAATCATGTTAGAAGATTTGAAAGTTGGTTATAGTGGTCAGCATGCTTCAAATCTTGGTGGAATCATTGCTAATGAGATTGCACAAGGATTAAACATTCCAGCATTTATCGTTGATCCAGTAGTTGTAGATGAATTAGATCCAGTTGCAAGAATCAGCGGACAATCAATTATGGAAAGAAGAAGTGTTTTCCATGCTTTAAACCAAAAAGCTGTCGCACGAAAAGTATCAAAACAGTTAGAACAGTCATATAACGATTTAAACCTTATTATCGCCCATATGGGTGGAGGTGTGAGTGTTGGTGCTCATAAAAAAGGACGCGTAATTGACGTAAATAACGGTTTAGATGGTGAAGGACCTTTTAGTCCAGAGCGAGCAGGAACTGTACCAATTGGTGATCTAATAAAACTTTGTTACTCTGGTGACTACTATATTAACGAAGTTCAAAAAATGATGGTTGGTCAAGGTGGTTTAGTTAGCTATCTTGGAACAGCTGATGCAATTAAAGTTGAAAACATGATTGAAGATGGTGACGAAAAAGCTGCATTAGTATATGAAGCAATGGCTTACCAAGTCGCAAAAGAAATTGGAAGTGCGGCAGCTGTTCTTGAAGGTAATATTGATGCAATTATATTAACAGGTGGAATTGCTTATAGTGATTTTATTGTTAATGAAATAACTAAAAGAGTTAAGTGGATGGCACGTGTAATTGTTTTACCAGGTGAAAATGAACTTCAAGCTCTTTGTGAAGGTGCACTTCGCGTACTTCGAGAAGAAGAAGAAGCAAAAATCTATCCTGGAGAATTTGCAGTTAAATCTTTAGTATAAATGTGAGGAGAATTTCATCATGGCAACAGAATATGATTTAGTCGTACTCGGTGGCGGTACAGGCGGCTATGTAGCTGCTATTCGTGCTTCTCAATTAGGATTAAAAGTAGCGGTAGTAGAAAAAAACAAACTAGGTGGAACTTGCTTACATGCAGGCTGTATCCCAAGTAAAGCATTATTACGTAGTGCAGAAGTTTTTTCAACTGCTAAGAAAAGTGAAGAGTTTGGTGTTGAAACATCAGGCGTAACATTAAACTTTAGCAAAGTACAACAAAGAAAAGAAAATATCGTTGCCGGGCTTCATAAAGGTGTTGAACACTTAATGAAACAAGGGAAAATTGATGTATACAATGGTTTAGGACGTATTTTAGGACCTTCAATCTTTTCTCCAATGCCAGGAACAATTTCAGTAGAAATGAATGATGGTAGCGAGAACGAAATGCTAATTCCAAAGAACGTATTAGTTGCAACTGGTTCAAGACCAAAGTCTTTACCTGGATTAACTATTGATGGTGAGCATGTAATGTCATCTGACGAGGCGTTAAAAATGGAGACACTTCCTGAGTCAATTATTATCGTTGGTGGCGGTGTAATCGGTATTGAGTGGGCTTCAATGTTAGCAGATTTTGGTGTTGAGGTAACAGTAATCGAGTACAGTAAAACTATTTTACCTTTAGAAGACGAAGAAATTTCTAAAGAAATGACTAGATTATTAAAGAAAAAAGGGATTAAATTAGTTACTGATGCAAAAGTTTTAGCTGAAACTTTAGTAATCGATAATGGCGTTAGAATTAATGCGCTTCATAAAGATACAGAGAAATCTTTCACTGCTGAAAAAATGTTAGTATCTGTTGGCCGTCAAGCGAATGTTGAAGGAATCGGATTAGAAAATACTGACATCGTAGTTGAAAATGGTTTTATTCAAACAAATGCCAATTACCAAACTAAAGAATCACATATTTATGCGATTGGTGATGTTATTGGTGGTTTACAATTAGCACATGTTGCTTCAAGAGAAGGTACAATTGCAGTTGAGCATATTGTAGGAAATTCACCTCTTCCATTAGATCCAACAATGGTTAGTAAGTGTGTTTATAGTAATCCAGAAGTTGCATCTGTTGGCTTAACTGAGCGTGAAGCAAAAGAAAAAGGTTATAAAGTTAAAAAAGGAAAATTCTCATTCCGTGCAATTGGTAAAGCTTTAGTTTACGGTGAGCAAGATGGATTTGTTAAAATAATTGTTGATGAAGAGACGAATGATCTTCTTGGTGTTCATATGATTGGACCTCATGTAACGGATATGATCTCAGAAGCAGGTTTAGCACGAGTATTAGATGCAACTGCATGGGAAATTTCTCATACAATTCATCCACATCCTTCATTATCTGAAGCTATTGGTGAAGCAGCACTTGCTGTAGAAGGATTAGCAATTCACTCTTAATTTAAAAAATTGAAATGTAGAGAGCAAATCTCTACATTTCATCACTATAATGATTTAAAACGCTTCCACACATGTATGTGGTAAAAGGGGGATATTTATGGAAAAGGTTACAACTTCAAACCGTCATGAACAGCTTGGTCTATCAAATGATGACGTTCTTAGTATGTATGAAACAATGCTAATGGCACGTCGTATTGATGAGCGTATGTGGTTATTAAATCGTGCTGGTAAAATTCCGTTCGTTATTTCTTGTCAAGGTCAAGAAGCAGCTCAAGTTGGATCAGCGTATGCATTAGACAATACAAAAGATTACGTATTACCATATTACCGTGATATGGGTGTAGTTTTACAATTTGGAATGACAGCAAAAGAATTAATGCTTTCTGGTTTTGCAAAAGCAGAAGATCCAAACTCTGGTGGACGTCAAATGCCAGGTCATTTTGGTCAAAAGAAAAATCGTATCGTTACTGGTTCATCTCCAGTTACAACTCAAGTACCTCACGCTGTAGGTGTATCTCTAGCTGCAAAAATGGAAGGTAAAGATATTGTCTCTTGGGTTTCATTTGGTGAAGGTTCTTCCAACCAAGGTGATTTCCATGAAGGCGCAAACTTTGCTGGTGTACATAAGTTACCAGTAATTTTCATGTGTGAAAATAACAAATATGCGATCTCAGTACCGATTGAGAAGCAATTAGCATGTGAAAAAGTATCTGATCGTGCAATTGGATACGGCATGCCTGGTTTCACTGTTGATGGAAATGATCCTTTAGAAGTTTATCGTGTAACAAAAGAAGCAGTTGACCGTGCTCGTCGTGGAGAAGGTCCAACATTAATCGAAGCTGTATCTTATCGATTAACTGCACACTCTAGTGATGATGATGATCGTATCTACCGTTCTCGTGAAGAAGTAGAAGAAGCAAAAAGCAAAGATTGCTTATTTACATTTGCTAAATACCTTCATGAAGTTGGTGTGTTAACAGAAGAATTAGAAAAAGAAATCGATACAAAAATTCGTGCGATTGTTGATGAAGCAACTGACTACGCAGAAAACGCTCCATATGCAGCAGCTGAGCATGCATTGAAGTTTGTTTACGAAGAATAAGAGGGGGTAGGACAATATGGCAGTAATGTCTTATATAGATGCAGTAACTTTAGCGTTAAAAGAGGAAATGGAACGCGATCCAAAGGTATTTGTATTAGGGGAAGACGTTGGATTAAAAGGTGGAGTATTTAAAGCGACTCATGGTCTATATGATCAATTTGGTGAGGATCGTGTATTAGATACACCACTTGCAGAATCTGCAATTGCGGGTGTTGGTATTGGTGCTGCAATGTACGGACTTAGACCAGTAGCTGAAATGCAATTTGCTGATTTCATTATGCCTGCAGTAAACCAAATTATTTCTGAGGCATCAAGAATTCGTTATCGTTCAAACAATGACTGGACTTGTCCTATTACGATTCGTGCTCCTTATGGAGGCGGTGTACACGGTGCACTTTATCACTCTCAATCTGTTGAGAAGGTATTTGCAGGTCAACCAGGTTTAAAAATTGTAATGCCTTCAACTCCTTATGATGTTAAAGGATTATTAAAAGCAGCAATTCGTGATAATGACCCAGTAATTTTCTTTGAGCATAAACGTGCTTATCGTTTAATTAAAGGTGAAGTACCTGAAACTGACTATGTACTTCCAATTGGAAAAGCTGATGTAAAACGTGAAGGTGAAGATATCACAATCATCACTTACGGATTATGTGTACATTTTGCTCTTCAAGCTGCTGAAAAATTAGCTCAAGATGGTATTTCTGTACATGTTTTAGACTTACGTACAATTTATCCATTAGATAAAGAATCTATTATCGAAGCTGCTTCTAAAACAGGAAAAGTTTTATTAGTAACTGAAGATAATAAAGAAGGAAGTATCATGAGTGAAGTTGCAGCTATTATTGCTGAAAATTGCTTATTTGAATTAGATGCGCCAATCGCACGCCTTGCTGGCCCTGATGTTCCGGCAATGCCTTATTCTCCTACAATGGAAAAATTCTTCATGGTTAATCCAGATAAAGTAGAAAAAGCGGCTAGAGAACTTGCAGCATTTTAATGGCACTGTTTGAAAAAGGGGGACATAATGATGATCGAAAATATTAAAATGCCTCAATTAGGTGAAAGTGTAACTGAGGGTACAATCAGTACTTGGTTAGTAAAAGTAGGAGATCGTGTAAATAAATACGATCCACTTGCTGAAGTTATGACAGATAAAGTTAATGCTGAAGTACCATCTTCATTTTCTGGTGTGATTAAAGAATTAATCGCAAATGAAGGGGAAACTTTAGCTGTTGGTGAAATCATTTGTACGATTGAAGTTGAAGGAGCTGCTGGTGAAGTAGCTGCTACTACAATCGAAGAAACTAAACCAGTTGAAAAAGCTGCACCTGTAGCACCAGCACAAACTCCTGTAGCTGCTGCACCGGTTCAAACTATTGCTAAAACTGATGAGTCTGGTAAAGTACGTTATTCTCCAGCTGTACTTCGTTTAGCACAAGAAAATAATCTTGATCTTTCATTAATTCCTGGTTCAGGAAATAATGGTCGAGTTACTCGAAAAGACGTTTTAAATGCAATCGCAAATGGTGTACCTCAAGCGGCACCAGCACCTGTAGCAGTTGAAACTCCTGCTCAACCAGTTGCAGCACAAACTGCTCCTGCTGCTCAAGTAGCAAAAGCACCTGCTGCAGCACCTGCACCTGTTATCCCAACAGCAGTTGGTGATATTGAAATTCCAGTTACAGGTGTACGTAAAGCAATTGCTTCAAATATGTTACGTAGTAAACATGAAGCTCCACATGCTTGGATGATGATCGAAGTAGATGTTACAAACTTAGTTAATTACAGAAACAGCCTTAAAGATTCTTTCAAGAAAAAAGAAGGTTTCTCTTTAACATTCTTCGCATTCTTTGTTAAAGCTGTAGCGCAAGCACTTAAAGAATACCCAATGATTAATTCAATGTGGGCTGGAGACAAAATCATCCAAAAGAAAGATATTAACTTATCGATCGCTGTTGCAACAGACGATGCATTATTTGTTCCAGTTATTAAAAATGCTGATGAGAAAACAATCAAAGGTATCGCACGTGAAATTACTGAATTAGCTACAAAAGTTCGTACTGGTAAATTAAAATCAGACGAAATGCAAGGTGGCACATTCACAGTAAATAACACTGGATCATTTGGTAGTGTTCAAAGTGCGGGTATCATTAACTACCCACAAGCTGCAATTTTACAAATTGAAAGCATCGTAAAACGTCCAGCTGTTGTAAACGGAATGATTGGTGTTCGCGATATGGTTAACCTATGCTTATCACTTGATCACCGTGTACTAGACGGCTTCATTTGTGGTAAATTCTTAGGAAGAGTAAAAGAAATCCTAGAAAATACAACAAAAGAAAATACGAACGTATATTAATTTATAAATGAAAGAGGTTGTCTTAAGGGCGACCTCTTTTTTTATGATCTTTTGTATAATGTGAAAATAAAAATCGTTGTGCGAGGTGCAAAAAAAAATTCTAGATGCAAAAAAAATAGGGGAACTGCAAATAATGTCAAGGTGCAAATAAAAATAGGGAATCTGCAAATAAAGTCAAGGTGCAAATAAAAATAGGGAATCTGCAATTAAAATAAGTAAAACTGCAAATAAAATTACCAAAACCGCAATTAAAATTACCAAAACCGCAATTAAATCCGTTGCTATCACAAATAAAATGAGAAATTACCCATACCGGTTGGAGTATTTTAACTTAATAATAGTAAAAAATTGACCCATTTATTTAGAAAACTAGCAAGTTTATTCTAAATTCTTTCTCCTATGAACAAAAATAGTCTTGAATTACGCTAAAATCTATAAAAATGGCCACATAAAATTATTTAAAAAGAAAAACACCACCGAGATACCCCCTCAACTATGTTCAAAGTAATTAACACAGTTATTTTTTCAATAATAAAAGGAGTAGATGTGAGTCTTCTATCCCTAACTTAAAAATAACCCTTTGTTAGTGATTTGTGATAAAATTTAATAGTCATAAAATTCAGTATTTTTTTAAAAGGAGTGGAATTCATGCTAGTTGAACAAAATGGCTATTACATATCCACGAATAAAGAATTATTAAACAGAGAAGTTATTTATAACTTTTTAGACAAAGATTCATATTGGGCAAATGAAATTCCTTATGAATATATTGATCGATTTATTAAAGGTTCATTCTGTTTTGGTGTTTACAAGGGTAATCCAGAAGAAAGTGATCCAACCCAAGTAGGCTTCGCAAGAGTAGTATCAGATGGCGTCACATTTGCTTATTTAGCAGACGTATTTATTCTCCCAGAATATCGTAAACAAGGCTTATCAAAATGGTTAATGGAAGTAATCATGGGTTATGAAAAACTCTCAACTGTGCGAACATTCATGCTTAAAACAAGGGACGCTCACAACTTATATCGCAAGTACGGCTTTGAAGTGATTGATAATAGTAAAAACCGATTCATGGCTATATTAAAAGACAATCTCTATCGAAATTTGAAAAAAATTAAGGAGTAGCATGCTATTCCTTTTCTCTTTAACCCATTTTTCCTACATGCTATACTATTTTCCTTTACTTAACCTCCAGTTTACATTTTGCCCCATAAACTAAAACCTTTACAAACTGTAACATTTGTAAGATAATTTACAAATATGTGACATCTTAGAGAAATAGGGGGGATAAGATGTTTAAAAATTTATCTGCCGTACATCCTGTTGCTTGGAATATCGTTATTGGAACTTTATTCGTTAGATTTGCTAGCACAGTAAGTATGCCGTTTTTAGCTATTTATTTAACTTCAGTTAAACATATCTCACCTGCAATGGTTGGGCTTATGTTAACAGTTTCAGCTTTTTTAGGGGTGTTTTTCAGTTTTATTGGAGGAACTCTTTCTGATCGTATTGGAAGGAAAACTATTTTATTATCGAGTATTTTTTTATGGTCTATTACATTAGTTGGTTTTGGACTAGGAAATTCATTTGCCTGGTTTTTTGTGCTGAACTCGATCTTAAATATTTGTTCATCATTTTTCGAACCTTCTTCAAGGGCATTACTTTCTGATTTAACCGACGAGAAATCAAAACTGTTAGTGTTTAATTTGCGGTATGCCGCTATTAATGTTGGGGTTGCAGTAGGTCCTTTAGTTGGTTTATATCTAGGAAGCTCAAAAAGCACATTGCCATTTGTATTATCTGGAATTGTGTACTTTTTTTATGGTTTAACATTATTATTTATGTTATCTAAGTATAAAATTGGAGAAGGAAAGTCTGCTTCGACAAACAAAGTTTCGATGAAGGCATCGTTTTCAATTTTACGTAAGGATATTATCTTTGCTTTAACGATTTTAACAATCTGTTTCTATGGTCTTGGTTATTCACAAAGCTTTTCAACAATGTCTCAATATTTTGCGAATGCACCACAGTTTCATAATGGCGTTAAACTGTATGCATATTTAACTACAATCAATGCAGTAACTGTAGTAATACTTCAATTTCCAATTGTAAGTAGAATGAAGAATTTTTCACCTACTGTATCTATGATGATTGGTAATGTAATTGTTAGTTTAGCTGTCGCTGGATTTGGGTTATTTACTAATTTTTTCTTATTAGCAATCGTAATGATTGTGTTAACTGTAGGAGAAATATTTGCATTTACATTTACAGATGTATTTGTCGATCAGCTTGCTCCTGAAGAATTAAAGGGAACTTATTTCGGAGCAATGGGATTCTCAAAACTCGGTTTCGTTTTCGGTCCAGCGCTTGGTGGAAGTTTATTAGCTTACTTCGGGTATGAAAATGGCGGCCGTGGATTTGTTATTATTAGTGCAATCGCTTTTATCAGTTTTCCAATGATGTTTTTTGTAAATAGACTTTTTCAAAAAAGAAAAGTAGTCAAGGTTGAATCGGATACAAAGTTAACTGTTAATTCTTAAAAGAACGCTTTTAAAGCGTTCTTTTTTGTTTCTACTACTATTCTCTGTGTTAAACTCAAAGAAGACTATATACACTGGCATATTCCTTTTATTTTTTTCAGCTTCTTATCAATAACAAGCGTAATATTTGTTTTGTTTTCTTTTTTATTATTGGTTTTCGGTATTGGAGAAAGTTAACAATTAACAATTAGAGTTTTTTCATTTCATACTAATAAAGTATGCTTTCGTTCTTTTCCTCATATATTGTATAAACAAGCGATATGGAGGGAGAGATATGGACGAACTTCTTTTTGATCAGCTTAAGTTATTAAGTTGGGACTGTGTAATATTAGAAGGTGCTAGTGAGCAAGAAGAAGAGCTAATGAAAAATGTTTTATCCACATTACATTCAATCGGATTAAAAAATAAAATTGATGCAAAAGTTTTATTTATTGCAGGAGATGTGGAAAAGATTGATCAGTTTGTCATAAAAAATCCATTCGTAACTGTCATACGAGTTGTCGAAGAATTAAATGAAGATTACCAATACGCCATATCTACTTTAGCTCATTTACCGAATGTAATCGTAGAGTTAGTGAATGATTAATCAAGGTATTTTAAAATTCACGTGAAATAATATAACTAGCAGGTTCAAAAGCTTGAATTAATAGCCGCTAAATTGGTAAGATGAAAAAAAGCATGTAAGGAGTAGATGAAATGAATATGAATTTTAATTTTTTTATGAATGATGTTGTCCATACTGCACGTCAAGAAATCGTAGCGGCTGGTTATGCAGAGTTAAAAACACCTGAGGAAGTAGAACAAGCATTAGAAAAGAAAGGTACTACACTTGTAATGGTAAACTCAGTATGTGGTTGTGCTGGTGGTATTGCTCGTCCTGCAGCAGCACATTCAGTGCACTACGATACAAGACCTGACCAATTAGTTACTGTGTTTGCAGGACAAGATAAAGAGGCTACAGCGAAAGCTCGTGAATATTTTACTGGTAAAGCACCTTCATCTCCGTCATTTGCACTTTTAAAAGACGGTGAACTTGTAGCGATGGTTGAGCGTCATGAAATAGAAGGCCATGATCCAATGCAAGTTATTCAAAAACTTCAAAATTACTTCGATCAATTTTGTGAAGAAATTTAAATAAAAAAGTACAAAAATTTATNNATAAATTTTTGTACTTTTTTTGTGCATAATATTATTATTATGTAAACTGGAGTTTAAATAAAGCGTTTTAGTTAATTATTTTGTAAATAAAATAAAAGATAAAAAAGAAAGATAATGCAGCTAATGAGCATGTGAAAATTAATAATAATAATGCATCCTTATATGCCGTTTCATCATATTTTACTCGAAAAGCGAAGGATTCTAATTTATGTTTTTTTAATTTTCTATATTGGTTTATATCGATAATATTTGATTGATCCACAACACACCTCTCCTTTGTAGTACTAATATATTAATTAAATTTTAAAATATTCTAAATAATTAGTAAAGTTGTTTTGTAAACAAATTAATAGCAAATTATGCCATAATTAATAGGAATAAAATTTACTAATATGCTTGAAAGGTAAGTGGGAATTTGTGAAATATACTTTATGTTTTATCAAACGAAATGATGAACTATTAATGTTAAATCGTATAAATGCTCCTACAATGGGAATTTGGAATGGTGTTGGTGGAAAAATAGAAAAAGGGGAAACAATCGAAAGATCCGTTCAAAGAGAGATTGCAGAAGAAACTGGAATTCAGCTTGAGTTGAGAGATATAACATATAAAGGTAAAGTGACTTGGCATGAAGAAAATGTGGATTTCGGGGGTATGTATGTATTTCTGGCTAAGGTTTCTAATGGCTTAAAATATGATACGCCTTTAAAAACAGATGAAGGAATTTTAGATTGGAAAAAAATTGATTGGGTAATAGATGAAAAAAATCAAGGAGTAGGAGAGTGTATTCCTTATTTTCTTCCAATACTATTAAAAAACGAGCGAAATCATCATTATTCCTTTTATTATAAGGAAAATAAGGTTATTGATGTAGTAATAGAAGAAGAAGTTTTAATATAATAAAATAATTTATAAATGAATAATGTAATCATTTTTATGAAAATACCATTTCCACAATGGTATTTTTTTTATGAATAAGTATGAAAACGCTTAAATTTGGGGGAATTAAAGTGTTTGGTCATGAAGAATGTAGTAATTTGCGAGATTTGTCGAAAACTTTTTGAAAGATTTGAAAAAGTCTAATAATAAGACTCTCATTCACTCGATTGAATAAATATATAAACATAATGAATATTAATAAAAAAATTTTTTATATAATATCACTGTAAAATTAAGCTATATCTAATTTTTTTGTCGAAATGCTGAAAAAACTAGTTGCATATTTATTAGTATGTGTTAAAATTCATTTTGTAGAATAATTATTCATTCGAAAAAAATGGTTGTTTAATAGAATACTAAAAAAGATAATAGAAATAAGAAGTTTGAATTTTACAAAAATTAGGGGGAAGCATTAATGAAAAAATTAGTCGGAGTTTTAGCTGCATCAGCATTATCAATTGGAATGTTATCTGCTTGTAACAAGTCAGATGATAAAACCTTAATCTTAGGAACAAGTGCGGATTATAAGCCTTATGAATTTATTGACACAAAGAATGACAAAATAGTCGGATTTGATGTTGATTTAGCTAAAGCGCTTGGTAAAAAAACTGGATACACAATTAAAGTAAAAGACATTGATTTTAACTCATTAATTACTGCGATGAATGCAGATAAAGTAGATTTTATTATGGCAGGTATGAAAAAGACACCTGAACGTGCGAAAAATGCAGATTTCACTGAGCCATATTTTACAGATCAAAATGAAATAGTTGTAAATAAAGATTCAAATATTAAAAGTGTTGAAGATTTAAAAGGAAAAACAGTCGGTGTACAAGCTGGTTCAATTCAAGAGACAAAAGCAATTGAAGTTTCTAAAAAGGTTGGATTTAAAGTTGAAAACCGTAACCGTATTCCTGAGATGGTAGAAGAATTAAAAGCTGGAAGATTTGATGCTGTTGTGATCGAACAATCTGTAGCTAGTGGCTATCTAAATAAATTACCTGAAATGCAAGGTGAATTAATGCAAGATTTCTTTGAACAATCTGGTTCGGCAGTAGCTCTTCCAAAAGGAAGTAAATTAACACCTAAATTTGAAAAAGCGTTAAAAGAATTAAAAGAAGATGGAACTGTTGATAAATTAGTTAAAAAATGGTTCGGTGAATTGAAGTAATCCGTAAGATTTAAATCGTAAAAAGATAAACCTTAAGGGGATGACGGAAAATATAGAAATGATAAGTTTTTGTTGTAAACAGGGGAGGAATTATTGATGGAGAGAGATTGGAGTCACTTATTAGAAAAAATGCCTTTACGTCTTGCACCAAGCATGGCAAAGGATCATCCAAACTTACCAGTTGTAAAGGAAGAAGGCTGTTACTACTATGGTGTAGATGGTAAAGAGTACTTAGACTTTACATCTGGCATTGCTACTACAAATGTTGGACATCGTCATCCAAAAGTAGTACAGGCAATTAAAGATGGCGCAGATTCTTTAGCACATGGTCCATCGGGGGTTATTATTTACGAATCGATTTTAAAGCTAGCAGATGAGTTGGCTGAAATTCTTCCTGGTAACTTAGATACTTTCTTTTTTGGTAATAGTGGAACTGAAGCGATTGAAGGTGCTATTAAGCTAGCTAAACATGCTACTAAGCGTCCATATATTGTTTCATTTATTGGTTGTTTCCATGGCCGTTCTATGGGAGCATTAAGCGTTACGACTTCAAAAAGTAAGTATCGAAAATTTTTACAACCAACAGGATCATATCAAATACCTTATGCAAATGTTTCAGAATGCCCTGAAGGTTATGATGAAGAACAATATGTAGTAGAGCAATTAGAAAAAGATTTTAAACGTTTATTTAATCATCAAGTAACACCAGAAGAAGTAGCTGCAGTTATTGTAGAGCCAGTTCTAGGTGAAGGTGGATATGTAGTACCACCTAAAGCATGGTTAAAGAAAATACGAGAAATCTGTGATAAAAATAATATTTTACTAATTTTTGATGAAGTTCAAACTGGATTTGGCCGTACAGGAAATTGGTTTGCTGCACATACTTTTGATGTAACGCCAGATATTATGGCAATAGCAAAAGGGATTGCAAATGGTATTCCTTTAAGTGCTACTGTAGCATCAAATGAACTAATGAAACAGTGGCCACTAGGTAGTCATGGAACAACATTTGGAGGTAATCCAATCGCTTGTTCAGCTGCATTGGCTGTTTTGGAAATTATAAAAGAAGAAAAGCTTTTAGAAAATACGAGAGAAGTTGGAGCTTACGCAGTAGAAAAACTGAATGCATTAAAAGAAAAGCATCCGGTAATTGGGAGCATTCGCTCAATTGGTTTAATGATCGGCATTGAAATCATTAATCCAGCAACAAAAGAACCAAACGGTGATGGATTATTTAAAATTCTTGATCTTGCTTTGGAAAAAGGTGTTTTATTCTACTTCTGTGGTAATAACAGTGAAGTAATTCGAATGATTCCACCATTAACAGTTACGAAGAATCAAATCGATGATGGGTTAGCAATCTTAGATGAAGCATTAACAGAATATGAGCAATCCATTGGATATGAATTATATGAAACAAAGGGCATTGGTTTCTAAACCAGTGCTCTTTATCTAAACAGACTTTGTCGAATGAACTTTGCAATTTAAAAGACAAATAGTAAAGGAGTACTACAATATGAACTTAGATTTTTCTCAAATTGTCCCTTCAATTCCATATATATTGGCCGGATTAAAATTAACACTATTAGTAGTTGTTTGTTCAATTTTATTAGGTCTTGTTTTAGCAATTTTACTTGCATTAATGAAAATTAGCCGTGCAAAATGGTTAGTTGTAATAGCTGATTTTTATACTTCCATTTTTCGTGGAACACCGATGGTTTTGCAATTAATGATCATTTATTATGGTTTACCACAATTAATTGGATTCGATATCGAAAAGTTTCCAGCAGCGGTATTAGCTTTTGGTTTGAATTCAGGAGCTTATGTATCAGAGATTATCCGTGCAGGTATACTAGCAGTAGATAAAGGTCAACAAGAAGCTGCTTCAGCTTTAGGAATCCCTTACCGTAAAATGATGTCAAAAATAATTTTACCTCAAGCATTTAAAAATATTTTACCAGCATTGATGAATGAGTTTATTACGTTAACGAAGGAATCAGCAATGGTAACAGTAATTGGTGCATCTGATTTAATGAGAAGAGCTTTCTTAGTAGGTGGAGAGACTTATTCATTTATGGAGCCACTTATTTTTGTAGCTGCAATCTATTACATTATCATTATGATCCTATCACTTCTAGGTAAATCTGTTGAAAGGAGAATGCGTACAAATGATTAAAATTACTAATTTAAATAAAAGCTTTGGTAATGTTCATGTATTAAAAGGAATAACGACTACAATCGAGCAAGGATCTGTTGTTGCTGTAATAGGCCCATCTGGTTCTGGAAAGTCTACATTTTTACGTTGTATGAATTTATTAGAAACTCCTTCAAATGGTGAAATTTGGATGGATGAAATTGAAGTAACGAATCCTAAATGTAATATAATGAAAATTCGTGAAGATGTAGGTATGGTATTCCAGCATTTTCATTTGTTCCCACATATGACAGTTTTAGAAAATATTACGTATGCTCCGATTAATGTAAAAGGTATGAGTAAAACTAAGGCAGAGGAAAATGCAAAGGCACTACTTGAAAAAGTTGGACTTCTTGAAAAAGCAAACGTATATCCTCCTAAACTTTCAGGTGGTCAAAAACAACGTGTCGCTATAGCAAGAGCACTTGCAATGGAACCTAAAGTAATGCTATTTGATGAACCAACTTCAGCTTTAGATCCAGAGATGGTAAAAGAAGTACTTGAAGTAATGAAATCATTAGCACATACTGGTATGACAATGGTCATCGTGACACATGAAATGGGTTTTGCAAAGGAAGTTGCAGATCGAATTCTATTCTTAGACGAAGGAAATCTAGTTGAGGATGCAACTCCGATCGAATTATTCACAAAACCAAAAACAAATCGTGCAAAGCTATTCCTTGAGAAAGTTTTATAAGTTATTAATCACTTAAATGTGAAGAATCCCTACTTTTCATCTGAAAAGAGGGATTTTTTTATTGACAAAAAATTCATTGAATTACTTAAAAAATGTCAAAATATGTTTTAGATTTGTAAGTCAGCGGTTGTTTCTTGTATTTCAACTTCAGCTCGTTTTCAAATTTTACAAAAAAATTTTTTAATCATTAGAACTTGTAAATTCTTGTCTATCGAAAACATTTATTAAAATGTTTCTAAATCAAATACAATTATCTTAGTTTCTGAATATTCTTTCATTTATTTTTAGCAATAATATCTTCAAAGTTTTCAAGAAAAAAAACTTGAAAGGGGAGTAAGATGATGGAATTGGACCAAAACTCTAGTACGAGTATGAGTCAAAGCAAATACTCGGAAGTTGCAAAATCTCATGAGTTTAAACAGTTACTGAAAGCAAAAAGAAAGTTTATTCTACCAATGTCTTTATTCTTTTTTTGTTTTTACATTGCATTACCTTTAATGACTTCTTATTCTAAAGCACTAAATACAAAAGCAATTGGGGAAGTAACATGGGCATGGTTGTTTGCATTCGCTCAATTTATTATGACATGGGTGTTATGTATGATTTACAGTAAGAAAGCTGAATCCTTTGACAAAATGGCAGATCGAGTATTGGAAAAGTTAAATAAAGGAGGGGAGGAAATTTGAATACGACGGCATTTACTTTATTTTTAATTATCGTACTTGGAACGCTAGTTATTACATATTACGCTTCTAAAAAAACAAAAGACGCGAAAGATTTTTATACTGCAGGCGGTGGATTGACTGGATGGCAAAATGGATTTGCAATTGCAGGAGACTATATGTCAGCGGCATCCTTTTTAGGAATTGCAGGTGCGATCGCTTTAACTGGATTCGATGGATTTTTCTATAGTATCGGATTTTTAGTTGCATACTTAGTCGTTTTATATTTAGTAGCAGAGCCTTTACGAAACCTTGGAAAGTACACGTTAGCTGATATGATTGCTGCGCGATTTGATCAAAGAAAAGTAAGAGGGGTAGCCGCCTTAAACACAATGACGATTTCAATCTTTTATATGATTGCACAACTAGTTGGTGCTGGTGCACTGATTAAATTATTACTAGGAATTGATTATACGACTGCTGTTTTAATAGTAGGTATTTTAATGACTGTATATGTAATATTTGGAGGTATGAGGGCTACTAGTTGGGTGCAAATCGTAAAGGCAATCCTTCTCATGCTTGGAACGTTAGTCATTTCAATCATCGTTTTTGCTAAATTTAATTTCAACATTAATGAAATGTTTAGCCAAATGAGAACAGCAACTCCTCTAAAGGACTCGTTTTTAAATCCAGGTGTAAAATACACAAATGGACTAGATACAATTTCACTTAATTTAGCACTGGTTCTTGGAACTGCCGGGTTACCTCATATATTGGTCCGATTCTTTACAGTGCGTGATGCGAAAACGGCACGAAAATCAGTCGTTTATGCAACTTGGTTAATAGGAGCATTTTATATCATGACGATTTTCCTTGGATTTGGGGCAGCTGCATTTGTTGGGAATTCTGAGATTATAAAAGCAAATCCTGCAGGAAATATGGCGGCGCCACTATTAGCAGAAGCATTAGGTGGTAACTTTTTATTTGCTTTTGTTTCAGCTGTAGCATTTGCAACTATTCTTGCAGTAGTAGCAGGGCTAGTATTAACTGCTGCATCTGCCTTTGCACATGATTTTTACAATGAAATCTTAAAATATGGTAAAGCAACTGAAAAAGAGCAAGTTTCAATGGCTAGATATGCTTCGATTGGAGTTGCTCTAATCTCAATCTTACTTGCAATATTTGCACAAACATTAAATGTTGCCTTTTTAGTATCCTTAGCATTTGCTGTTGCTGCGAGTGCGAACTTACCAGTCATACTCTTTACAATCTATTGGAAACGTTTTAATACGACTGGCGCAATTACTGGTATGTTAACTGGATTAATATCTGCAATCTTACTAGTAGCGATAAGTCCAAATATTTGGAGTCCAATTGAAGGAAAAGCCATTTTTGTTGGAGATCCACTAATAAATTTAACGAATCCAGGGATTATATCAATTCCTTTAGGATTCATAGCCGCTTATTTAGGTACAATTCTTTCAAGTAAGAAAGAAAATGAAGCTAAATTTGATGAAATTCTTGTGAAGTCTAATACTGGCCATGGTATATCGAGTATTTCAACACATTAATCATAATTAGAAAAAAAGAAACTGAAGAAAATTTCTCAGTTTCTTTTTTATTTAGGACACAAATTAATTTACTCATCACTTTGTTTTAATTTTAAAGGTTTCGTAGAGATAATCGTTTCAATGTTTTTACTGATTAATTTATTATTTTTACGATTATCAATTCTTGCTTTTGCTATTTCAGCAAGTTCGCGTTCTTCTTCGGTTTCAAGAATGATAGAGGGAACTGGTACCGTTTTATTATCTTTCATTCCAACAAATGTTAAAAATGAAGTAGCAGCAACTCGGCGATTGCCTGTTATCAAGTTCTCTGCAATCGCTTTTACGAAAATTACCATAGATGAAGTTCCTGTAACTACGACAAAGGATTCATAAGAGATACAATCCTCTTCTGTAACTGGATGTAAGAAGTCTACATGGTCGATCGAAGCAGTTACACATTTCAATCTTGAATGCTTAGAAGCAGTAATTGAAGCAGTCATATCCATGTCAGCGAGAATTTTTCCACCAAATAAAGTTTGGTGATTGTTTAAGTCTGTAGGGAAAACTCGAACAGTCAAAGCTGAACGTGATTCATGGCAATATTTTGAACTCATAAATTCACACCTTTTATTAGAATAATGATATTTTTACCAATCTATTTTTTATTAAGCGTAATTATGAGATGAAATTTTCATTCGAAATATTATCCTATTCAATGAATCAAATACTACATAAAGTAAAACATAAATAATAGGTGATCTTATGTATAGAATTGGTTCAAGGATTGTTAAAACGGCGTTAGGGAGTGCAGTTGCAATTTTTATTGCACAATCGGTGGGAGTGCATTTTTACTCGTCTGCTGGAATATTAACAATATTATGTATACAAACTACTAAAAAGCGTTCATTAGATACAGCGTTGAGAAGGTTTTCTGCATGCGTTTTGATCATCCTTTTTTGTATTTTTTTCTTTCATATTTTTGGTTATACACCTTTAGCGATTGGAATATTACTATTATTTTTTATTCCAAGCTTAGTAAAGCTTAAAATTCAAGAAGGAGTCATTTCCAGTGCAGTGATCATGCTACATCTATATGGTCTAAAAAAAATTACAGTTCCAATAATAGTAGATGAGTTAACTGTAATTGTAATAGGAATTGGTGTAGCTTTACTTTGTAATTTATATATGCCTAGTTTAGATGAGCAAATAAAAAACTTTAAAGTACAAATTGATTCTAAATTTTGTTTTATTTTTGAGAAGATTTCTATTTATTTAAAAGAACCAGCTAATAAATGTTTTTTAGAAGAATATGATGAAACAGTAAAATTGCTTCAAGAAGCGAAAAGAATTTCTAAATTAGAAATCGATAATCATTATTTTAAATCATCGAATGATGAAGATTATGAATACTTTTTATTAAGAGAACGGCAACTTGAAATTATTCACCGTATTATTGACACGGTTTGTGACATTAAAGTGAGTAACGAACAATCTCATATTTTATCCAAATTTTTTAATGATTTAAGCTTTTCAATAAATCCAATTATAAGTGGTGTAATTTGCTTACATCAGTTAGAAGAAATCTATCATATGTTTCGTGCAATGCCACTACCACAAACATCTGATGATTTTGAAACTCGAGCAGCGGTTTTAACCATCATCAATGAAATGGAAAGTTTCTTGATTATGAAATCAAAGTTTAAGGGAAAATACGTTAAGTGAATTTAAAAAGGAGTTGCTTTATTTGCTTAAACTAGTTCTGTCACTACTTTTAGTAATTGGTCCAGTATGGCCACTTGGACAAAATCCAAGGGTAGGTGAACCATTTATTATTATTAATAAAGAAGTAAATAATTTGGCATATATAGAAGATGGTAAAGTACTAAGGATTTATCGAATTGCTACAGGAAAAACAGCAGATTTAACTCCTGAAGGTATTTTTAATATTACATATAAAGCCAAAAATCCATATTGGCGCAAAAAGAATATTCCAGGGGGTGATCCTAAAAATCCTCTAGGAACTAGATGGATTGGTTTTGACGCATTAGGTACAGATGGTTCGATTTATGGTATTCATGGAAATAATGACCCTTCATCAATTGGTAAATATATCTCAAATGGATGTGTAAGAATGTACACAAATGATGTGAATGAACTTTTTGATAAAGTCCCATATGGAACGAAAGTGTTAATCACAACATCAACAAGTTCATTTGAACAACTAGCTCGTGAACAAGGTGCAATCAGATAATAAAGAGGATTCATCATCAAAATCTCAAGATCTTAATGATGAATCCTCTTTTTCCATTGTCCTCTTATAACATAGCAGCGATACCTGCAAGTAAAGTAGTAGCAAGCATTGAAATTAACATAATCATCACAACTACTTTTTGTGTTTTTTTTCTCATGTGATTACCACCTTATATTAAAGAATTACAATTTATTAATTATTTTATTAGAATAATACAAGTGTTGTCCTATTTTAGCATATATAGGATATTTTTTACACTCTAAGCTTATTTATTAGTAACTCCCTGATTAAACGTGATTCATCAGATTGCTGTCTTTTAACGAAATAAAAAAAGGGCTCATAAGCATTTTTAGCTTACGAGATATCCCTTTTTTTCTTAAAATGTAATTAAAATTTTACTTAATTCCAACCCCATCAAATGCTTTATTTACTGTAGTTACTTCAGCTGAGCTAGTACCGAAAAGGTCAGAAGCTGCTTTCACACATGCTGCACGTGCTTGACTGAAAGTAGAAGAAGCTGTTAAGTAAACGGTATTTGCACGATAGAAAATTTGAGCTAGTTTATCATTTCCGATTCCTGTAACAGTCACACCATAAGCAGTTCCACCTTGAGCAATTAAATAAGCAGCTTTATTAATAATACCGCTATTTGTATGAACTCCTCCATTGTCAGATGTTCCAGTGTAACGATTTGCATAGTTATCTGGATCTCCATATTTAGTTGGATTACTCATCGAACGAAGTGCATCACCTGCAATTTTTGGCGTATAAATATCTTCACCAATCTCGTAATCAGGATTTTTATTATTATAGAACTCTATTAAAGTACCAAAAATATCAGAAATTGCTTCGTTTAGTGCACCAGATTCATTTTGATAAGTTAAATTTGAGCTAGTTTCTGTTACTGCATGTGTTAACTCATGTGCAACTACGTCAATACCCCCTGATAATGGAATAAATGTTGTACCGTCACCATCGCCATAAACCATTTGCGTACCGTTCCAAAACGCATTGTTGTAATTACGGCCATAATGGACACTCGATTTTAATGCACCGCCTTTATTATCATAGGAATTACGATTAAAAACATTTTTATAATAATCAAATGTTAATCCAGCAAAATAATGTGCATCGACTGCAGCCCCATCATAAGTGCTATTTAGAAGGTTATCAGGACTTGTCCAAAGTGTACCAGCAAGACGTTGTCGGTTTGCCGCATCATAAGTGAAAATACCACCTTGGGCTCTAGTATTATCTTGTAAATAATAAGATGAACCCGATTGGGTCATATTTAGTGTTTTTGTATCACCAAGCACGCCAACTCCTGTTCCAGTTGTATTCGTACTACTTGCTGTACCACCTGGTTTTGCAGCAGGGGCACTACTATCTGCTTCATCTAAGTTATTATAGCTATTTAATATTTTTCCTGTTGATGCATCAATGAAATAATTAAAGTTTCCAGGTTTGGGAGAAAGGAAGTTTAAGTTTACAAGGTAAGCGTAAGATGCTTCATCACCATTTGTGTAAACTACTAGATCAGCTGTAGGGTCTTTTTCATAGATAGGAGAATAACCAAGGTCGGCTTCTGCAATTTTAATTGATTTGTTGGCATTTACTTTCTTTTCAGATTTCAATCCTTTTTTCGTATCTAGATTAGGAGCTACGGTACCAGAGAAAGCTGTTAGAACACCATCGTCTGCAACTAATGCTGTTTGAGTAGAACCCCAAACAGGTACACCATTATATACTTGTTGTAGTCGAAGAGCGGTTCCTAACAGATCTTTATTACTAGACTTAATGATGAATGATTCTTCGGAGGATTTCGAACCAAGTTTAAATTTATCTTTATTAGCATTCACATATCCAAGTACAATGCTCTCAGGACTTTGAGTTGATGACTTTGTCAGCTGTCCTGATACAAATTCAGGAGATCCTACAGATTCATTATACTTGTAGCTAGATAACACATTTTTTGGTGCAGCATATGTATTTGTGACTGAAAAACTACTTGCTGCTAATCCTAAAGATAACCCAACTGCTAATACTTTTTTGTTCATTTAATTTCCTCCCTAGTTAACAAATAGTAATAACGAGCTAATATTATCATGTAATCTAGTAGGCTTACAAACTACAAAAAACTACAATAATTTCACTTTTTTTGGAAAAATAAGTCTTTTATATCGGGTTTATTTAACCACTCGATTGATAAGTAGTTATATTGTTTTATGAAAAGAGAAAAGTGAGGGGAATGCCGTCGAACTTTTTTAATAATTTTGGTGTTAAGTTTAATGGTTCCATGATTCAAAATCATAGTTCATTTTCTTTGTTATCTCTTAATATACAGGTGTATACTGCTACGGTTTTTAATCATGTTTGTCCACTTTCTTGAATATTGTTTAAATAATAGCTTATGTACTTTTGAACAGATGAAAGTACATAAAAAATCTCATATGTTTCTAAAAAAAGCATTGATTTGAAGGAGAGGGCAAAAAAATGTTCACAAATATAGATCATATGGCAATCTGTGTAAAAAATTTAAACGATAGTATTAAAAAATATGAGGGCGATTTAGGTTTACCATACTCATATCGAAAAATAGTTGAAGAAGAAGGTGTAGAAGTCGCATTTTTTAAAACAAATAAAATTAATATTGAATTAATCCAACCACTTTCATCAACGAACCCTGTACATAAATATATTGAAAAAAAAGGTGAAGGATTGCATCATATTGCTTTTCAAGTAGATGACATCGAAAAATCACTATTAGAACTAAAAAAACGCCAATTCAATTTAATTCATCATTCACCACGAAATGGGAGTGAGGGTTCCAAAGTTGCCTTTATACACCCTAAACAATTCGGAGTATTAATCGAAATTGTTCAAAAAAGGGGGGAGTTTAATGAGCAAGTATGATGATCTTTATAGACTATATGAAAAGAAATCTGAAATAGAGCAAGGTGGAGGATTTGAACGGATTGAGAAACAACATGAACGTGGAAAGTTTACAGCACGAGAAAGAATAGACATGCTATTAGATGAAGGGAGTTTTGTTGAGTTATTTAGTTTTGTCCAGCATCGTTGTTCAGATTTTGGAATGGATGAACAAAATGGTGCATGTGATGGAGTTGTCACAGGTTACGGAAAAATTAACGATCGTACGGTCTTTGTTTTTTCGCAAGATTTTACTGTGTTCGGCGGTGCTTTAGGTGAAATGCATGCGAAAAAAATAAGTCAATTAATGGACATGGCAGTACAGTGTAAAGCTCCGATTATTGGTTTAAATGATTCAGGTGGTGCTAGAATCCAAGAAGGTGTCCTTTCTTTAGATGGTTATGGACATGTTTTTTATCGAAATACAATTTATTCAGGGGTCGTACCACAAATTTCTGTTATTATGGGGCCTTGTGCTGGTGGTGCTGTCTATTCCCCAGCAATTACTGACTTCGTAATCATGGTCAATGGAACTAGCCAAATGTTTATTACTGGACCAAAGGTAATTGAAAGTGTAACAGGTGAAAAAATCACTGCAGAGGATCTAGGTGGAGCTAAAGTCCATAACGAAATAAGTGGTAATGCTCATTTCCAAGCTGAATCAGAGGAAGAAGCTCTTAAAGTCGTTAGAAATTTAATAGAGTATTTACCGGCTCATTGGAAAGAAAAAGCACCTACTAAAATGAAAACTGAAAAAGATATAGATGACTTAATGGAGCTAATTCCTGATGAAAGTAGTCGACCCTATGATGTTAAAAAAATAATAGAAATGATTGTAGATGATGATTCCTTTTTTGAGGTTCAAAAAGATTTCGCTAAAAATTTAGTTATAGGATTTGCTAGATTAAATGGTGAAGTAGTAGGACTCGTTTGTAATCAACCTAAATTTATGGCTGGAGGATTAGATTTACATTCAGCTGATAAAGGGGCTAGATTTATTCGTTTTTGTGATAGTTTTAATATACCAATCATCACTTTTGTTGATGTGACAGGGTTTTTCCCTGGTGTAAAACAGGAGCATGGAGGTATAATAAGGCATGGTGCTAAGCTTTTATACGCGTACTCTGAGGCAACAGTTCCAAAAGTTACAGTCATTACGAGAAAAGCATTTGGTGGAGCATATGTTGCATTAAATAGTAAATCGATTGGAGCGGATTTAGTATTTGCATGGCCAAACGCTGAAATCGCTGTAATGGGTGCTGCAGGTGCTGTAAACATCTTATACGGAAAAGAAATCTCTCAAAGTAAACGACCAGAAGAGTTACGATCAGAATGGATGGAACAATATAAAGAGAAATTTTCTAATCCTTACGTTGCTGCAAAATACGGTTTAGTTGACGATGTTATTGATCCAAGAATGACTAGAAAAAAGCTTATTCAATCTTTAGAAGTATTAAAAAACAAAAATGAAAAGCGCCCAGCTAAAAAACATGGTAATATACCTTTGTAGACATTTTTTTACATATACAATTTGGAGGCATGACACAAATGATTAATGAACAACGTATAGTCGATGAATTTTTAGAATTAGTACAAGTAGACTCTGAAACTAAGTTTGAAGCTGAAATTGCAAAGGTTTTAAAACAAAAATTAGAAGCTCTTGGAATGAATGTTTTTGAAGACGACACGATGGGTGTTACAGGTCACGGTGCTGGAAATATTGTTGCTACAATTCCTGCTACTAAAGAAGGCGTTGACGGTATTTTCTTCTCATGTCATATGGATACAGTAACTCCAGGTAATGGAATCAAGCCATCAATCAAAGATGGATATATCGTTACTGACGGAACTACAATTCTAGGTGCAGATGATAAAGCTGGTATCGCAGCATTTTTAGAAGCTTTAAAAATCATTAAAGAACAAAATATTGAACATGGTGAAATCCAATTCATTATCTCAGTTGGTGAAGAATCTGGATTACATGGTGCTAAAGCAATGGATCCAAAATTAATCACTACTAAATTTGGATATGCATTAGATAGCGATGAAGAAGTAGGTAACATTATCGTAGCAGCTCCAACTCAAGCTAAAGTAATTGCTACAATTTATGGTAAAACAGCACATGCAGGTGTTGCACCTGAAAAAGGCGTTTCAGCGATTACGATTGCTTCTAAAGCAATTGCAAGAATGCCACTTGGTCGAATCGACGAAGAAACGACTGCTAATATCGGACGTTTCGAAGGTGGAAGTGCAACAAATATCGTATGCGATCAAGTGAATATTTTAGCTGAAGCTCGTTCATTAATCGGTGAAAAAATGGAAGCTCAAGTAGCTAAAATGAAAGCGGCTTTTGAAGAAGCAGCTACTGAAATGGGTGGACGTGCTGAAGTAGAAGTTCAAATTATGTACCCAGGATTTAAATTTGGTGAAGGAGACCACGTTGTTGAAGTTGCAAAACGTGCAGCAGAAAAAATTGGACGTACTCCTGCATTACAACAAAGTGGTGGTGGATCAGATGCGAACGTATTCGCAGGTCACGGTTTCCCAATCGTAAACTTAGCAATCGGTTATGAAGAAATCCACACTACAAATGAAAGAATGCCAATTAAAGAGTTAGTAAAAACTGCTGAAATGGTCATTGCAATTGTAGAAGAAGTTGCTAAATAAATAAGTAAAAAGAGGGCTGTCTTATCTGTCAGATTAACTGATAAATAAGCGGCCTCTTTTTAATTTCTGTTAAGGTAGCTTGTTGATTTTTTTATTCAAGTAAATGGCAGGTTAGTTGAAGAAGGAAAAGCCTAACTATTTAGTGGAAATTATAAACTAAGAGGTGATTTTAAGGTGGAATTATATGAAAAAGTAGATACTGTTAAAAGTCGAGAAGATTTGATAAGTTTAATTTTCCACTTGAGAATGGATTTAAAAAATAATAAAGAAAAGTGGGAGAATATAACACTTGAAGACTATTGCGGATATCCTAATTGCTTCAAGTATGTACGAATAATCTTTAACTAACCCATGCGATTCTTCAATAGAGGATGGTTTTTTCTTATTCAACAAAATGGCAGATTAGTTGAACAAGGAATGATATAATTATGCTAGATTATTTACGTATTTAGGAGGCGATAAAGATAAAAGTCATAGCTATTATAATCATTGCTCTCGGAATATTTGGGGTATTATTTTCATTATTCGCTCCTAAAGAAAAAATAGATTCATCTATATCCGAAGTTGGAACAACACCTGTAGAAGCTATATTAAATTCTATTATAGTAAAATCACCAACCATCTTAAAAAGAATCGTTCTACTGATATTTTCATTGTTTTTTATAACTCTTTCAATTTTGTTTTTTGTTGAAAATTAAACCTTATTAAGCTAAAGAAAGCGTTAGTTCAATAGTAAAGCAATGCAGATCCAATATCTCTTAAAAGTAGAGGAGAACATAATAATGAGAAAGATGACATTGAAACTAACAATTGAAAAAAAAGAATATATTATTGAAGAAGATCAAAGATATATTTTTGAATTTAAGTCAGGTTATGAACTTAATGATTCTGAAAATCCATATTGCAAATGTTTAGTAATTGATCTTTCACTTGCTCTTATAGATGATGATGGAAGAAGTATTCGTTTCTATGTTTTGGATGAAGAATCAGGTGAAGATTATCTAATTGCACAAGAAGAACTTTTATCGATAATTAATATTTAATTAATTGTTCTTACCCAACTAACGCATGCTTTAGTTGAACAAAATGATCGACTTAATAGTCCATTTTTTATTGAGCTAAATTGCAGGTTCGTTGAATAAAAATTGGATGAATTTATAATGGTAGTACCAATCGATTATTCAATTCAGTAATTAGTTAGACTATATTTTTCCATTGTTAAGACTCTACTTTCAACGTTTTTGCAGGTCAAATGGAAGCTCCTATAGTGATTCTTATAAAAGCTATAGGAGCTTCAATGACAATTGCTGGGAAAGAATCCCCCCATAAAGACTCCATTTGTAAAGTCAGCAAACCAAAATAAAACAATTGAACAGTAGGGGTTTCATTTTAAAGCTTGAGAAATGCTAAGAAAGTAAAATAACTTTTCAAAGAAGTTATTTAAAAATTTGAGAGTGTTATTCATTAACAGAGTATTCATTTTAAGAAAATTTATTGTTTTATATTATGTTTTTCTTTTCTTTTCTTTGAAAAATTTCAATTAAAGTCTTATTATTTGCATTAATCTCAACTAGTTCTGATTTTATTTGGATAAATTCATTGTATATTTTTTCTAATAACTCACTATTAAGTGGTAGCTCTAAATTTTCTTTTTTTGGTGCGGATTTTTGAACTGAAATTGAATTAGGCTGATTGATCATTCCAAGATCCTGTACAGATTTCATTAGCGAATCATCTTTAAAAAGGTTTTGTGCCATCCTCATAATTGAACCCATATCTATAGTAGTTTCATTTGCCGTAAGCTTATTTGCTAGTTTTATAATACTTTCTTTTTTTAAATCATTAAAATCACTTGATTGAGCGGGTGTTTGCTCACTATTCTCTTTATCATTATTCATTTTAAAAGCCCACCTTTATATAAATTCGAAAAAAATTTAATTTCCTAAAAATAACCTAGAAGATAATTAAATCATATAAATATCTTCTAGGTGCTTTGCCCAAATTTAGATGGGCTCGTCTTTATTCTACGTGCAATTGATTAACTGCATCCAAGTGTTGCACAGATAGCAGCTAAAATAGGTGCTTGCTCAACACCCAGTAATGATGCTAAAAGCAATGCAACCAAAAGTACTACTACAATAAGAAAAGTTGCAAGGTTGAATGTCATTTTTTTTCCCCCTTTCATTCGAAATAGTAGAATTAAATGAAATCCTTAACAGGACTATCATATTTTATACATATGTTTAATAGGACAAGCTTGTCTATGACTTTGACCTATTATATTACTTGGTAATTTTTTACATTTATTGCTATCGTTGACGAATCTATCTTAATTGTGTATTTGGCTAAAGTTTTTTGAGAGTTTTAGATCTAACTTATGCATAAATTGAACAGTAAAATCAGATGAATAGTCGATTTTTTATTGCCCTAAATGGCAGTATAGTTATCTAAGGATTCTTTGTATATAATTATACTATTTATATAAACTTTTTAGCCGGGAGTTGTGTAGTTACAAAATGGATTATAAAAATTTAATAAGTGTTGTAAAAGTATTAGAACAGAATAATATTAAATATGCACTAGGAGGCAGTGGTTTACTTTTAAGTTTAGGATTGACTAATGAAGTAAATGATTGGGACATCACAATTGAAAATCCAAAGAATGAATTATTAAACGTACTTAAATCATTTGATATAAAAGAAATAGATAGTGGAGATTACCCGTTTGCAAGTAAATATAAATTTCTAGTACATAATGTTAATCCTAAAGTTGAAATAATAGGTTATTTTTCAATTAAAACATCAAATGGAGTTTGTAATTTGCCAACAATATCGGTAAAAGAGTGGAAAAATATTCAAATTGGTAGCCCAGAAGTGTGGTACGTGGCTTACAGTCTTATGGATAGAATTGAAAAAGCAAATAAACTTTTCTTCTATTTAAAAGTTCACGGAGCTAATGCAAATATAATAAATCTTATGTTAAAAGAACCCCTGCCAGATTATTTAAAGATAAAGCTTAAAGAATTATTAAATAATTAAAACTTTATCAACTAACGCATGCGCTAGTTGTACAACCTTAAGGAGCTGAGCAATCAGCTCCTGTCTTACTATTTGACAAAAATAAGAAAAGGAAAAGGTATGTAAACATATAAGTTAACTTAAGAACAAATTCTAATTTCTTAAGTGGTAATACCTATTAAGGAAAATAAGGGGGCAAAAAGGAGATTTTGGAACGAATTAATAAGCACATTATTCAGATTAGGCCTTGGGAGGATAAAAATCTAGATTTACTTTTTCAAATAAATCAACCAGAAATGATGGAGCATCTCGGAGGTCCAGAGAGTAAAGAACAGATTTTGAATCGCCATAATAGATATCTAAACCTTAGTGATAAGGGATGTATGTTTAGTATAAAATTATTGTCAGAATATAAACCAGTTGGTTCTGTTGGTTTCTGGGAAACAGTTTGGAACGGTGAAAGTGTATATGAAATTGGTTGGAGCGTACTACCAAATTTTCAAGGGAAAGGGATTGCAACAAATGCAGTGAGCCTCGCAATCAACGAAGCATCTGTAGAAAACAAATATAGATATATTCATGCTTTTCCTTCGATTGATAATCCTGCTTCAAATGCAATCTGTAGTAAACTTAATTTCAGTTTGATCAAAGAATGTGAATTTGAGTACCCACCTGGTAGCTATATGAGATGTAATAATTGGCGTTTAGAACTTAACCGACAATAAACCTATAAGATTTTTATAGATATTATATAACTAACGCATGCTTTAGTTGAACAAGATGTTCAGCTGAATATCCGATTTCTTATTTACATAATTTTCCAAAATGAAAGGCGTATAACTAAAACAATTGATATTAATTTTTATATAATAATATTACATTTCGTGTTTTAATTTTTTACCAATATCACCTATTTATAGAGAAACTTATTCTGTGAGTTTCTCTTTTTTTTTTACCCAACTAACGCATGCAATAGTTGAACAAAACTGATGGTCCTATAAAGTAGGAGTGAGTCTAAAATGGGTAAACAATTTGAGGTTCATTTAATAAAAGAAATTGAGAGTTTTGTTTTATGGTATAAGAAAGTAGAGAAATCTTATGTAGAATGGGAGACTGATTTTTTTCACTAGGATAGGATATAAAAACTACAAATAACTTAATTGAAAAAATCCCAGTTGGAAATTGGAGTTCAAATTTAGTTAACAAATTTTTATTTATTTTAGGTAAGGGACAATGAGAGGGAGAACATTACTGAGCAGTTAATTGATCCCCCTACTCAACTGATTGAATTAGCTAAACATTCTTTATCATATAATGACTTTGAGGCAAGATGGCAGATTGCCTATGGACTTGGAGAATTTACAGATTATGAGGAAGAGGTTAAACTGTTTTTCAAAAAATTTATATTTGATGAAGTAGAGTATGTAAGAAGAAGAGCATCATTTTTCGTATGAAAAAAGAAAATAGATAATTTCTTATGCAACTAAAGCATTTCTAGTTGTACAACTTAATTGGCTGTTTAGTCGATTTTTTGATTCAACAAAATGGCAGGATTGTTTAAGATTCATTACTTTTAATAGACCAATAATTCGTTATAATAATAAAGCCCATAAAGATAATGATCTAAGTAATTAAATCACTCTCTAAGGGACTGGTACTGCGACCTTCCCATTCCTTTTTCAGAAGAGAATACTAGGTAGATTTACTACCATTACGTTTACCAATGTTCAAATAGACATAAGTCCTAATACATACTAAAATTAGTAGTTACAATGAGCACTTAATTAATAACTTTTGAAGATTACATATAAGGGGCGAATGAATATGGCAAAGATATTAGCAATTGGTGGAATTGGTGAAGGACATGTGAATCCCATGCTACCAATCATTAAAGCCTGGTGTGAGGACGGGGATGAGGTACACTTCTACAGCACTGAGGATGCCCGTGTCAAAGTGGAGGCCGCAGGGGCAGTCTTTAAGCCCTTCGAAAACTTCCTAGGTGGCGTACGTCAAGAGGACATCTCTCATTTTTTAGAGTTTATTGTTTTGCTCCTTAACTCCGCCGACCATGTCGTGCCGACGGTAGTGGAGCAGGCCCGGCAAGAGGCTTACGACTTTGTGTTCCACGACTCCCTTTTCGGTTGGGGCAATTTAATAGCCCGACTTCTTAAGCTGCCAAACATTGCCTCACATGCTTCCTTTGCTTCCACGGGTAAGAAACCTAAGATGGCAGGTGAGACTCTGCTGAAACAAGTGGGCGACCTCCTAAAGGGAGGAAAGTTTATTCCCGAGATCAAGAGGCTTTCCGCCAATCTTGCCAAAACATATGACGTATCGGGGCCATCAATCAATGAGGTATTCTGTCAGACCGGCCAACTGAATCTGGTCTATACTAGCACTTACTTCCAACCGGATTATGAACGCCTCGATCATTCTTACGTATTCTCTGGACCATCCATTTCCACACGTGAAAGCCATTCGGACTTCCCACTAGACTCTCTGAAAGGGGATGACAGGCCTGTTGTCTATATTTCAATGGGAACTGTATTAGCCAAGAGCGAACCCTTCTTTCGATTATGTCTGGATGCCTTCAGCGATGGGAGCTATCAGGTGGTGATCTCTGCGGGGCGCTATACGGATATGGAACTTTTCCGGAACGCACCATCCCATATAATTGCCCGTCCGTATGTGCCACAGCTGGAGGTATTGCAACGGTCGGCCGTATTTGTAAGTCACGGCGGAATGAATAGCGTATCTGAGGCGTTGTACTACGATGTGCCGTTGGTGCTCATCCCCCATGCTGCCGATCAACCTATTATCGCTGCACGTGTAGAGAAGTTGGGGGCAGGTGTCATTTTGAACAAATCAAAGCTTACCGCCGCCAAGCTGCGGGATGCTGTAAATCAGGCCTTTAACGAACAACGCTTCAAGAGGAGCGCCGCGACTATCGGTCAATCCCTCCGCGACGCTGGCGGCTACCGGACCGCTCTGTTAGCGGCGGATCGATTTCGCCAGGAACGGGGAATAAATTAATAAGAAGTGTTCACCGGATATGAATATCGCTTTATGAATATCGCCGTCTTTTATCATCCGATTAAACAAGATGTCTGCAACAGTAACTAAATAGCCTATGCTCTAGATAAGTCTAAGCTATTTAATATTCTTCCCAGACTACCGCTATCATAAGACCTAACGAAATCTGGTCAATCAGTAAAAACTGGTTGTGATCTTTGCTACTATTAAAACTGGTCCTTCTGTTGTTGGAGGATGGGAACCGAATAAAACTATGGATGATTTCAGTTGGACTCTGGTTAGAGATAGTAAAAATGGTAAATGGCGAATTAAAGATGGAGGATATGCATAAGTCGTAAATTCATTCCTTATACAACTAAAGCAGTGCTTTAGTTAAATTTCACTAGTTGCTTGCAGGTCGTTTTTTATTGAAGTAAATGGCAGATTAGTTGAATAACGAATATAAGAAAAAGGTTACTCCAAGATGTTGGGATTTGATAAAATTGGATTAAGAAAATAGTCATTATACAAGAGAATGTGGAATATTGTAGTGTATTTATTCGAACAGATTTTTCCATTTATCGGAATTGCGGGGGCACTTTTATACGTTATGTTTTCTAAAAAAAATAAGAGATTGAAAATAATTCTTTTATTTGTGATTGTAGCTGTATATTTTAGGTCTTCTGTTTAACACAAATATTTTAAATGCTTTTAATTTCTTTAAGAATGGTTTCAGAATCAATATTATTGGTTTATGTCTATTAGTTGTTACTTCAGTTCTAGTCCTAAATTTTATTCAAAAAGTAAAGAGGCAAAAAGAATTTAAGTAGACTGTTCAACAAAATGGAGGACTGAAGGATCGGCCTATACAAAACAGAGGGGAAGAAAACTAATATGACATTGAAAAATGTATTTATGTCTGCACTAATTGCTGCAATTGTTTCAGTCGTCCTTTTATCAATAATCCGTGCTAGAGGCTTTTATATTCATATGGACACTCTAAAAGGCTTCGTTCTTTTTATTGTCGTTTTCATTGTTAGTCTCCTTTTCTTGAAAAAAAGGTCTGCTAAATAGAGTACATTCCTTATGCAACTAACGCATGCTTTAGTTGAACTAAGACACAAGGAGGAAATAGGATGTCACTTCCATATGTAAAATTTGAAAATACACCTTTATGGAATGTAATTAGTAAAGGCATTGATGACCTTGTTGAAAATAATGATATCGAAGAAACTACAAAAAGAGAGTATATAGTCGTATTTCTGGATAAAAAAGTCCTTTACTTGATAAAATTCTTGTTTACTAGATTATAAAGTTCTTTACTGAATGTAATATTCTAGTAACAAATTAGTTGACCACTATTACAGACAATTGTAATAGTGGTTTTTATTTTGTCTATTTAAACTTTTTCGGCAGTTTAGTTGAAGAATAAAGTAGGTAAAAATTGGTTTGTTCACGAAATAGCATTTGTTAGGAGTTTTTATACGAAGGAGAATTATATAAAAAGATTAATAATATGCGGTATTTTATCTATTGGATTACTTGCAGGATGTGGAAAAGAACCAAAAACAAATGCTGAAACTTTAGTTGATTTGGGTGTACCCAAGAAGATTGCCGAGGTAGTTGGTTCAAACATTATCGAACCTGGAAAGTAATCGAGTAGTTTGCATTAGTTGTGGCTAGGCAGATTAACTGAATAGTATAACAGCGGATAAGAAGGAACTCTAGTGATGTTAGCCGAATAGGATAACAAAGCTAATGGCATGGGCATAAAGCTATTGTTGGCATAATAAAATTTAAAAACGACGATAAAGAAAGGTGAATCAATGATTAAATTAAATAATAAAGAATATAAAAATATTTTCCCATTAATTATTTCAATAAATTATACACCTACGTTTGTTTATTCAGTTTTGCAAGAGATAGTAGATGGTGATGTATTTGTTGATCATATCGAAACTCCAAAATCCATTTTTATTGGTACGAAATCAGGATTCTACTGTGTAATTGGAGAAACATCAAATATTTCTTTTAACTATTGGATAAAGGAATTTTATATTGATAGAGTAGAAGAGAAAGAATTACCTTTTATTTTATATTCTTCATCAGGTTCTTGGAATCAATTAATTAATGACCTTTTAAATAACAAATTAACTAAGTTGGATCGATATTCTTTTACGTTTAAATTTAAAGAAGAAATACTAGATAATTATGAATTACCACAAGACTATTCATTAAAAAAAATTGATGAAAATGTACTTCAGTCAAATGTTGGATTTAAACCAATTTACTATAAGCATTACTGGGATTCTGTTTCAAATTATTTAGAAAATGGTTTTGGAATTTGTGTTTTACATAAAGAAGTGTCTGTATGTGAGTGTACATCTGTATTTGCTAATGAATTATTCTCCGAAATAGACATTGCAACTAAAGAAGAATATAGAGGGAAGGGTTTTGCCTTTATTGCTGCAAAAATGTATATACAAGATTGTATAAATAAAGGTTTAGCTCCTCGTTGGGAATGTGATATTGATAATTTTGGCTCAATACGATTAGCAGAAAAGTTAGGGTTTGAAGAACCTATTCACTATGCAGTATATTTTAAAGAGTAATTTTCACATGCCTTAGTTGAACCTACTTTCAATCAACTCAATTAATACTTGAGTCCAAATTGAAGCAATAAGGAAAGACATCATTGATAACTATTTGGATTCTCGTTTTGTTGTGTCAGAACATTTTAAGAAGGACATTTTTTCTAATAAATGATTCACTAGAAGCCAAGAATTTATTGCAGTTAGAGAAACTTCATCTGAGTACATGAATACCCATAATAGTAAGCTAACATATATCACAGCAGTTTAATTACAATAGATGGGCAGAATTATTACATAACTTTTTTATCAAAAGACAAGTCGGATATCTTTGTAAGTTGATAAATGAATCGGAAAATAAATAAATAAATTCTTATGCAACTACCATGGGAGTACGATATAAACTTCCATTCACTGTTGTGAATCTGAGGATTCATGGATGGCTAACGCATGCGTTAGTTGCACAACAAGAGTTGCTTCGGCAGCTCTTTTTTGTGCAACTAAATGGCAGGTTAGTTGCATAAGGAAGGACTATTTAATCTATAATCGAATAAACCAGTAAGATGTATTTATGGAAAGAAGGTGTTGTATTTTTTGAAAAAATTATTTATTTCATTACTATTTTTATTTATTTTATCAAGTTGTTCTTCGAGTTCTGATTTAAAAGAAACTTTTTATGAACTTAAGATAGTACCCACAGAAAAAATTACTATTTACTTTGATAAAAATACAGCCCATTTTCATTTAGTTTATTTAGAAAAACATAAAAATAAGTGGAAACAAGTTAATGGTGCTACATTATACTCCACTGGAGAAGAAAAAAATTTTGTAATTTCGTCCAATAAAAAACCTTTTTTATACTTTGGTACTATAACTAATCCTGAAGCAGACAAAATAATTGTTGGAGATACAGATGCTACACTTGTTACTTATAACAATAATTTAAGATTATGGTATTACGTTGACTTTACAGCAAAAAAACATTTAAGTATTTATGAAGTTGTTAATGGAAAGAAAGTATTGTTACAGCCTTAAATGTCTTTAAAATGAATTTCCTTATTCAACTAAACCAGCTAATAGT